>NZ_JBHEVC010000002.1:0-501186 GCF_041925235.1 Flintibacter sp. P01028
CCGTTGCCGTGGGCATTGTAAGCGGTCTGGCGGCAACTGGTGTTAACCAGGCCATCAAGCAGATGAAGGAATAACAACATATTTTTGACTACAAAGGAGATTGAACTATGAACACCGAAATGCTCTATGAACTGTACGAAATCACTGAGAAGAACGACGCCCCCGATTTGGCGACCGTAGGTATGGCTATGCTCCGGGAGAAGCACCCTGAGATTACCCATGAAGAGGCCAAGGAGATGCGTGAGTTTACTGGCCGTTACGGTCAGGAGCTGGCCGCCGCTTATCAAACTGGCGGTATGGATACCTTCGCCGCCGCCGTTGAGGCTGGCATCCAGGCTGACAAAGAGGCCGCCGAGCAGGCGGAGCAGGCATAAGAAAAAGCCGCCTCACTGGGCGGCAGGAATTGACAGAAAGCGGACCCTCTGATAGAATGATTTTGTCCCACAAGGGACCGGAGGGATACTGCAACAACGGCAGGCGGTTAGCCACACCACCCGAGAGGGGGTGAGGCCATGCGGATCACATTACATATCGGGCCTTTTACGGTTACGATTATTGTGAAAAGCAGAAACCGCCACTCTGCCAAGTGACGGCTTCATAGGCTTTTGCTTATTTAACCTGTTACCGGGCTAACCGCTTGTCGCAGTCATCCCTTCGTCATTATTATATCAGACCAGGCCGCTTTGTCAAGTAGACGGGGCGGCCTTTTGCCGTCCTTGGAGGATATCATGAGAATCGTACAACAGTATTTGACCAGAAACGACTGTTACAGGGCCGGGAGGACCATCCGGCCACAGGGGGTAATGATACACTCAACCGGGGCTAATAACCCCTCTGTGGCCCGCTATGTGCCCGGAGATGAGGAGATAGGCCGAAACACCTATGGCAACCACTGGAACCAGACCAATACAGAATACAAGGCAAAATTTGATAAGAAGCTGAATAAGTGCGCCCACGCCTTTATGGGCAGATTTGCCGATGGAGGCGTTGGCACGGTGCAGACCCTTCCTTGGAATCGCCGTGGCTGGCACTGTGGCCGAGGGAAGAACGGCAGTGCAAATGATACCCACATTTCTTTTGAAATCTGCGAGGACGGCCTAACGGATGCCAGCTATTTTAAGGCGGTGTACCAGGAGGCCGTGGAGCTGACCGCCTCTCTCTGCAAAGAGTATAACCTGGACCCGTTGGCTGACGGAGTGGTAATCTGCCATAAGGAGGGCTACCGCAGAGGGATCGCCAGTAACCACGGGGATGTCCTTCACTGGTTCCCTAAATTCGGCAAGACCATGGATGATTTCCGGGCGGATGTGGCCCGATGGATGGAAGGAGAGGATGAGACTGTGACCTACGAGCAGTGGAAGGAGTACATGGACCGCTATCTGGCCGAGCGAGCGGAGCTACCGGCCAGTATGCCGAAGCTGTTTGCAGAGGCCAACGAGCTTGGCCTGACAGATGGGACCCGACCTATGGCATTTGTCACTCGTGAGGAGAGTGCTGTTATGGCACGAGCTGCGGCGTTGAAGTAAGGAAAGGACGTGGAGCATGAGCGCAAGAGTAAAGCTACCGGAATCGCTTGACAAGCTCTTGCGCTCTCAACTGGAGGAGGCCATCCACGAGGCCGCACTCCACCGGGACGATGAACTGATTGCCAGACGATATCTTATTGACAAATGGTGTCAGATGGATATTGCGGCGGAGCTGGGATGGCGCAGGGCCACGGTGGGAGACCACCTCAAACATATTTTGGAGCGGGTGGAAAATGTATCCGCCAAGCTCTACACAAACCGTACATAAAACGTACACAACCCCGACTGGGACCGTACCCAGCCGGGGAATTTTTATGCGACAATATAGACATGGAGGACGTGAGGATCAAGGGTTGGTACACGTCGCCGCCCTCCTCACGGACTCCTTATTTTATACAAAGGACGTGTGATATATGACCCCGGTAGAGAGATTGATTGCCGCTGGCATCCGGCCTGATTGCGCCGCAGAAAGTGTGATGTGGTATCAGGCCCAGGGGGATGACTATGGGCTCCAAAAATACTTGGACGAGGTAGAAGCAAGAAAGGAGGCACTGGACAATGGCCGGATTTCCTAATTATACATACCCCGCTTACGGCGGCTACAACCCTGTAACTCCGTTTGCGCCCGCTCCACAGGTTTACCAACCTATGCAGCAGCCTGTTCCACAGCCTGTACAGTCCGCCCAGACAGTTGGGAGTACAAACACACAGCCCAACTTTTTCTGCCGTCCTGTGGCCTCCAAAGAGGAAGCTCTGGGTGTCCCGGTGGACTTTATGGGTTCTCCCATGTTTTTCCCGGACCTTGCTCATAATGTGGTCTACATGAAGCGGTTCAATACCAACAGTGGGTCGGCTGATGTGTTTGAGTTTAAGCTCGACGCGCCCAGAGAGAAACAGGAACAGTTCCCCACTCAGGTAGCGGCCTTTGCACCGCTGGATGAGTTTATAGACATGAAGGACACAGTACAAAATTTAAAGGACGAGGTTGATAGGTTGAAAAAACCTACTGGAAAGGCAGTGAAAAAGAATGATGCCTCCAATGATGAATAATCCAATGATGGCAATGCTCCAGATGGCACGGAACGGCGGAAATCCCATGCAAATGCTCCAACAGATGGCTGGACAGAATCCACAGGCCGCCCAGGCTATGCGGCTGATCCAGGGGAAGAATCCGCAGCAACTCCGCCAGATTGCGGAAAACATGGCAAAAGAGCGGGGCGTTGATCTGAATCAGATGGCCCATCAAATGGGCATTACATTGCCTAAGTAAATAAAGCACTTTATCAGTTTTCGGGTCTTGATAAAAACCGCTCTTTGGAAACATCCGGGGAGCGTACGGCCCCGATGTAATAACTGATAAAGGAGTATATACAATGGACAACGATTTTGCGACTGGCTATGCGCTGGGCAGCGATTCCAACGGCGGAAACTGTAACAATGGCGGCTTTTGGGGCGGTGACGGCTGGTGGGCTATTATCATCTTCGCCATGATTTTTGGCTGGGGCCGAGGCGGTTTCGGCGGCTTCGGCGGTGGCGGTGCCAGCACTGATCCTGGTCTCCAGGGCCTTGCTACCCGTGCCGATGTAAACGAGGCCATTGCCTTCAACGGTGTGGAGCGCGGCATCTCTGCTATCCAGCAGGGCATCTGTGACAGCACCTATGCCCTAAACAACAGCATCACCAACGGCTTCAATAACACCAATGTTGCTCTGCTTCAGGGCTTCAACGGCATCCAGTCCCAGATGTGCAACATGGCCGCGCAGGCTCAGGATTGTTGCTGCCAGACCCAGCGGGCCATTGACGGTGTGAATTACAACATGGCCACTAACACCTGCGCCATTCAGAACACTATCCAGGGCAGCACCCGCGATATTTTGGAAAACAACAATTCCAACACCCGTGCCATCCTGGATTTCCTGACTCAGAGCAAGATTGATTCCCTCCAGGCTGAGAATCAGTCCCTCAAGCTGGCTGCGTCTCAGGCTAACCAGAACAGCTATCTGACCGCCACTCTGGACGCTCAGACCTCTGAACTGATCCGGCGCATCAATCCTATGCCCGTGCCAGCCTATCAGGTGCCCGCCCCCTATCCCTACTGCGGGGCCTATAACAGCGGCTGCGGCTGTGGCTGCTAAACTGGTCGAAATCGACCACTTTAAATTTCCGGCTCTGCCGTGACTATTTCGGGGCGGTGGGCAACAGTCTGCCGCCCCTGATTTTTGGAGGTAAAATATATGTCTTGCAAACCTGTATGTAAGCTCTGTGACCGGCTTGTGCTCTCACAGGCGGTCACCTTTACTGGTGGGAATCTGGAGATCAACCTGCCTGCTGGTTCCTACAATAACGGAGAGAAGTATTGTATCGTTGTGGCCCAGGCGATCCCCGAAACTACCACTATCAATGCTCCGGTATATATCACCATCGGGACCGGGACAACGCTCTACCCGCTGACCAAGCGTAGCTGTGCTCAGGTAACCGCCTGTGGTATTCGTACCCGCACCCGCTACTCTGTCTGTGCGGTTACTACTCCCACCGGCGGCTCGTTCCGTATGCTGGGTGCTCCCTGCTGCTCCCCCAGCAACAACCTTTCCAGCATTGACGGTGGGACCGCCGCTGCCCCTGCGACATAAAGGAGGGATACAGTATGAAACGATCTACTAAAATGCTTCTGATGAACCAGGGGAAAGAAAAAGGCCGCCATTTCGGGTTTGAGTATGATGATTGGCGGGCTAAAGACCGCTATCCGTATCCTGACCGGGTGGAGGACCGCTTCCGCGACCGCACTGGCCGTGAGCACTACGACAATGGACGGTACGCCCCAATGTCCGCAATGATGGAACCGGAGGACAGAGGATATCGCAGATATTCAGACGGACGGTTTGCGCCCAGGTCGGATATGTATGGGCCTGATATGGGGCGCTATCTTCCCTACCATGACCAACCCATGGGCCATTTTGACGAGAACCAGCATTGGCCGATAAACGATAGATACGAGGGCCGTCCAATCGGGTTCAATCGTGACTGGGTACAAATGGGAAGTTCCGATGCGAGCGTGCCTCAGTATCGAGAGATGGACCACATTCCTGGCCATCGTGCTATGAGTGGATATTCTGACAGCAATTATTCCCCAAAGTTTGACCAGCAAATGGCCGATGAGTGGACCAGCCACATGGAGAATGAGGATGGAACAAATGGAGCCCATTGGACATTCGACCAGGCAAAACAGGTCATGGCACAACGGAGTCTAGGTTATGATCCCTACGAATTTTGGGCCGCACTCAATATGATCTATTCCGATTATGTTAAAGTGGCCAAGAAATTCGGAGTCGGGGATAAGATCGACTTCTATGTCGATATGGCGAAAGCATTCCTGGACGACAAGGACGCTGGTCCCGATAAACTGGCGAAGTATTATAAGTACATCGTAAGATAAAAAAGTCCGCCCTCAAAATTGGGGGCGGACTATTCTGTAAAGTAAAAATACTTTTCCACCACATTTTCCACCACTTAAAGGCACAAACAGGCACTAAAAAGATATTTTCTCTGCCTTTGAAGGAGAAAGAAAAATTCCCTGAAAGCACTGGAAATAAAGCACTTTCAGGGAATTTTAGCTTGGCAGCGGGAGAAGGATTCGAACCCTCACAAACAGAGTCAGAGTCTGTCGTGCTACCCTTACACAATCCCGCTATTTGCGCCTGCTGTCGCAAGCACGAATGTTATTATAGCAGAGGATAGAAAATTGTCAATAGAATTTTTTTATTTTTTTATTTTGAAAGCAAAAAAGAAAGATGGTCCTGTCTTGCCTTCTATCTGAAAGTAAGGTATACTACCTTTTAAGAGGTGATGGATATGGAGTTTCAGCATGAGCGGGAGCGCATTTTTGCCTTGGATGAACAGGGAAAGCTGGTGGCAGAGGTCACATTCCCCGTTTCAGAGGGGGTGGCTGACATTGACCACACCTTTGTAGACCAGTCCCTGCGGGGACAGGGGGTGGCCGGCCAACTGCTGGATGCTGCCGTGCGGCAGATCCGGATGGAGGGCCTGCGTGCCAAGGCAACCTGTAGCTACGCAGCAAAGTGGTTCAAGGAGCACCCTGATCAGTCTGATCTGCTTTAATTCCCCTGCACGAAGGACGACCTGCTCAAGGCCGTCTTTTTTATTGCTTCAATTTGTGGTGTAAGGCAGGAGAAATGAGGGGTATACTGTAAGGGTAAAAGGGCTGGGTTCGTCTTTTTTCGGAAAATTTTTCTCTTGTTTGCTCACGAAACCAAGTTTTTTTATAGAAGTTCGTAGTTTTTTCTATCGTTTTTGCGGCCAGAAACGATTAGAATAAGGACGCTGAAAGAAACGTCGGTTTTTTCAGCGAGTCTACGTAAGACGCCAACTGAACGAAACAGGAGGAATAACAATGAAAAAGAAGCTTGCACTTGCTCTGGCCGCTGTCATGATGATCGGCCTGTTTGCCGGATGTGGCAGCAAGGACAACAACAGCTCGAACAGCAACGCCGGCAGCTCTGCTGGCAGCGCCGCCGGCAGCACCTCTCAGGGGACTGCCACTCCCGCCAGCGATATGCGGGTAGACGTGTTCTACTATGACTTCTCCGATATTTATATCTCCAGCGTCCGCGCGTCTATGGACGAGCAGCTGAAGGCTCTGGGCATTGAGCCCAACAACTGGGACGGCGCCGGCTCTCAGCCCACCCAGACTGACCAGGTCAACACCGCCATCACCGCCGGTTCCGATCTTCTGATCGTCAACATCGTGGAGACCTCCACTTCCGATCCCGCCAAGGATATCGTTGAGGCCGCCCGCTCCGCTGACATCCCCGTCATCTTCTTCAACCGCGAGGTCGCCGACAATGAGGTGATCAACAGCTATGAGAAGTGCGCCTTCGTGGGTACCAACGCCCCCGATGCCGGCCATATGCAGGGTGAGATGATCGGCAACTACCTGATGGCCAACTACGATGCCGTGGACCTGAACGGCGACGGCACCATCTCCTATGTGATGTTCAAGGGCCAGGAGGCCAACGCTGAGGCTGAGGCCCGCACCCAGTTCGCCGTTGAGGATGCCAACGCCATCCTGACTGCCGGCGGCAAGCCCGAGCTGGCTTATTACGATGCCTCCGCTTCCACCAAGTACCTGGTTGACCAGGCCGGCAAGTGGTCCGCTCAGGCTGCCAACGACTACATGGTGTCTCTGCTGGGTTCCTATAACGAGGGCAACAACAACATGATCGAGCTGGTCATCTGCAACAACGATGGTATGGCCGAGGGCGCTATCGCCGCTCTGCAGAACGTGGGCTATAACAACGGCGAGGGCACCACCATCATCCCCGTGTTCGGCGTTGACGCCACCGACTCCGCCAAGGCTCTAATCAAGGCTGGCAACATGACCGGCTCCATCAAGCAGGACGCCGTGGGCATGGCCTCCACCATCGTCACCCTGGTCAAGAACGTTCAGGACGGCGCTGAACTGATGGCCAATACCGATTCCTTCACCATTGACGCTGATGTGGCTAAGATCCGAGTGCCTTACGCCATGTATGACGCTACTACCCAGGACTAAGGACTGGTGGCAAAGCTGAATCGGCCCCAATAGAAACGACCCAAAGCGAGCGGGGCTGCCGGATGGCAGCCCCGCTCTCCAAGTGAAGCTCCCGCTTGAGACGCGGCCTGTACCGGGCGCGTATGAAGCGGAAGCTTCACCAAGAGAGAGGAGGAACAATATGGAGCAGCCAGCACTGCTGGAGATGCGCGGCATCTGCAAGGAATTCCCGGGCGTCAAGGCGCTGGACGGCGTCAATCTTACTGTCCGTCCTGGCACAGTCCATGCCTTGATGGGGGAGAACGGAGCCGGTAAGTCCACCCTGATGAAGTGCCTGTTCGGCATCTATCACAGAGACGCGGGTACCATCACGCTGGACGGCAAGGAGATCAATTTCAGAAGCTCAAAAGAGGCCCTGGAGAATGGTGTGGCCATGGTGCACCAGGAGCTGAACCAGGCCCTGACCCGCACGGTGAAGGACAACCTGTGGCTGGGCCGGTATCCTAAAGTAGCCGGATTTGTGGTCAGCGAGCGCATAATGGACCAGCGCACAAAGGAGATTTTTGAGACCTTAGAGGTAGAGGTGGACCCCAATGCTGTGATGTCCACGCTGCCCGTTTCCCAGCGCCAGATGGTGGAGATTGCCAAGGCAGTATCCTATAATTCCAAGATTATCGTCTTTGACGAGCCCACCTCCTCCCTGACAGAGACTGAAGTGGAGCACCTGTTCCGGATCATCAATATGCTGCGGGACCGGGGCTGCGGCATCATCTATATCAGCCACAAGATGGAGGAGATCCTGCGGATCAGCGATGATGTCACCATTATGCGGGACGGCACCTGGGTGGCTACCAAACCGGCCAAGGAGCTGACCATGGACGAGATCATCAAGCTGATGGTGGGCCGGGAGCTGACCAACCGCTTCCCGCCAAAGACCAATAAACCCGGGGATGTGATCCTGGACGTCCAGCATATTGCGGGAAAATATACCCGGCTGAAGGACGCTACTTTCCAGCTGAAAAAGGGTGAGGTGCTGGGTATCGCCGGTCTGGACGGCTCCGGCCGGACCGAGGTGTTGGAAAATCTGTTCGGCGCCATGACCCGACAGGGGGGAACTATTACCCTCCACGGTAAGCAGATCCAGAACCGGACCCCCAGAGAGTCCATCAAAAACGGCTTTGCCCTCCTTACCGAGGAGCGTCGGGCCACCGGCATCTTCGGCATTCGGGACATCAAGGAGAATACCGTCATCTCCAATATCAAAAATTACCTGGTGGGCTTTGGCCGTCTGGCCTACCTTAGCGACAAGAAGATGAAAGAGGACACCGACTGGGCTATCCAGGCCATGCACATCAAAACGCCCAGCCAGAGGACCCAGATCCGCTCTTTGTCCGGCGGCAATCAGCAAAAGGTCATCATCGGCCGCTGGCTGCTGACCAAGCCGGAGATCCTTCTGCTGGACGAGCCCACTCGTGGCATCGACGTAGGTGCCAAATACGAGATCTATCAGCTTATCATCGACCTGGCCAACGAGGGCAAGGGGGTCATTATGGTATCTTCCGAGATGCCTGAGCTGCTGGGCGTATGCGACCGCATCATCGTCATGTCCGGCGGTCAGGTAGCCGGTGAGGTAGACGCGAAGAACACCAGCCAGGAGGAGATCCTCACCCTGGCGGCGAAGTATGTGTAAAGAGGAGGAAACGATTCATGAGTAACGAATCCAAGCAGCTCGCCGCCAAGGCGAAAGGCATTGACGCCAAGCAGGTCGGCAACGCCCTGCTGAACAATGCCCTGATCATCATTATGCTGGCGGTGGCCGCCTATGTGGCGATCACCCAGCCTTCTTTCCTGGCCCCCCGCTCTCTGGTCAACCTGCTGTCCCTGACCGCGGCCTATCTGCCTGTGGCGCTGGGCATCGCCGGCTGCATCGTGCTGACTGGCACCGACCTGTCCGCCGGCCGGGCTGTGGGTATCACCGCCTGTGTGGCGGCCTCCCTGCTCCAGGCCAGCGATGCCGCCAACAAGATGTGGCCCAATATCGGCACCCTGCCCATCCCCCTGGTCATCCTGATCGTGGTGGGCATCGGCGCTCTGATCGGCGCATTCAACGGCTTCTTTGTGGCCAAGTTCAAGCTGCACCCCTTCATCGTCACCCTGGCGACCCAGCTGATCCTGTACACTATCCTTCTGCTATATGTTCAGCAGGGCAACAACAACGGCATGGCCATCTCCGGTCTGGATCAGGGCTACCGCAACTTCGTGGTGGGCAATCCCCCTCTGCTGACCTTCGGATCCATTCAGATCCCCAACTATGTGATTTACGCTGTGCTGCTGACCGTTCTGATGTGGTTCATCTGGAACAAGACGACCTTCGGAAAAAACATGTTTGCCCTGGGCGCCAATGAGGAGGCCGCCCGTGTGTCCGGCGTCAACGTGTTTGCCACCACCATCGCCGTCTTTGCCCTGGCTGGCGCCATGTACGGCTGGGCCGGCTTCGTGGAGTCCGCCCGTATCGCCTCCAATACCGCCAACACCGGCGTCAACTACGAGCTGGACGCCATCGCGGCCTGCGTCATCGGCGGCGTGTCCTTTGTAGGCGGCATCGGTAAGATCAGCGGCATCGTCATCGGTGTTATCATGCTGCGCCTGATTTTCGTGGCCCTGCCTCTGGTGGGCATGGACCAGAACCTGCAGTATGCCATCAAGGGCGGGATCATCCTCTTTGCCTGCGCTCTGGATATGCGCAAATATCTGGTGAAAAAGTAATTTCTACCGCACGTTCCTCTGGCCTTTTGGGCGCCCATCCACCACACGGCGGACGGGCGCCTTTCTTCTGTGGGAAAGAAGGGAGGCCCTTGAATAGCTTGGCAGACCTGTGCTATACTCTTTCCAAAGGAGGGGTCACTATGGAGCCCTACCGTGTGCTGCTGGCCGACGACGAGGAGGAGATCCGCGCCGGCATCAGCCGCAAGATCGACTGGAGCAGTCTGGGCTTCGCCCTGGTGGGCGAGGCGGAGAACGGCCAGGAGGCCCTGGAGCTGTCCGAGCAGCTCAGGCCGGACGTGGTCCTCACTGATATCAAAATGCCATTTATGGATGGCTTGGAGCTGTGCCGCCGCTTGAAACAGTCCCTTCCGGCGGCTAAACTAGTAGTATTCTCCGGTTTTGACGATTTTGAATACGCCCGCCAGGCCATCGGTATGGACGTATCCGAATATATCCTGAAGCCCATCAACGCCCCTGAGCTGATGGATGTGCTGAACAAGCTGAAGGACCAGCTGGACCGGCAGCGGCTGGAGCGGCGGGATATGGAGACCCTCCGCCGCCGGTATGAGGAGAGCCTGCCCGTGCTGCGTGAAATGTTCTACGCCCGGCTGCTGGATGGACAGATACGGGCTGATCTGATTCAGGAGCGGGCGGGCCGATACGAGATTGAACTGCCTCAGGGGACTTGGGCGGCGGCGCTAGTCCAGGTGGACTGCCTCAACGAAGCGGGAAAGCCGGAGCGGGATGAACTGCTCCTCCTGTCCGTCCGGGCGTTTTTGGAGGAGCATTTTGCCTTGGAGGGCTGTACCATCCGGGCCATCCTGTATAATGATACAGTGGCTCTGCTGGCCCATATGGGAGATCAGGGGATATATCCCCTGATCGAGGAGCTGGGGCGGCTGTGTGCCCTGGCTTACAGCTATCTGGGGATGTCGCTGACCGTGGGGGTGGGCTTGCCCTGCGATGGGCCGGAGGAGCTCCATTCCTCGGCCGAGGGGGCCCGTTCCGCCCTGGATTACCGTGTGCTGAAGGGGAGCGTACAGGTCATCTATATCGGCGATATGGAGCCGGACCACACGGTCCGGCTGGCCTTCGAGGAGGAGGACCAGCGCCAACTGACAGCGGCGATCAAGCTGGGAAGCCAAGAAGAGGTGGAGCGGACCATTCGTACACTGATGGACCGGGTCCGCGAGGCGGGGCTCTCTTTGCCCCAGTGCCACCTGTTTTTCCTGGAAACCATGACCTGTCTGATCAAACTAGCCAGAGGAGGCGGGGTGGAGCTGGAGCGGGTGTTTGGGTCCGGCTTTACCGGGGCGATCTCCATCACGGATTTTTCCTCGCTGGATGAACTGGAGCGGTGGCTGGTAAAGGGCGGCCTGAAGCTGCGGGAGCTGCTGGGGCAGCAGCGGACAGACTCCACCTGGAAGACGGTGGAGCGGGCCAAGGATTTTATTGCCCGGAACTATGGGGATGGGGATTTGAGCGTAGAAACCCTTTGCTCCTATCTCCACCTGTCGCCCACCTATTTTTCCACCCTCTTCAAACGGGAGGTGGGGATGAGCTTCATCGCCTATCTGACTGAGGTGCGGATGGAGCGGGCCGCCCAGCTCCTGCGGGAAACAGAGGAAAAGACCTACCTTATCGCGGAGCAAACAGGTTATACTGACCCCAACTATTTCAGCTATGTGTTCAAGCGCCGGTTCGGTGTGTCCCCCTCCAAATTCAGGGCGGGACAGACGGGCTGACACCATCCGCCGGATGGGCATAACAGCGGGCCATGGCCCGCTGCCCCTTTCCCAGGAAAGGGGACCTGGTCAACGAAAAGAGAGGAGGGGGAGAGTGACCTCTATATTAAAGCGGTTTACCAGCCGCTGGGCCCAGCGATACCAGAAAATGAGCATCCAAATGGTTATCTCCCTCTCCTTTACCACGGTGGCGGTGGTGGGGATGATCTTTATGGGCCTGAGCCTGTTTTGGCGCTTTTCTTCCGCCACCGGGGAACTGGTGGCGGAGAACAGCCAGCGGGTGCTGGCTCAGGTCAATTTGAATCTGGACAGCTATCTCCGCTCTATGATGCGGGTGTCCGACACCATGTACTACCGGGTTATCAAGAGCGCGGACCTGGGGCGGGACAGCCTGACCGCACCCATGGAGCTGTTATATGAGGACGACCGGGACTCCCTGGTGTCCATCGCCCTCTTTGACCTGCGGGGAGGGTTGGTGTCCGCCGTTCCGTTAAGCGCCCTGAAACAGCCAGCGGACCTGACGCAGACGGGCTGGTTCCTCTCGGCGCTTCAGAAGAAGGAGAACCTCCATTTCTCTACGCCACATGTCCAGGATCTCTTCGAGGACCCGGACTACCACTACCAGTGGGTGGTTTCCCTCAGCCGCTATGTCCAGCTGACCCGGGACGGAGCCACAGAGGGGGGTGTCCTGCTGGTGGATATGGGCTTTGCTGGCATTGAACAGGTGTGCCGCAACGTGGAGCTGCCCAATGGGGGCTACCTGTATCTCATTGACGGCAGCGGCGAGCTGATCTACCATCCCCGGCAGCAGCTCATCTATTCCGGGCTGCAGGAGGAGAACAACCAGGCAGCGGCACGCTACCGGGATGGCACCCACAGCGAGGAGTTCCAGGGCCAACGCCGCCAGGTGACCGTAAAGACCGTAGGCTATACCGGCTGGAAGCTGGTGGGAGTCGTGCCGGTGGAGGGAGGGTTTGTCTCCGACTCCCGGCAGATATTCCTTTTTGGGCTGTCCCTGCTGTTGTTCTCTATCTTCCTCATGGCCTTTTTGAATTTCCGGATATCTGCCCATATCTCGGATCCTATCCGCCGTCTGGAGCAGTCCATCAAGGAGCTGGAGGCGGGCAGGGAGGAGGTGGAGATCGAGGAGGGAGGTTGCTATGAGGTGCAGCGCCTGGGCCACTCGATCCGGTCCATGGTGTCCACCATGCGGCACCTGATGGACGACATCATCGAGCAGGAGGGGCAGAAGCGCCGAAGTGAGCTGGAGGTCCTCCAGTCCCAGATCAATCCCCACTTCCTCTATAACACTCTGGATTCCGTCATTTGGATGACCGAGGCGGGCCGCTATGAGGAGGCCATCCAAATGGTCACCTCCCTGGCCCGGCTGTTCCGCATCTCTCTCAGCCGAGGAAAGAGCATCATCCCCCTGGCGGACGAGTTGGAGCATGCCCGCCACTATATGAATATCCAGCAAATACGCTATAAAAACAAATTTACCACGCAAATCAATGCCCTGCCTGGGACCGATGGCCTATATACCATGAAGCTTATTGTACAGCCTATCTTGGAGAACGCCATCTACCACGGGATGGCCTCAGCGGAGGACGACGGCCTCATCACCGTCACAGCCCGGCGGGAGGGGGAGGACCTGGTCATTGATGTAGCGGACAACGGGCTGGGGATGCGTCCAGAGGTGGCCGCCTCTCTGCTGGATGAGGACAGGCCCGAAATCCGCACCAGCGGATCGGGGATTGGAGTGCGGAATGTCCACCGGCGGATTAGGCTGACCTTCGGAGACAGATATGGGCTTACCATATTCAGCGAACCCGACGAGGGGACCACTGTGCGGATCCGCCTCCCCGCTCTGGATCAGGACGGGGCGGCTCAGTACCAGCGGGAGGACGTGCCATGAAAAAGAGAAGAAGCGCGCTGATCCAGCTGGCCATCCTGACAGCTCTGGGAGCCGCTGTGGCCCTCACCCTTCTGCTGCCTCAGATGTCTGGACTGCACAGGCGTCCACAGCCGCTGGAGCTATCGGTCATCATTCGGGAGCAGGACAGCTCCCTCTGGACCAACACCCGTATGGGGATGGAGCAGGCGGCCGGGGAGCTGGGGGCTGAACTGCGGTTTTTGACCCTGGCCACCGCCAACGACGGCAGGGAGCAGTGGGAGCTGTTACAGCGGGAGATCGAGCAGGGCGCGGACGCTCTGGTGGTCGCCCCCGCGGACCCGGCGGCGCTGGAGAAAAGCCTGGGGGAGTTGGACAGGGACGTTCCGGTGGTCACATTGGAATCCCCGCTGGAGGGGGCTGATTTGAGCGTGGTAGTCCCCAATGCTGAGATGGGGGCCAGTCTGGCCCAGGCGGCACTGGAGGATTGGAAGGGTGGAACGGTGCTTTTGCTTGACACCGCTCCCCACTGTACCGCTGTGGCCCAGCGCCTGGCGGCGGCCAAAGATTTCTTGGCCGGGGCTGGGGTGGAGACACAGGTTGAGACAGTCTCTGTAGACAGCCTGGCGAGCCGGCTGCCCGAGCTGCTTAGGCAGTTGAGCCCTGCCCAGATGATGACGTTTGAGCCGGCGGCCACGGAAGCGGCCGCCAGTGTGAAAAGCCTGGAGGGGCTTTCGGCGGATCTCTACGGCGTAGGCGCGACCGCCGCCGTTGTAGCGGCCCTGGATCAGGGCGCCCTGTCCGCCGTGGCCGCCTGGAGCGACTACGCCGCGGGCTATCTGGCGGTGGACGGAGCCGCCAAACTGGCCAGGGGGGAGCGGAGCGAAATGAAGCCGCCGCCCTTTTTCCTGATCCGAGGGGAGGACATCTATGAGCCGGACAACCAAAAATTACTCTTCCCAGTCACATCTTAAAGGAGTTGCCGTCCTGCTGCTGGCCCTGCTAGCCATAGCGCCTCTGTCTGGCTGCGGCCCAGAAAAGGGAGCGGAAACAGAGACCTTGCGGGTGGGGCTGGCGCTCTATACCCAAGACGACACGTTCATCTCCACCATTGTACAGGACCTGGAGCGGATCGCCCAGGAGGAGGAACTGGCCAGGGACATCAAGATCAACCTCTCTGTGGCTGATGGAAGGAGCAATCAGACGACCCAGCTGGAACAGGTGGACCGGCTGATTACCTGGGGCTGCGATGTGCTGTGTGTCAATATCGTGGACCGCACCGCGGCGGCGGTTCTCATTGACAAGGCGGAGGAGGCCGGGGTGCCCCTGATCTTCTTCAACCGCCAGCCGGTGGCGGAGGATATGGAGCGATGGGATCAGCTCTACTATGTGGGCGCCAGAGCGGAGGAGGGAGGCATCCTTCAGGGGCAACTGGTGCTGAAGGCATGGCTGTCCGACCGGGAGCGGCTGGATAAAAACGGAGACGGTATCCTCCAGTATGTGATGCTGGAGGGAGAGCCGGGCCACCAGGACGCCCTGCTGCGTACCGAGTATTCCATCCAGGTGTTGTCAGAGGCTGGGGTGGAGCTGGAGAAACTGGGAAGCGACACCGGAAACTGGAAGAGGGGGCCGGCCGCCACAAAAATGGGCCAGTGGCTGGAGGAATTTGGGGACCAGATCGAGGCGGTCATCGCCAACAATGACGACATGGCGCTGGGCGCGATAGACGCCTATGGACAGACGGACTGGGAGCTGCCTCTGGTGGTGGGGGTAGACGCCACCGCCCCGGCGCTTCAGGCCGTAGCGGAGGGAACGCTGTACGGCACGGTCCTCAACGACGCCGAGGGGATCGCACGGGCGATGCTGGACCTCACACTGGCACTGAGCGGTGTGAAGGACTCTGGGGACACTGTGGAGCTGACCGGGGACCACTACGTCTGGCTCTCCTACCAGAAAGTGACCAAAGAGAATCTGGCGGACTTTCAAATGGAATAGGTCTTTGGCGGGACGGGGCGTGGTTCCTGTCCCGCTGATATTTTGTTCCCGCGGGGATATACTATGGGGGAATGGATCTTAAACAGAGTAAAAGGTGGAGAGAGCATGGAATACTACCATGGTCCGGGCCGGCGTGGGGCCTATTTTGAGGGCTGGTATCTAAAGCATCAGGGCCCGGAGGGGGAGTTGGCCCTGATCCCGGCGATTCACCAGCGGCGCGGCGGGGAACGCTCTGCCACCATCCAGGTGATCACTGCGGACCAGACTAGAATATTCTCTTTCCCAGAACGGGCGTTTCAGGCATGGGCGGACCAGTTTAAGGTTCGAGTCAGCGGAAACTGGTTTTCCCAGGACGGAGTCTATGTGGATTTGGAGGAAGGGGATTTTTCCCTGAAAGGAGAGCTGCGTTACGGCCCGTTTACCAGGCTGGAGTCAGACATTATGGGCCCCTTTCGACGGGTGCCGGCCATGGAGTGCGTCCACACGGTGCTGAGTATGGCCCACCCGTTGGAGGGGCTGCTCTGCCTGAACGGGCGGTATTTGGATTTCTCCCATGGAACGGGATATATCGAGGGGGACAGGGGGAGGTCGTTCCCCAGGACCTACCTGTGGACGCAGTGCTGCTGGCAAGAGCGCCAGAAGGGGAGCATCATGCTCTCTATTGCCCACATCCCTATTCTGGTGGGAGGGTTTACCGGCTGTATCTGTCAGATATGGTTCGGAGGCAGATCTTACCGGATGGCCACCTACCAGGGAGTAAAAGTAGTCCAGTGGGGTAAAGAGGGGGCGCGTCTAAGACAGGGAGATTTGGAATTATCAGTGGATCTGGTCCGGGAGAGCGGACAGCCCCTCCGGGCCCCTGTTTCCGGACAGATGGAGCGGACCATCCACGAGAGCCTCTGCGCCACCGTCCGCTACCGCCTGTGGGAGCGGGGAAAGTTGATGTTCGACCGGACAGATGAGCTGGCCAGCTATGAGTACGCGGACGAGGGAAAAAAGCGCCGGGGGAGGGGCCGGTATTCATAAGGAAACATGGACTCCAACAAGATACAGACAGGAGAGGGATGGCCTTGTTCCCAGCCGGCCGGTCACAAAGCTTGATTTTTCTCAGAAAATGTAGTTAAATCAATCTGATATCAAGATGCCTGTGCCGCGAACGGCGCTTTAGCCCTTTCCGGAGCGGAGAAGGCTTTTTGGAGGCAGGCGGAAATGGGGAGGGACAAGCATGGAGCGGGGAATGGTCCACCTTTACTGGGGAACGGGAAAAGGAAAAACGACAGCGGCTATGGGGCTGGCCCTCCGGGCCCTTGGAAAAGGTATGGGAGTCACCGTAGTCCAGTTCTTAAAAGGGGGAATGAGCGGGGAACTGTCCCCTTTAGAGCGGTTGGGGGCCAGGATATACTCTGGGGCGGCTGGAGATCGGTTCTTCTTCCAGATGTCGGAGGCGGAGCGAAAAGAACTGGCGCAGGCGCAGACCAGACTGCTTCATCAGGCTCTCCAGGTCCCCTGTGACCTGCTGATCCTGGACGAGGCCTGTGCGGCCTGGCAGCTTGGCGCGGTAGACCGGGAAATGCTCCGTCAGGCTGTATTGGGCCGGCCGGAGCATTGTGAGGTAGTGCTTACTGGCCGGGAGCCCGCGGATTGGATGAAGGAGGCGGCCCACTACTCAACAGAGATGGTCTGCCACAGCCACCCCTTTGACCGCGGGACACAGGCTCGCCCTGGGATCGAATTTTAAGGGGGTAAGAAATGGAGCATCTGCGCTATCATCTGACCGTGAGGCTCTACCGGCAGGACAAGAGCTTTGGCCCCGGCCCCATGCGGCTGCTCCGCGGTGTGGAGGAGGGCGGTTCTCTTCACCAGGCGGCGGAGGCCATGGGGATGTCTTACTCCAAAGCGTGGACCCTGCTGCGTAAGCTGGAAAAGGAGTGGGGCTTTACCCTGCTGGACCGCCAGTCCGGCGGCCCCAAAGGAGGAGGCTCCGTACTTACCCCGGAAGGCAGGGATCTGCTGGAGCGGTATGAGGCCATGTGCGCCCAAGTAGAGCAGGCGGCCCAAAAGGCGTTTGCACAATATTTTCAGTAGCTGAGAGCACCCCTGCCCGACGGGCAGGGGTGTTTTTGACAAAGGGATATTCTTGTGTTAGAATAACGCTCGGCATTTGCCGACCAGAGATCGACAAAAGATAAAGAGGGATAGAGAGATGAAGATAAACTTTCAAAAGCGGCTGCTGGCACTGGCCATTGCAGCTGTGATGACCCTTTCCTTGGCCGCCTGTGGCCAGAAGAACGGCCCCGCGGCTTCCAGTGGGAGCCAGGGGGCGGCCACTGGCTCCGCTGAGGTCCAAAGCGGCGGGCAGGAGGGGATAGTCGCCTTTACGGACCAGGCCGGGCGGCAGGTAGAACTGGAGGGTCCGGCCCAGACGGTGGTAAGCTGCTATTATGTGACCACTTACGCGGCGATTGCTCTGGGCGTAGCCGACCGGGTGGTAGGTCTGGAAAAAAAGGCGGATACCCGTCCAATCTATCATATGGCGGCCTCTGCCTTGCTGGAAAAGCCCCAGGTGGGCACCATGAAAGAACTGGATGTAGAGGCGGTGGCCGCTCTGGCTCCGGATCTGGTGGTCATGCCAAAGAAGCTGATGGACTATGCGGATACCCTGGAGGAGCTGGGCCTTCCGGTGATGGTCGTGGAGCCTGAAACCCATGAAGGACTAGTGACTATGCTGGAGCTGCTGGGGCAGGCCTGCGGGGTTGAGGACCGGGCGGCCCAGCTGACAAACTACTATGAGGAACAGCTGGACCGGATGGCCCAGCTCACCGAGGGGACGGAGAGGCCGCTGGTCTATCTGGCGGGGAACTCCTCCTACCTTACCGCCGCCCCGGACGCTATGTATCAGAGCTCTCTGATCGAGGGCGCCGGAGGGACCAATGTGGCCGCTGGCCTGGAGGGGGACTACTGGGCCGAAGTATCCTATGAGAGCGTCTTGGCCATGGCGCCGGAGGTGGTCATTATCCCAGCGGGAGCGGAGTATACGGCTGAGGATATTCTAGGGAATCCCCAGTTGGCCTCCCTTCCAGCGGTCCAGAGCGGCGCGGTCTACGCCATGCCCAGCGGCATTGAGGAGTGGGACTCTCCCATCCCCTCCGGCATTCTGGGCACAATGTGGCTGACCAGCGTCCTCCATGAGGACGTTTATCCCTTTGCGGACTTTGTGGCCGACGCGCAGGACTTCTATCAGACCTTCTACGGCTTTCAACTGGATGGGAGCCTGATCACCAAGTAACGAAAGGAGGGGGATGCGGCCTGTGAAACGGTTTGGTCGGAGTGGGAAGGCCCTGGGGATAGCAGCCGTCCTAATGGCGGCTCTGGTCCTAGTTTCGGTACAGGTGGGCAGCTTCCCCCTTTCTTCCAATGAAATATGGGACATCCTCGCTGGGGGACGGAAGGGGACCACCCAGGCCCAGGTGCTGTGGACACTCCGTCTGCCGCGGGTGTGGATGGGGCTGCTGGCCGGCGGGGCCCTGGGTCTGGCTGGCGGAGTCTATCAGACGCTGTTCGGCAATCCTCTGGCCTCCCCGGACCTGACAGGGGTAGCCTCAGGGGCTTCCTTGGGAGCGGCCTGCGCTATTGTGCTGGGGGCCGGAACCTCCGCCCAGATCATGGGGGGAGCCTTCCTGATGGGAATGGCCTCGCTGGTCCTGGTCCTGGCCCTGGTGCGCTGGGCCGGGTTGGAGCGGACAGGGACCTATATCTTGGCGGGGGTCATCATCTCCTCGGCGGCGGATGCCGGGTTGATGGTGCTGAAGACTGTGGCTGACCCGGAGGGAGAGCTGGCCGCCATTGAGTTTTGGACCATGGGCAGCCTGGCCGCTATGACGGCGGATAAGGTGTGGCCTGCGGCGGCTGCCATCCTTATCCCGGCCCTTCTCATCTTTCTGTTCCGGCAGCGGTTGCTCATCCTCTCCATGGGGGAGGAGAGCGCCCGGACCATGGGCCTTGCCCCTGGACCGTGGCGGAGTCTGTTGCTTGGTCTGACCACGCTGATGGTGGCGGCGGTGGTGTCAGTGGCCGGGGTGGTGGCCTTTGTGGGGCTGATTGCCCCCCACATCGCCTTCCTTCTGCTGGGCCGGCGGGGCGGCCCCTATCTGCCGCTGTGCGCCTTGGTGGGAGGAGATATCCTGCTGGCCGCCGATTTGTTGGCCCGAAGCCTAGCTGGTGGGGGAGAGCTGCCTTTGAGCATCTGGACAGTATGTTTTGGTGTGCCGGTACTGCTGGCCCTGCTGGTGGGGCAGAGAGGAGGCCGGGATGGATAAGCTGCTGGAGGTACGGGACCTCAGCGCAGGCTATCAAAGGCCGGTGGTCCAGAACATCTCTTTCTCTATCCGCAAGGGGGAGCTGGCCGCTGTCCTAGGGAGAAATGGGTGTGGAAAAACCACTCTGCTCCGAGGCCTGACTGGCGGGGCCAAGGTGATGGAGGGGACTGTACTCCTAGATGGACAGGACTGTGCCGGCTGGGACCCGAGGCGGAAGGCCCGGAAGGTGGCGCTGCTCCCCCAGAGGGCACGGCTGCTTCCCGGTCTGTTGGTGGGGGAGGTTATCGCCATGGGCCGTTACCCTTGGACGGGTCCCCTCTCCGGGGGAGACAGAGAGGAGCGGGAACGAGTTCGGGCGGCGGCGGCCCAGTTTGAAGTGGATCACCTGCTGGACCGGGACTGTGCCCAACTCAGCGAGGGACAACGCCAGCTAGTCCAGTTGGCACGATTGGCAGCCCAGGACGCCCCAATCCTGCTGCTGGACGAGCCCAACACTGCCTTGGACTTTGACAATACCGCCCTGCTCTTTGACCGGATCACTCAGATGGTGGAGGGGGAAAAGTGCGCCCTGATGGTCCTCCATGACCCGGCTCTGGCCTTGGACCGCTGTCACCGGCTGCTCCTGCTGGACGGAGGAAGGCTGGTGGACGATATTATAGTGGCCGAACGGAGGGAGGAGGAACTCCAGGCGGCATTGAGAAGGCTGTATCCCTCCATCCGTGTCCGCCGGGAGGCGGAGGGCAGGTTTTACTGTCTGCCCGATTGAACGGGAAGCGGCGCCCTTTAATAGGGCGTCGTTTTTTGTTTGTCAAAGGAGAAAAAGGATGGTATAATAGCCGCTGAATGATGATGCCGCCAGGCAAGAGCCAATTTGGCTGTGCCGCTGCGGCATCCCGTGGATTATGACGGACATCTGTGCCGATCAAGATATGGAGGGGAACGCTTTGCTGACCATCGACCGGTATGTCAAGGCCCAAAGTCTGAAGGAGGCCTATGAGCTGTGTCAGAAGCGCAATAACGTGGTGCTGGGGGGAATGCTCTGGCTGAAGATGCAGGACAGAAAGGTGGGCGCCGCCATTGATCTGTGCGGCCTAGGGCTGGACCAGATCACGGAGAGGGAGGACGCCTTTGAGATAGGGGCCATGGTGTCCCTGCGGGAGCTGGAGAAACACCCTGGGCTCAACGAACTGACAGGGGGGGCCATCTCTAACAGCGTGGAGCATATCGTGGGGGTACAGTTCCGGAACTGTGCCACTGTGGGAGGAAGCGTCTTTGGACGCTTCGGCTTTTCCGATGTCCTGACCATTCTGATGGCCCTGGGGGCCCACGTGGAGCTGTATCACGCCGGAGTGATGCCGCTGGCTGACTTCTGTGAGAGTCATATTTCCAGGGACATCCTTACCAAAGTCATTGTCCCCAAAGGTGTGACAGGGGCGGTATACCTGTCCCAGCGAAACAGCGCCACTGATTTTCCTCTCCTCGCCTGCGCCATTGTCCGCCGGGAGGAGGAATATCGGGTGGCGGTGGGCGCCCGTCCTATGGTGGCCCGGACCTATAGCGATGAGAGAGGCCTGCTGGCCGGAGGTATTACCCGGGAAATCGCCCAGGCATTCGCCCTTGAACTGTCCCAGCGAGTGAAGCTAGGGGGAAACGCCCTGGGCAGCGAAGAGAGCCGAAGGGCGCTCTGTCCGGTTTTGGTCCGCCGGGGACTGCTGAAGCTGGAAGGGGTGGAGTGACATATGGAGATCAACCTGAATCTAAATGGAAGGGCTGTCAGCGCTTCGGTGCGGCCGGATACGCTGCTGCTGGATTTTTTGCGGGACCAGGGCTGCTACAGTGTGAAGCGGGGATGCGAGACCAGCAACTGCGGCGCCTGTACAGTGCTGCTGGACGGCAGACCGGTTTTGTCCTGCAGCGTACTGGCGGCCAGAGCGGATGGCCGGACGGTCCAGACCCTGGAGGGCCTTCAGAGGGAGGCGGAGGCGTTTGTCACCTACATTGCCGACCAGGGCGCCGAGCAGTGCGGCTTCTGCAATCCCGGCTTTGTTGTCAATACCATTGCCCTGCTCCGGGAGAATCCGGACCCCACGGACCAGGAGATACGGACATTTTTGGCGGGCAACCTGTGCCGCTGTTCCGGCTATGAGGGGCAACTGCGGGGCATCCGGGCCTATCTGGACAGCAGAAAGGGAGGGAAGGCGTGATGGACCAGCAGGAGCTTAAGATCGTGGGCAAGGGGGTCAGGAAAAAGGACGCCATGGCCCTCCTCCTGGGCAAGCCCGCCTATGTGGACGACGTGACGCCACGGAACTGTCTGGTGGTCAAGGTGCTGCGTAGCCCCCACGCCCACGCTCTAATTGAGGAGATCGACACGGAAAACGCCGAGAGCATTCCCGGCGTGGCTGCCATCTTTACCTATAAGGATGTGCCCCAAAAGCGGTTCACGATGGCCGGACAGACCTATCCAGAGCCCTCCCCCTACGACCGTCTCATTTTGGACCGGCGAGTGCGCTTTGTGGGAGACGCTGTGGCCATCGTGGCCGGGGAGGACGAAGGGGCGGTGGACCGGGCGCTGAAGCGCATTCGGGTTCGCTACCAGGTCCTCCAGCCTGTACTGGACTACCACACCGCCAAGGACAACATGATCCTGGTCCACCCTGAGGAGGACTGGCGGTCCCTGTGCCCTGTGGGGGCGGACAACCGCCGCAACCTGTGCGCCAGCGAGAGCTGCCAGGACGGGGATGTGGACCAGGTGCTCGCCCAGTGTGATATCGTGGTAGAGGGGACCTATCACACCAAAGCCTGCCAGCAGGCCATGATGGAGACCTTCCGCACCTATACGGAGATGGACCCCTATGGCCGGCTCCATGTCGTCAGCTCCACTCAAATCGTATTCCATGTCAGGCGTATTCTGGCCAACGCTCTGGATATCCCAAAGTCCAAGATCCATGTGGAGAAGCCCCGCATCGGCGGCGGCTTCGGGGCCAAGCAGACGGTGGTGGCCGAGGTATACCCCGCTCTGGTCACCTGGAAGACGGGCCGGCCGGCCAAGATGATCTATACCCGGCAGGAGTGCCAGACTGCCGGCTCTCCCCGCCACGAGATGGAGATCAAGGTGCGCTTGGGAGCCAGCCTGGATGGGACCATCCGGGCCCTGGATGTGTATACCTTATCCAATACCGGGGCCTACGGTGAGCACGGCCCTACCACAGTGGGTCTGTCCGGCCACAAATCCATTCCCCTGTATACCAACAGCCTGGAGGCCTTCCGCTTCGCTTATGACGTGGTGTACACCAATGTCCAGTCTGCCGGGGCCTACCGGGGTTATGGGGCCACTCAGGGCATCTTTGCTGTGGAGTCGGCGGTGAACGAGCTGGCCGACCGGCTTGGGGTGGACCCGGTGGCCCTGCGGGAGAAGAATATGGTCCGCCAGGGGCAGGTCATGCCCGCCTATTATAACGAGCGGGCGGACGCCTGCGCCCTGGACCGGTGCATGACCCGCTGTAAGGAGCTGTTCCACTGGGAGGAGAAGTACCCCGTCCGGGATTTGGGCGGCGGAAAGATTCGGGCGGCAGGCGTAGCCATGGCCATGCAGGGGTCCGGAATCTCTGGGGTGGACGTGGGCTCCGCCACTATCAAGCTGAGTGACGAGGGATTTTTTAACCTGACCATCGGCGCCGCGGACATGGGGACTGGGTGCGATACTATATTGGCCCAGATGGCCGCCGAGTGTATGGAGTGCGAGGTGGATGAAGTAGCTGTCTTTGGCGCTGACTCCGACGCCTCCCCCTATGATTCCGGCTCCTATGCCTCCAGCACCACCTATGTCACCGGAAAGGCTGTGGAGAAAGCCTGTGCCGAGTTAAAAGAGCGGCTTTGCGCCATTGGGGCGGAGCTGCTGGACTGCCCCAGAGAGGAAGTGGAGTACGCCAGGAAGGCGGTGCGTCGGTTGGACGGATCCGCCCAGGTATCCCTCTTTGATATCGCTACCAAGTCCATGTGCGGAAACGGAACAGCGGTCCAGACCACGGTTTCCCACTCCTCCCCCATCTCGCCGCCGCCCTTTATGGTAGGCATGGCCGAGGTGGAGGTGGACAAAGAAACTGGAGCTGTAAAGGTTTTAAACTATACGGCCGTGGTGGACTGCGGCACGCCCATCAACCCCAATCTGGCCAGAGTCCAGACCGAGGGGGGCATTGTTCAGGGGATTGGCATGGCACTGTTTGAGGATGTGACCTACAACAGGGAGGGGCGTATCCGGGAGGATTCCCTCATGCGCTATAAGATCCCAACCCGTCTGGATATGGGCAGGCTTCAGGTGGAATTTGAATCCAGCTATGAGCAGACTGGCCCCTTTGGCGCAAAGTCAATTGGGGAGATCGTCATCAATACGCCGGCCCCAGCTATCGCCCATGCCGTGTACCGGGCCACCGGCCTGCGGCACCACTCCCTGCCCATCACGCCGGAAAAGGTGCTCCTTGGCCGGGATGAGTAAACACATCCTCTATCTGGCCGCAGGCAGCGGCCGCCGGTTTGGAAGCAACAAGCTGCTCTACAACTGGAAAGGAAAATCACTTTATAGATATGGCCTGGATATGCTGGCTGATTTGATCCAAAGACGGGAAGACTGTACCTTGACCGTGGTCTCCAGTTATCTGGAGATTCGGGAGATGGCCGCCGCGTTAGGCGCCAGGGTTGTGGATAGCCCTGAAAGTGACAAGGGATTATCCTTTACAATAAAGAGCGCTATCCAAGCTTTGGATGGATTCGCTCCAGAGGATTTTTTGCTGTTTGCCGTGGCGGACCAGCCCTGGCTGGGGGCGGGGACTGTGTCCCGACTGCTGGATGCGGCCCGGCCCGGACTGCTGGCCGCCACCGCCGCCTGGGGAGATAGGGTAGGCAATCCCACCCTCTTTTCAGCGGAGCTGATACCCCAATTATTGGATCTCACCGGCGACCGGGGTGGACGGGCTGTCCTGGAGGCCTGTGGGGAACGGTGTCAGCGAATCCAGGTGGACACCCCACGGGAACTTGAGGATGTGGATACTAGACAGGCTCTGGAAGAAAATGGATCAGAAGCCTGAAACATTGTCCAAGTACGGCAAAGGAAAGGAAGAAAAACCATGCGTGTAATCTCCGGCTCGGCTAGAGGCAGAAGACTGAAGGAGCTTCAGGGGATGGATACCCGCCCCACCACAGATAAGGTCAAGGAGTCCCTATTCAATATCATCCAGTTCGAGATTGAGGGCAGAAGGGTGCTGGATCTCTTTGGCGGAACTGGTCAGCTGGGCATCGAGGCCCTGTCAAGGGGTGCGGACCACTGTACCTTTGTGGACATGAGAAAGGAGGCCGCCGCCCTGATTCGGGAGAACCTGAGGCTGACCGGCCTGAGTGAGCGGTCTCGGGTAGTCCAAGGGGACGCCCTGTCCTTCCTTTCCTCCTGCGGGGAAAAATTTGATGTGATCCTGTTGGACCCGCCTTACCACACGGAGCTGCTGGAAAAGAGCGTGGAGCGGATCACAGAGTTTGACATTCTTCGGGAACATGGTATAATAATCTGTGAAAGTGCGGCGGAACGGGAGCTGCCCGCCCTGCCGCCCCCCTATGAACGGGGGAGAGAGTATCGCTACGGCAAGATCAGGCTGACAGTCTGCCGCCGGGCGGGGAGTGATAGACGATGAGTACTGCCATCTATCCCGGCAGTTTTGATCCAGTGACTCTGGGGCACCTGAATATCATCAAGCGGGCTGCCGCCTGCTTTGACAAGCTGATCGTGTGCGTCATGGTCAATTCCAAAAAACAGGGGATGTTCACCCCGGAGGAGCGGGTGGAATTGCTGCGCCGCTCCACCGCCCGTTTCCCCAATGTAGAGGTGGATTTCTCCAACGAGCTGTTGGCGGAATACGCCAAGCGCCGTCGGGCTCATGTGGTGGTCAAGGGCCTGCGGGCGGTATCGGATTTTGAGCAGGAGGTCCAGATGGCGGTCATTAACCGCAAGCTGAATCCCAAGTTGGAGACCATGTTTTTGGCCTCCAGTGAAAAATATACTTACCTCAGCTCTACCATCGTGAAGGAGATGGCCCGCTACGGAGCCAATCTGGCGGACTTCGTCCCCAGAGAGATCGTCAACGATGTGAACCAGCGCATGGGGCAGATGGAAAGAAAGGAAGGGTAATGGCATGGCAAGCGGAGTAGAAGAATTGCTGGATATGCTCTTTGAGATGATTGACGAGGCGAAGAACGTCCCTCTCTCCGGTGATAAGTGTATGATCGAACGGGACCGGGCGCTGGATCTGATCGACGATATCCGAAGCCAGTTCCCGGTAGAGCTGTCTGAGGCCAGAAAGATGATGGCCAACCGGGCTGAATTGGTCGCCTCCGCAAAACGCGAGGCCGACTCCATCCGCAAGGCGGCGGAGGATAAGGCGCGCCAGCTGCTGGCGGAGGATGTCATCACCCTCCAGGCCAAGCAGAAGGCCAACGATCTGAAGCGGGAGACTGAGGAGCGAAGCCGGGATCTGAAGCGGTCGGCCAACGAGTACTGCGAAGATGTGCTGCGTCGTACGGAGGAGGCAGTGGCTGCCGCCTATGATGAGATCAAGAAGTCTCGGGCCAGCTTCCGGGCTGCCGCTGGAGCGTCTGCTGTGCCCCAGGCGGGGAGCACCGGCTCCCGGCCTATCTATGACGCCGCGGCTGACGAGGATTGAGAACAAAATGAAACAGCGCCGCTGGAAGGAAGCTTCCAGCGGCGCTGCTTTGTCTGAGTCAGGGGATCACGGCGAAGCGGGGGCGAATGGAGACTTAGCTTCACCAGGGCAGCCAGCCGTCCTCCCGGTCAGCCAGCACATCCATGGCCCCGTCCAGCATCTCGGCCGCCTCGGCCCGGGTCAGCTGATTGGATAGAGCTGCGGCGCCGGTGCTCTCCATTCGGATGACGCCGGAGGAGGCTAGGTTGGCCGCGGCCTGGGAGGCCCAGTGACCCTGGCTGTCAGAAGAAAATACCTCTACGGGCACATCAGTCACGTCCAGCAGGTTGTTTAGCATCACTGTGGCCTCGGCACGAGTGATCGGGGTATCCGCCCCAAAGACGGGGGCGCCGCTCTCATCTTTGGAGCCCTGGATGGTGCCGGCCTTCAGAGCCGCGGAAACAGAGCCCTTGGCCCAGGTGGGGATGGCGCTGTCGTCAGAGAAGCCGGTGAGTGTTACGTCCTCCATGGCTTCCAGACCAGACACGGCCATGGCCATGGTCAAGAACTGGGCCCGGCTGACGGGCTGCTTGGGGTCGAAGAAGTAGTGGCCGTTCATATACTGGCCCACATAGATGCCCTCCTCGGCCAGGCGAATCGCAGCCTTATGGGCGGGATTCCCCTCCATGTCGGCATAAGTCACCTTGGTGTCGGCCTTTTCGATGTGGACAGTGATCTTGGCCTCCGCGGAGGTGTTGCCAGCGGGGTCTACGGCTACATAAGTGAAGGAATCGCTCCCTGTCTTGTTCTCATAGGGGGTATACACGAACTGGCTGGAGCCGTCCTCTGCCAGAGTCACAGCGCCCCGGGCGGGGGTGGAGGTGAGCTGGAAGGACAGGGCGTCCCCCTCGCTGTCCACGGCGTCGAAATATCCGGTGATGGCCACGTTTTTATAGGTGGATAGCTCCATATTCCGAGCGATTGGGGCCTGATTTTCCTGGTCCAGAAGGTACAAGGTGACGGTAACGGGCCCGCAGTCCTGCGTGGGGGCGAGGCTGGGGGTGAAGGTAAAGGTGGTGGTGGTCACGGTGGGGACAGGAGAGCTCTGGAACCGGAGCCCGTCCAGAGCGGTACAGTCTACCACAGTGCCTACCTGGAGGGGCTGGCCGCCGATGACTAGTGTGCCAGCGCCGGGGTCAGGCAGGCTCTCGATGGTGATGGCAGTCAGCTGGGTCTTCTTATCTCCGGTGACCGCGAAGTCCTCCAGAGAGAAGGAGATGATGGTGCCGATAAGCCCGTTTTTGGAGAAGTCGTTGACAGCGGCGCTCTCCTTTTTATTCCAGAAGAAAGCGGAGGCGGGAAGGGACAGGGTAAAGGCCAGAGCCAGGGCTAGGATGGGAGCCATGACCCGGCGGAACGGATGAAAGCGATTCATGGGATACCTCCTTCAAAATTAGGTGTATCCCTATTCTTTTGCCATTGGAGCCAAATTATGCGAACACAGAAATTACCAGAAAAGATCCTGCCTTTTAGACAAAGCTCCCCGCATCCAGCAACGGATGCGGGGAGCTCCGGTCAGTCTGCAAACATGGGGGAGGAGAGATATCGGTCCCCAGAGTCGGGCAGGAGGACCACGATGGTCTTCCCGCGGTTCTCCTCCAGTCGGGCCAGCTCTCCCGCCGCCCACAGGGCGGCGCCGGAGGAGATGCCGGCCAGCACTCCCTCGGTCCGGACAAGCTCCCGCCCAGCCTGGAAGGCGTCCTGATCCCTTACACGGATAACCTGGTCGTAGACAGAACGATCCAGGGTCTGGGGAATAAAATTGGCCCCAATGCCCTGTATGCCGTGAGGGCCGGCTTGGCCCCCGGACAGCAGGGGAGAGGCGTCAGGTTCCACCGCTACTACCTTGATATTGGGATCTTGCTCCTTCAAATACCGGCCAGTACCGGACAAAGTCCCACCCGTCCCAACAGTGGCTACAAAAATATCCACGTTTCCATCTGTGTCACGCCAGATCTCCGGCCCGGTGGTCTGGTAGTGGGCACGGGGATTGGCTGGATTTTCAAACTGGCCGGGGATAAAGCTGCCGGGGATCGAGGCGGCCAGCTCCTGAGCTTTTCCCACCGCTCCCTGCATCCCTTGGGCACCAGGAGTGAGGACGAGCTGGGCACCATAGGCCGCCAGCATGGACCGCCGCTCTGCGCTCATGGTATCCGGCATGGTTAAAATGACCTTGTATCCCCGTGCGGCAGCGATACAGGCTAGACCAATGCCAGTGTTGCCAGAGGTGGGTTCGATAATGGTGGCGCCTGGCTTGAGCAGACCCCGTTCCTCCGCGTCCAGAATGAGGGACAGCCCCACCCGGTCCTTAGCAGAGCCGGCTGGGTTAAGGTATTCCAATTTCGCCAGAACAGTGGCGGTGAAGTGGTGGGCTTTTCCGTAGCGTGTCAGTGCCAGGAGAGGTGTTCCTCCCACCAGCGGCTCGATTCCAGTATAGATACGGGCCATGATGACCAACCTTTCTCCATTCAAAATGATACAAAGCAGCCAAGGATAGGCACTGCCTGTCCCAGTTGCCTGATATTAAAAATCATACCCCCGGCAGAGTTTTTTGTCAATTCGATTGCAAAGGACGGGAGATAGGGGGTATAATGCTCTTATCTCTTAGTATGTCAAGAAAGGAAAACCTATGAAAACAGGACTGGTCCTGGAGGGCGGGGCCCTCCGTGCCATTTTTTCCAGCGGGGTGTGCGACGGCCTGCTGGAGGGCGGTATCATGACAGACTATTTCATCGGGGTGTCGGCAGGGGCGGCCTACGGCGTCAGCTATCTGTCCCGGCAGCCCCGCAGAAATCTGGAGGTGGTCACTCGCTTTGCCCCCGACCGGCGCTACATGGGGATGCGTAATCTGGCGGATAAGAAGAATCAGAGTTATTTCGGTCTGGAGTTTTCCTATCAGACTATCCCAAACGAGCTGGTCCCCTTTGACTACGACGCCTTTCAGGCCTATCCCGGAAAGGCGGAGGCGGTGGTCACCAACCTGAACACCGGCGGGGCGGACTATCTGGAGATCCCCCGGCAGGACCGGGAGTCCCTGGTGCTCCAGGCTACCTGCGCCATGCCCCTGATGTTTCCCATCTATCATATCAACGGTCAGCCCTATCTGGACGGCGGTGTTGGAGACGCTATCCCATGGCGGAGGGCGCTGGAGCAGGGCTGCGACCGTGTTCTGGTGGTGCTGACCAGGCCCAGGGAATACCGGCGCAGGCCAGATAAGCTGCTGCCCCTGGTGCGGAAGAAGTACCGGGAATATCCCAATTTTGTGGCGGCTATGGAACAGCGGGCCCAGGTCTATAACCAGGACCGGGAGGAGCTCTTCCGCGCGGAGCGGGAGGGCCGGCTTCTGGTCATCGCGCCCCGTTCCACCCTGGGCGTCTCACGGACAGAGCGGAACACGGAGAAGCTGCGGCTGCTGTGGGCGGCCGGCTATCAGGACGCTGTGGACCGGCTGGAGGAGATCCAGGACTTTTTCAGCCGATGAGGTGCTGCCTCCTGTCCGCTGGGCAGTCCGACTCCTTGGCCGGCAGGGAGCAGAGCCCCTGATACCGCTCTACAAGGTCGGGCTGGAGGGCGAAAAGGGCCAGGATATCTCCCAGCACGGTAAAAAAAGCGGACATACGGCCTAACTGGCCGCTGTCCTGGTCCTGGGCCAGGAGTAGGGCCAGTATGACGGCTATGGCCAGCAGCTCCTGGCTGCCGCCGCGGAAAAGTTGACCCAATACAACCACCCCCGGTCATTCTATGCGCTGGCCGCCGGGGTGGTTTTTCGCGCCGCCTTGTCGAAGGCGCGGGACGGGTGAACCATGGATATCCATTGACGTTTCCAGGAGGATGTGGTATGGTCGTATACAGAAGATACAGGCAGGTGACAGGATGATCATTTTGGACCTGGAGTGGAACCAGGGATATGACAAGACCGTTTTAGACGAGGTCCTCCAGATCGGCGCGGTGCGGGTAGACCGGCTGGGTGGCCCCATTACAGATACCTTTTGTGCCTTTATCCGGCCCCGCGTCCACAAGAAGATGAAACAGATGGCCAGGTATCTGCCGGAGCTGCGGCGGTCCCTGGATTCGGAGACCACCTTTCCAGAGGCCATGGGAGCCTTCCTGGATTGGTGCGGCGACGAGCGGGAATTTGGCGCCTGGGGCAGCGGCGATATGGAGGTGCTGGCCCAGAACTGCCGGTACTGGAAGATGGAGGCCGACCTGTCAAAAAAGGTGTGGGACCTCCAGCGCGCGTTCTCCATCACTGTGGGCACAGGCCAGAGCGTGGCTCTGTACCGGGCGGTGGAATACTGCGGCGTTCCAGCGCCCTTTGAATTTCACAACGCGCTGAACGACTGCGTCTATACGGCGGTGGTCAGCCAGTGGATCTCCCCGGCGGCTATCGACGAGCTGTCGTCGCCCGCTTGGGTAAAAAAATTTACCTGGACCTCTGAACCGGAGGGGAGCAGCCGCGAGATCGGGCCATTTCAAACGGCCAGGAGCGGACTGAATAGCCGGACCAGCCGTCTGATGAGCTGCCCACTTTGCGGGGAGAAAGGTTGGGTCATCCAGTGGCGCTCCAGACGGGAGGGAGTCTATTTCGGTACCTTCCCCTGCCGCGAACACGGCAGATTCTTGGTTCGGTTTGTGATGAGCCCTGGGGAGGACGGGCTGTTCCGGGGCAGGCTGTCCCTCCCACCTCTGACGGATGCCACCATCCAGGCATACTCCGAGGCCATGAAGGGTCAACTCCATTCCTGCAAGGCGCTGGGCGGCCGGCGGCGGAGGCGCGGCGGAAGAAGACGATCCGGGGACGAAGCGAGGGAGAAGGCGTCTTAAAAAAGAACAGCAGGGGGTGGACTGGCTTTGCTGGTCCGCCCCCTGTTCTGCTCAATTTAAGCACTTCTTAATATTTTCCCACTTGCAACTTAAACTCTGTATGTTATCCTTAGAGCAACAAGCACGGAAAGCGGGAGGAGAGGGACCATGTATACTATCCTGATCTGCGATGATGACAGGGACATTGTGTCGGCGCTGGATATCTATTTGACCAGTGAGGGCTATCAGACGGTCAAGGCCTATAATGGGAGAGAGGCGCTCAAGGCTGTGGAGCAGAGGGAGATCCATCTGATCCTGATGGACATCATGATGCCGGAGCTGGACGGGATTCGAGCCACAGCCAAGCTGCGGGAGGAGAACAATGTGCCCATTATTCTGCTGACGGCCAAGAGCGAGGACACAGATAAGATACTGGGGTTAAACATCGGGGCGGACGACTATATCACAAAGCCCTTTAACCCCCTGGAGGTCATAGCCCGGGTCAAGAGTCAGCTGCGGCGCTATACCAGCCTGGGAGGTTCAGAAAAGAGCACTGGCCTCATCACCGTTGGCCCGGTGTCCATGGATGACAGTGCCAAACGGGTCACAGTGGATGGAGAGCCCGTGGCGCTGACGCCCATTGAATACAATATTTTAAAGCTGCTGATCTCCCACCCCGGCCAGGTATTCTCCTCCGCCCAAATCTATGAGCAGGTATGGAACGATCCGGCCTACGGATCGGAGAACACGGTAGCCGTCCATATCCGCCATCTGAGGGAGAAGATCGAGATCGACCCGGCGGACCCCCGCTGGCTGAAGGTGGTGTGGGGGCTGGGCTACAAGATGGAGAAGGGAGGGGCCTGAATGGAAGCGGTACGGAAGAGCCCATGGGCTAAACTGACGGCTGCCTTTCTGATGCTGGCCCTTGCTTTTTCTAGTAGCTGGTTCGGATACAGGGCACTGACCGCTCTGTCCTGCGTGGGTGCCGAGAACTGGCAGCAGACGGGTATCTACTATGTTTTGCTGCGAGACCGAGAGGGCCAGCTGGCCGGCGGGGTGGCGGATGCCATCCAGCTGGAACGAAATGGGGAGAGCCTGTCTTATCTGGCTGTCCAGTCTATCCAGGAGAGCTTGGAGGAGCTGGAGGAGCGGATGGACGCTGAAAGCACCTGGTTTCGGTTTCAGGTCAAGACCGCCGACGGCGGCCAGGTCCTGGCCACCAATCTGAAGGAGGGGGAGACTCTCTCTGCGACGGTGTCCTCCGTGTGGTACTCCACCTTTGTGGTGGGCGAGCATTTTACACAGGAAGAATACGACCTCTATAACAGTGAAAATGATTATGTATTCTCAATCGGCGTGTCGGGACAGGGGAGCGAGCAGGTGCCGGGTGAGGCGGAGCTTGAGGGCAAGAGCGCCGTGGAACAGATGGTCATTGAGTGCGGGCTCCCACTGAACGTGGATGAGAGCCGGGCAGACGAATTTTACCAGCTATCCACCAGCTTTGACCAGGCCCTAGAGAGCTTCCGCCCCCGGTGTACCGCCGCTCTGTCCCTGATGGCGGCCAGTCTGCTGTGCCTGCTATTTCTGCTGTGGTCGGCGGGACATAAGGAGGGAAAAGAGGAGATCATACTCTCCTGGCAGGATAAGATATTCCTGGAGTTCCATTGGTTTTTCCTGTTGACTGTGGGGACCGCCCTGGCCGCCGGAGGCCTCTATTTTGGGGACTACCTGTACCAATTCATCGTGCAAGTCCATTTCTATTCCCAGGAGGAGCAGTGGGTGCTCTGGGTCATATATTTGGCCCTCTCCCTGCTCACAGCGGCGCTGGTCGGGGTCATCTGTCTGGCGCTGCGTACCCTGGTGGTCCGAGTTAAGGCCGGGGCGTTGGCGCGGACCACCCTGCTGTGCAGGGTGGTCGGGTGGACAGTGCGCACTGTCCACGAGCTGATTGTCAACCTGCCCTTCATCTGGAAGGTGCTCCTGGGCTTTTTGATCTATTTCTTTGCCAATGTCATGCTGTTTACCTCGGCCCGCTACAACGGCCTGGCGGGGCTGCTGTGGTTTGGCCTCAACGGTGTGGTGTTCCTCTTTCTGGCCTGGTGGGCCATCGGGTTCCACCGCCTGCGAAAAGGGAGCCGGGCTATCGCCGCAGGGGACTTGGAGCATCAGATCGACACCAACAGGATGTTCCATGACCTGCGTCTCCAGGCCGAGGACCTGAATAACATCTCGGTGGGCCTGTCCAGTGCTGTGGATGAGAAGATGAAAAGCGAGCGATTTAAGGCGGAGCTGATTACCAACGTGTCCCACGACTTGAAGACGCCGCTCACCTCCATTATAAATTATGTCAACCTGTTAAAAACTACGGAGCAGACCGACCCCAAGGCCCAGGAATACATTGAGGTGCTGGACCGCAAATCCCAGCGGCTGAAGAAGCTGACGGAGGATCTGGTGGAGGCGTCCAAGGCGTCTACCGGCGTGCTGTCCGTCAGCCGGGAGAAGATCGGTATGGTCCAGTTGATTGACCAGGCCCTAGGGGAGTGGGAGGAGAAGCTGGCCGCCCGCCATCTGACCGTGGTAAGGAATCTTCAGGATGGGGAAACCTGGGTCTATGCTGACGGACGTCATCTGTGGCGGGTCATCGATAATCTGCTGTCCAACTGTGCCAAATATGCCATGGAGGGCACCCGAATCTACCTGGACCTGGAGCGGGGGCACGGACAGGTGGTCCTATCGGTGAAGAATATCTCCCGAGAGGCGCTGAACGTGGCGCCGGAGCGTCTGATGGAGCGGTTTGTCCGGGGGGATGAGTCCCGCACCACCGAGGGTTCCGGCTTGGGACTGTCCATCGCCCGAAGCCTGACTGAGCTTCAGGGGGGCATTTTCCAGCTGAAGGTGGATGGGGACCTGTTCAAAGCGTGTATCACCTTGCCCCAGGCGAATTGAGGGTAAACTGACAGACCGCCCGCATCTCGCGGGCGGTCTGCTTTTATATCCATACCGGCTGCATATAAGAGGGAAGCCGTACCGGAGAGCGAGCTCCCAAGGACATCCGCCGCTGCCAGCTTAGAAAACCAATAAAAAAGTATATCCTTTTTACCGGGTTTGTGGTATGATGATAAATAGGATTTTTATGGGAAGCGGCAGAAGGCTGAAATGAGAGGAGAGTGGAGGGCATGAGGAGAAAATGGTATAAGATACTCTTTCCGGCGGCGCTGATGCTGCTGCTGTCCGGCTGCCTGTTCCAGTCTCCCCAGGACCTCTACCGCCAGCCGGAGAAGTCAGCCGGCTATGAGAAGCTGAACGCAGTCATTCAGGAGGTGCGCACCGCCCTGGAAATGGAGTTTGATGCCAGTGCGGAAACAGCAGTCATCCTGGCAGGCGACAATACTGCCACCATCCAGCTCCAGGATTTGGACGGGGATGGGACCCGGGAGAGCGCGATCACCTTCCTGCGTATCCCCAGTATTGAGAAGTCCATTAAAATATTTATCTTTACCCAGATAGGAGAGGAATACCGGGTGTCCGCTGTGGTAGAGGGGGACGGCTCGGCCATCTATTCCATAGACTATGTGGACCTGAACGGCAGCGGATATAAGGAGCTGGTGGTCAACTGGCAGATCAGCACTGGCGTATATCAGCTGGGTGTCTATACTCTGGACGAGCTGATGCTTCCAGTGTCCGGAGGAACGGAGGCTGCGGAGGCCGGCCCCACGGTATGGGGCGCGGCTCCTGCCGAGCGGGCGGAGCTGCTGGCTACTGAACTGCTGCTGACTCGGTGCAGTGCCGCTACGGAGGGCTCCTCCTTCTCCAGTGGTTACCGTCTGCTGGATATTGACCGGGACACCAGGAGCGAGGTAGCAGTGGTCCGTATTGACTCCGCTGGCGTGGGCAGCCATGTGGAGGTCTACGGATGGAGAGATGGAGCCATGGTCAGCTTGGGCAGCGTACCATTGTCTGCCGGCATCGTGTCCCTGACCCGTATCCGAGCCAATTACCTGGGAGGAGAGTTCTATCCACCGGCTCTCTATGTGACCAGCACCCTTTCCGACGGCCGGCGGGTGATCGATGTGCTCTCCTATCAGAATGGGCGGCTGACCAATCTAACAATGGATCCGCTGACCGGGGTAAGCCGGGAAGTCATGCTGGGCTATACTGAGGTGGACCCCACTGACATCAACGGCGACTATGTGATAGAGCTGCCCTCTCCCAGCCGCCTGCCGGTATACGGAGACAATGCCGCCACCAATTTCTGGCTGATCGACTGGTATCAGTATCAGGAAACAGGGGAGCGGGACCATGTGATGACCACCTATCACAATGTGACTGATTCTTGGTATCTGGTCATCCCACAGGAGTGGGAGGGCAAGATTACCATTTCCCGCAATGACCAGGTCATCGGCCAGCGTGAGGTTATTTTCTCTCTTTGGCAGGGCGAGGATAAGGAGCCTGTGCCCTTCCTAAGCATTTACCGGCTGACCGGGCTGAACCGGGCGGCCCGATCCACACGAGAGGGCCGGTTCGTTCTCCGGGAGGAGGAGAATGTGATTTATTCCGCTGCCTTCTATGACAGCGACTGGGACTGCGGCTTGGACGAGACCAGCCTGCTGGAGTATTTCAGGACGATCCAGGCAGACTGGTATAGCCAGTGACAGACGACGGAGGAAAACAGAGATGAGAAAAATTTTGGTCCTGGAGGACGAGGAGAATATTCGCAGCTTCGTGGTCATCAACTTGAAGCGGGCGGGCTACCAGACGATAGAGGCCGGAACCGGCGAGGAGGCGTTGGCCGCACTGAAGGCCAATCCAGGGATTAAGGTGGCCCTGCTGGATATCATGCTGCCTGACATTGACGGGTTTGAGGTCTGCCGCCGTATCCGGGCCATGGACAACAAAATCGGCATTATCATGCTTACTGCCCGGACCCAGGAGATGGACAAGGTAACCGGGCTTATGACCGGAGCGGATGACTATGTGACCAAGCCCTTCTCCCCGGCGGAGCTTACCGCGCGTGTGGACGCCCTATTTCGCCGTACAGGCGGGGATGAGACGGCGGCCAGCCCTGATGAGATTAGCGATCCACCCTTCCTGCTCAACACTAGGAACCGGACACTGGAAAAGGATGGGCAGAAGGTAAAGCTGACCCAGGTGGAGTATTCCATCGTCAAGCTGTTTATGGAGAACCCAGGAAAGGCCCTGTCCCGTGAAGAGATCCTGGATACTGTGTGGGGAAAAGACTACTTTGGGGAGCTGAAGATTGTGGACGTGAACATCCGCCGCCTGCGGATCAAGATTGAGGATAACGCCCAAAAACCGGTGTTTGTCAATACGGTCTGGGGCTACGGCTATAAGTGGGGCAGTTAAGCCTGACGGCGTTTGGGCGTTGTCCTCCCCGCTCAACGGGGCCGGCCATAAATTCTTAGTCCCAGGGGGCTGGAGAATTTCCGAAGGCGGAATTTACTTCTGGGTACCTGCTCTATGGGAAAGCAACGCCCCAAAGCCGGTGTTTGTCAATACGGTCTGGGGCTGCGGCTATTCGTAAGGAAGCTGATGCTGAAAAAGAACTGTTGCCACCGCTCCATAAGGGGACAGAAAACGGGAAAGGAGGTGCTCCAGTGGCAAAAAAGATGGAACTTCACGATAAGGGTAAGATAAGAGGCATTCGTCGGCGCTGGCTGCTGAACAGCGTCGGCGTAGTGCTGTTGATTTTAGCTCTGGCCCTGGGCACCTTCATTGCCAGCCTGCGGAGTTACTATTATACAGGCACTACCGACGATCTGATGAGCCGGGCCAGTTCCACGGCGTACAGCTTCCGCAACTATACCAGCAGTGAGTATAGTACCGTGGCCCAGCGCACAGTCAGCGAATACGAGGAAAAGGGGCTGCTGGAGCTCCAGTTCCTGGACGAGACGGGGGCCGTTCTTTATTCAGGAAATGACTTGGCGGCCGGAACTACGCCGGATACGCCGGATATCCAGGGGGCGCTGGAGGATCAGGAGACGACACCGTGGATTGGGCGGGACCCGAGTACGGGGGAGCGCATCGCTGCCGCCTGCAGCCCAGTGGTCTATCAGGGCCATACCGAGGGGCTGATCCGCTATGTCACCTCCATGTCAGGTATCGACCGCCAGTTCATCCTGACAGTGTCCCTCATCACGGTGGTCGCTCTGGCCATTTTTGCCATGGTCTATTTCTCCAACCTCTATTTTGTGCGCTCCATTGTGGAGCCTCTGGCCAGCATCACGGAAACGGCCAGACTCATTGCGGACGGAAGCTATGGAGTCCAGATCGAGAAGAAATTTGACGACGAGATCGGGGAGCTGACCGACACCATCAACGATATGTCCCTGAAGATACGCCAGTCGGAAAAGACCCAGAGTGAGTTCATCTCCTCGGTGTCCCATGAGCTGCGTACCCCCCTGACCGCCATCACCGGCTGGGCTGAAACCATGCAGAGCGGCGAGCTGCGGGACCCGGAGGATATGAAGAAAGGAATGGAGATCATCCTGTCCGAAGCCAGGCGGCTGACCAATATGGTGGAGGAGCTGCTGGAGTTCTCCCGTATTTCTGACGGCCGCTTTACCCTGTCGGTGGAGCCCCTGGATCTGAAGGCAGAGCTGGAGGACGCGGTGTATACCTATACCGAGTTCTTCCGTAGAGAGGGGATCGCACTGGAGTACACAGACTGCCCGGAGGAAATGCTGCCGATCTCCGGTGACCCCCACCGGCTGCGGCAAGTGTTCTGTAATCTGCTGGACAACGCCGCCAAGCATGGAGGTTCTGGAAAGCGCATTGATGTGTCTATCGCCCGGGAGGGGGAGGAAGCCGTCATCCGCATCCGGGACTATGGACCCGGTATCCCGGAGGGAGAGCTGCCATTTATTAAAAATAAATTCTATAAAGGCAGCTCTAAAGCACGGGGTTCCGGTATCGGTCTGGCGGTGTGTGAGGAGATTGTGGTTCGGCATGAGGGACAGCTGTTCATTGGAAATGCCGAAGGGGGAGGGTGCCTGGTGGTCATCCGGCTCCCATTGGACAAATGAGAACATAAGTTCTATTTTACCTTGCTATTTTCGTTCAACTCTGGTACAATATCGGGGAGAATATTCAGAATGGGACGGTGAGACCTCTGGAGAACAGGGGGCGAAACTGCCGGGAGCTCCCCGGACATAGTTGGATATACCTATTCTATCAGTGCCAACATAAGGAGAATCAAATGTCGATTCAGACAGAACAAGAAAGACAAGGGGCTTGCCAAAAGGGTTTTAAGACCATGTGCGGTGGACAGGCTCTGATTGAGGGCATCATGATGCGGGGCCCCAAAAAGCAGTCTGTGGTGGTCCGCCGGCCGGACGGAGAGCTGGAGATACAGGAGAAAGATATTAAGCTGATCCGGGACCGATATCCCATCCTGGGGCTGCCCCTGATCCGCGGCGTGGTCACCTTCTGCGACTCCATGTACAACGGAGTGACTGCCCTGATGTTTTCGGCGGATTTCTACCCTGAGGACGGGGAGGAAGAAGAGCCCTCCAGATTTGAAAATTGGCTCAACGACAGGCTGGGCAGCGAGAAGGCCACCGCGTTCTTCACTACCTTGGCCGTGATTTTGGGCATCGGGATGTCCATTGCCCTGTTTTTTCTGCTGCCCACCCTGCTGGGCACAGCGGTCCGGTTTTTTACCCCGTCTATGCTGGTTCGGAACGTGGCGGAGAGTCTGTTGAAGATCGTAATTTTTGTGGGCTATCTGGCCCTGTGCTCCCGGATGAAGGAGATGAAACGGGTATTCTCCTACCACGGGGCGGAGCACAAGACTATCTTCTGCTATGAGGCTGGGCTGCCCCTTACGGTGGAGAACGTGAGAAAACAGCCGCGGCACCACCCGCGCTGCGGTACCAGCTTCCTGTTTATGGTCATCGCGGTCTCCATTTTAGTGTCCACAGTAGTTTTTGCCATCTGGCCGGTGGAGAATGCCATTTTACGCTTTCTTGCCCACCTGGCGATGCTGCCCCTTATCGTGGGCATCAGCTATGAGTTTAATCGTTGGGCAGGCCGCCATGACGGACCTGTGACCAAGCTCCTTACCGCCCCCGGCCTGTGGCTTCAGAACTTCACTACCTTCGAGCCGGATGACTCCATGATTGAGGTGGGCATCCGGGCCCTGGAGCTGGTCCTGCCGGAGAAGCAGGGGGAGGACGCCTGGTAGCGCCAAAGGAAAGCGGGCTCCGTTTTGATAGGCCGTCTCCGGCCGTTAACGGGAGCCCTGTGCGCCTATGTCCGTATACAAATAAACGGGGAAGGTGATAGTATGGCCACCACCTATAACAATCTGTTTCTGGATACTAGGGCCCGGCTGAAAAAGGCCGGAGTGGAGGGGGCCCAGCTGGAGGCCAGAGAAATCCTGTGCTACGCCTCGGACAAGAGCCGTGAGCAGCTGTACCGAGATATGTCCCTCTATGTGTCCGCCGAGCTGGAGCGCCGGGTAGAGGAGCTGGTCCAGCGCCGTCTGGCTGGGGAGCCGGTGGCCTATATCATCGGCGAGTGGGAGTTCTATGGCCTGCCGCTCAATATCTCCCAGGATGTCCTTATCCCCCGGATGGACACCGAGGTGCTGGCCGAGCGGGGGATTTTGAAGGCACGGGAGGCCGGCGAGGGGGCCAGAGTGCTGGACCTATGCGCCGGGAGCGGCTGTGTGGGGCTGGCGGTGGCCGCCAATGCGCCCAACTGCCGGGTGGTGCTGGCGGAGCTGTCCGAGGGAGCCCTGCGGCTGTGCAAGCAGAATGTCCGCCGCAACGACCTGAACTCCAGAGTCACCTGCTTATCCGTCAACGCGATGGAGCCGCCCAGCTCCGCACTCTGGGATTTTGACGCCATCGTCTGTAACCCCCCCTACATACCTACCGCGGACATTCTGGGTCTGGAACACTCTGTCCGGGACTACGAGCCCCATATGGCTCTGGACGGCGGCGAAGACGGGCTAGACTTTTACCGCTTCATTTCCGCCAAATGGAAATCCGCCCTCCGGTTGGGAGGCACCCTGCTCTTCGAGGTGGGGATCGGCCAGGCACCCGAGGTGGAGGAGATCCTGGCCCGAAACGGCTTTGAGGACATTAAGACCACAGCCGATACCCAGGGGATCTGGCGGGTGGTGGAGGGGACCATCAACAGTTGAGCTAGAACAAGGGGCCGCCCCCCACAAAAAGTACCGTTTATCGGATAGATAAAAGGGTAATATATGGGACAGACAGAGGCCGGCGGCTGAGAGCCGCCGGCGAGAAAGGAAAGATGTACATGGCTGCTAAAAAACCCGTGGTGGAGTCGGCAACTCCCGCGTCTGACAAGAAAAAGGCACTGGAGACCGCTATGGCCCAGATCGAGCGGGCTTATGGCAAGGGCTCTATCATGCGCCTGGGAGAGAATGCCGATGTGGTGGTGGACTCCATCCCTACTGGCTCCCTGTCCCTGGATATCGCCCTAGGCATTGGCGGCGTTCCAAAGGGCCGCATCATCGAGATCTACGGGCCGGAGTCCTCCGGTAAGACCACTCTGGCCCTCCACATTGTGGCCGAGGCTCAGAAACGGGGGGGAGAGGTGGCCTTTATCGACGCGGAGCACGCCTTGGATCCCGGCTATGCCAGGGCCTTGGGGGTGGACATCGACTCCATGCTCATCTCCCAGCCGGACACCGGCGAGCAGGGATTGGAGATCTGCGAGGCTCTGGTCCGCTCCGGAGCCATCGACGTGGTGGTGGTGGACTCCGTGGCCGCTCTGACGCCCCGGGCGGAGATCGAGGGGGACATGGGGGACAGCCATGTGGGCTTACTGGCCCGACTGATGAGCCAGGCCCTGCGTAAGCTGGCCGGCTCCATTTCCAAAACCAACTGTATCGTTATTTTCATCAATCAGCTCCGAGAAAAGGTGGGGGTCATGTACGGCAACCCCGAGGTGACTACCGGCGGTCGGGCGCTGAAATTCTACTCCTCAGTGCGTATCGACGTGCGGCGGGTGGAGGCTCTGAAGAACGGTTCTGAGATCATCGGCAACCGCACCAGAGCCAAGATCGTGAAGAATAAAGTCGCGCCTCCCTTCCGGGAGGCGGAGTTTGACATCCTCTACGGCGAGGGCATCTCCAAGTGGGGCGAGCTGGTGGACCTGGCGGTCAAGCTGGATATCGTCCAGAAGTCCGGCTCCTGGTTTGCCATGGGTGAGCTGCGCCTGGGGCAAGGCCGGGACGCGGTGAAACAGTATCTCCAGGACCACCCGGAGCTGGCCGAGGACATTGAGGCCCAGGTACGGGCCAACGCCTTCAAGCTGATGAGCAAGCAGGCCCAGATTGCCGCCAGGGCCGCCGGGCGGGCGGTGGATGTGGCTGCGGACGATTTCGAGGATGGAGAGGACTAAGTGGTCATCCAGGAGTTGAAGCCCTCCAAGCGGGTCCAGGGCCGGTGGCTGGCTGTGCTGGAGGACGGCTCCATCCTGCGTCTGGGGGAGAACGAAATCATTGATTTTGCCCTCTGCGCCGGGAAGGAGCTGACCGAGGAGGAGGCCGAGGGACTGATGGCCTCTCTCCACCGGAGCGGCCTGAAGGAGAAGGCACTGTCCCTGCTGGCAAGAAAGCCCCAGTCCCGAAAGGAACTGGAGCGAAAGCTGTCCCAGTGGGAGGCCACCCAGGAGGAGGCCGCCGCCATCTGTGAACGGATGGCGGAGCTGGGCTACCTGGACGACGCGGCTTACGCTGCCCAAGTAGTCCGCTACTACTCCGCTAAGGGATACGGGGAGCGGAAGCTGCGGGACGAGCTGTATTGCCGGGGCGTCCCAAGGGAGCTGTGGGAGGATGCCCTCGACCAGGCGCAGGACTCCTCCACGGCCATCGACGCCTTCCTGACCAAAAAGCTGGGGGGCAGGACGCCTGACCGTCAGGAGCTGAAGAAGCTGTCTGACGCCCTGGCCCGCCGGGGCTACCACTGGAGCGAGATCAACGAGGCCCTGGGGCGCTGCGGGGCGGAGGTGGAGCTGGACTAGCTGCAGCAGTCCTCCAGCATGGAGAGCATCAGCTGGGCCCCGGTCTGAAAGCCGTCCCGGTAGCTCTTGAGCTCCGTGCGGGTGAGGACCAGCCGAAGCTGCCGCAGGAACTCTTGGTTGAACTGCTCGCCCATAGCCGGAGCGATGCCCTCCAACTGCTTCTTCAGGCTGGACGGTATGTTCTCAAGGGGGTTGACCGGGGGATCCCGCAGGCTTTCGCCCAGGCAGAGCGCGGAGATATAATCGTACATAAATAAAACACCCTTTCTTACCTTTGAGTAGATTATAGTCTACTAAAAGGTAAATGTCAAGGAGCATTTATGACAAATTCAAATGTGTTCGGCAGCCGTTTGCTTGCATTGAGAAAACGGGCGGGCCTGAATCAAAAGGAACTGGGAGAAGCGATTGGGCTCTCACACAAAGCGATTAGTACGATAGAGAGCGGAGCGCGGGGAACGACCATTGATAAATTGGTTGCTCTTTCCTGCTATTTTCATGTCTCCACAGATTATCTTCTGGGAATTACAGATGACCCTGCCTGGCGGGGGAAATAAATGATAAACGGAGCGATCCTATGACTTATAAAGTAGCGTTTGTGTCTCTGGGCTGCGCCAAGAATCTGGTGAATACCGAGCAGATGATGGCCCTGTGCCGCCAGGCGGGCCACATCGTCACCGGCGATCCAGAGGGGGCCGATGTGGCCGTCCTCAATACCTGCGGCTTCATCGAGTCTGCCAAGAGCGAGGCCATTGACAACATCCTGGAGCTGGCTCAACTGAAGGACCAGGGTAAGCTGAAGAAGCTGTTAGTGGCGGGCTGTCTGAGTCAGCGGTACCCCGACGATATCCGTGCCGAGCTGCCCGAAGTGGATGGGATGCTGGGCACCGGCAGCTACAGCGACGTGGTGGCCGCCGTAGAGGAACTGATGGAGGGGGAGAAGGCGGAGCACTTTGGCAACATCCACCGCACTTATGAGGACGGCGAGCGCATTGTCACCACGCCCCCTTACACCGCCTATCTAAAGATCGCCGAGGGGTGCAGCAATGGCTGTGCCTTCTGTATCATCCCGAAACTCCGTGGTCGCTATCGCAGCCGTACCGTAGCGTCGTTGGTGGCTGAGGCCAAAAAGCTGGCCGCCTCCGGGGTGAAGGAGCTCATCGTCATTGCCCAGGACATTACCCGGTATGGCCTGGACCTGGAGGAGAAAGCCACTTTGGCCCAGCTGTTGAAGGAGCTGTGCCGGCTGGACTTCCACTGGATCCGACTCCACTACCTCTATCCTGAGGCCGTCACCGACGAGCTTATCCAGGTCATCGCCTCTGAACCCAAGATACTCCACTATCTGGACATCCCCATCCAGCACTGCAACGACAACATTTTGAAGGCCATGCGCCGCCGAAACACCAAGGCGGAGATACGGGCCCTCTTCGCCAAGCTGCGGGCGGCGATGCCGGACGTGGTCATCCGTACTTCCCTGATCTGCGGCCTGCCTGGAGAGGGGGAGGAGGAGTTCGAGGAGCTGTGTGCTTTCCTGCGGGAGGAAAAGATCCAGCGGGCCGGTGTGTTTCAGTTCTCCCCCGAGGAAGGCACTCTGGCCGCCGCCATGGAGGACCAGGTGGATGGAGAGGTAGCCGCCCGCCGGGTAGAGCTGGTGGTGGACCTCCAGTCCCGGATCATGGACTCGTACAACGAAGAACGCCTGGGAACAGTGATGGAAGTGCTGTGCGAGGGCTTTGACAGTCAGGCCGGCTGTTACGTCGGGCGCACCTATGCCGACTCGGTGGATATCGACGGCCATGTGTATTTTACCGCCGCCGGGCTGGTGCCCGCGGGGGAATTTGTCAAGGTGCGTATCACCGGCGTGTCTGATGGAGATTTGACCGGCGAAATTGAGGACTGATACAAACGCGGCGCTGGATGAAGCGTGATTTTGGCTGACGCAGAATCAAAGTGAGATTTTATGTTGAATCCAGCTTTGTCCAGTGCTGATAATGTGCTATGATAACATATATGTGATCTGGGTGTCCTTGCTCGATAATAAGCTGTTCCAGCTCTTGAAACAAAAGGGCCTGAAAAAATATGTCATTAGAAAAGATAAAGCGGCTGAGGTGTCTGATCTGGAGACTATACACACGGAAAAAGGTCTATGTGGAATCCCGCGTAATTGAATACCTCTGCGCTTACCTGGATGACCAATTCGAGGACATTGATAGAGTATGTTCCGGAAAAAGAGGAGAAACGATAAGATGAATACCGCCAACAAGCTGACTTTGCTGCGGGTCGTTATGATCCCGCTGTTCCTGCTGGTCCTCTATCTGGATGTGCCTGGGGCGAACTATTGGGCCTTGGCCATTTTTGTGATTGCCAGCCTCACCGATACCCTGGACGGCTATATCGCTCGCCACTATAACCAGACCACTGACTTTGGAAAGTTTATGGACCCTCTGGCGGACAAATGTCTGGTCACCGCCGCCATGCTCTGGTTTGTAGAGATTGGCCAGATGCCCGGCTGGGCGCTGCTGGTGGTCATCATCCGGGAATTCGGGGTGTCTGGCCTGCGTATGGTGGCCGCTGACAAAGGCAGAGTCATCGCCGCCGGCTGGTCCGGCAAGGTAAAGACCGCCTCCACTATGGTGTGCATCGTGCTGATGCTGTTGCCCATCGCCCCCTTGGTCAACAATATCTGTGTGGCTGTCATCGTGCTGGCTACCATCTATTCCGGCGTGGAATACTTTATGAAGAACCTGGACGTATTGGCCGATGTGAAATAGACCAGTAATATGGAGGAAGCGGCTATGTCGGAAAAAGCGGTGCGGTCCCCTGTCAGAGATATCCTGTTCCGCCTGGTCCTGGTGACGCTGGCGTCGCTTATCATCGCCGTCAATATGAAAAGCTTTGTCCAGGCCGGCGACCTGTTTCCCGGCGGCTTTACGGGGCTTGCCCGTCTGACCCAGCGCGCGGCTTGGGAGTTTTGGGGAGTAGACATCCCCTTCTCGCCAGTATATCTGCTGCTCAATGCGGTGCCCGCCGCTATTAGCTTCAGGTTTGTGGGAAAGAAGTTTACCCTCTATTCCTGTCAGTGTATTGTCCTGGTCAGCATTTTCACTGACCTGGTGCCTACCATCCCCATTACAGAGGACCTGCTGCTGATTTGTGTGTTCGGCGGCTTGATCACCGGTTTCGCGGTCAGCCTCTGCCTGCGGGCCAGAGCCACCAGCGGAGGTACTGATTTTATTGCTATCGCCCTGTCCGAACGGAAGAATATCGATGCCTGGAACTATATTCTGGCGGGCAATGCGGTGATGCTGACGGTGGCCGGACTGCTTTTCGGATGGGAGCGGGCCCTGTATTCCATCATTTTCCAGTTTACCAGCACTCAGACCATCCGTCTGCTGGACCCGGACAGCGGCCGGGCCACCCTGTTTATCGTCACGGGACGGGAAACGGTGGGGGGCGTGTGTGCCCAGATACAGGATACCCACCATACCGCTACTTTGATCGAGGGGGTTGGCCTGTACAATGGGGAGCCCTGCGTTATGATCTATACGGTGGTCAGCGTGGGAGAAAGCAAGGGCCTGGTCCGTAAGGTACGTCAGGCCGACCCCAAAGCCTTTGTCAATGTCATCCGGACTGAGCGGGTCCACGGGAAGTTCTATCGAAGGCCAAGGGATTGAAAAAGAAAGGGCGCTGTGTGCCGTGGCACACAGCGCCCTTTGGTATATCCGGTCAAAATAGACAAAAGGAAGAGAAGAAGCTGATTTGCAGATGTTGACCCGTAGTGGGGGCCTCATCTGGGAAAATCGGGAAAAAAAGGGGCCTGTCCCTATCTATGCTTCAGATTTTCACGGAGCAGGATCTGATCGCTGCTCTGATACTCCTTGGCATACCGGCCGGGCGTGACCCCGGTGAGATGGCCAAAGGTGCGGATGAAATGAGAGTTGTCTGAGAAGCCGGACAACTCGCCGGCCTGCTGGACGCTGGTGCCCTCCTGGAGAAGCTGGCGGGCCCGCAGTACCCGGCTGTAGATGATATATTCCATTACGGAGAAGCCAGTGGCCGCCTTGAAGACGCGGCATAGATAGTGTTTGCTGATGAAAAACTGGCTGGCGATCTGATCCAGGGACAGGGGCTCGGACAGGTTGTCCCGGATATAATCTAGAATGGGGGCCACCCGGAGGAAGTCCTTGTTGTGGATGGCCTCTCCGGCAGTGGCGGCATTCAAGGTAGGAGCTACCCGAATCAGCAGATTGAGCAGGGCCACCATCTGATGGATGTCGCTGCCGAAGGAACCGTCGTTTTTATTGCGCTCCAAGGCCTGGAACAGCTCGATGATCTCGGTCATCTGCATACCGTTCAGGTTAGCCCGGCGGAAGGAGTCGTGGGTGAGCTGGGTGAAATCGGTTTGAACGGTGGACAGTTGCATCAGGGATTTACGGCTGATGTGGAGGACATACCTGGCGTGCGCCCCGGTGGCCATGGTCCGGTGGAGGGTGTTCTCCCCAATGAGGTACAGGGTGCCCCGGCGAAGGGGGTACACCTGGTCGTTGACAAAGATGTTGCCGGGGCTGGTCAGAGGGAGGAGGAGTTCGAAGTGGTCATGAAAATGGAGCCGGCTCATGTTCCAGGTGTCGTTGTGGTTGAGCTGCAGATGAAACTCCACATTGGTCATACGGCAAACCTCCGTTTGTATGGCTCATTTCTCAGGGCAAAGCGCCCCTGGAAGGCCCCCCCGGCCGGCGTGGGGGAGAGGGCCAGGAGCATTATAGCACAGCAGGCGAAGATATGCAAACTTTTTGATAAATTAAAGATAGACCTCTTGTGTCAGTTGTGTTAAAATAATAGCCGATATAGAGCGCATATCAGTACCTTGAAAATTTGAGAAAAAGAAGCGAATGAAAAAATCTTTTGTAATGGGGGTTTTACCATGAACAAAGTGTATTCCTTGCATGACGCCGTGGCGAAATTCGTCGAGAACGGAGATTGTATCTGCTTCGGCGGCTTCACCACCAACCGCAAGCCCTATGCCGCTGTGAGTGAGATCCTGCGCCAGGGTCAGAAGGACTTTACTGTCTGGGCCGGCCCCGCCGGCGGTGATTGGGATATGATGATTGGCGAGGGCCGCGTCAAAGCGTACATCAACTGCTACACCGCCAACTCCGGCTATACCAATGTCTCCCGTCGTTTCCGTGCTGCCATCGAGAAGGGCGAACTGACCTATGAGGACTATTCCCAGGACGTCCTGATGCTCCAGCTCCACGCCGCCTCCCTGGGCCTGCCCTTCCTGCCTGTCCGTCTGATGCAGGGCTCCGGCCTGATGAAATACTGGGGCATCAGCGAGGAGCAGCGCAAGACCATGGACAAGGTAGACGACCTGAAGTGCGTCGAGATCGAAAATCCCTTCAAGCCTGGCGAGAAGGTGGTGGCCGTCCCTGTGCCCAAGCTGGACACCGCCATCATCCACGTGCAGAAGGCCAGCCCCGACGGCACCTGTATCGTCGAGGGCGACGAGTTCCACGATGTGGATATCGCCGTGGCTGCCCGCAAGGTCATTGTCACCTGTGAGGAGCTGGTCAGCGACGAGTATATCCGCCGCGACCCCACTCTGACCCGTATCTTCGGTGAATGTGTCTCCGCCGTAGTCCACGCCCCTTATGGAGCCTGGCCCTCTCAGTGCTATAACTACTATGACAACGACTCCCATGCTTTGAAGGAGTATGACAAGGCATCTAAGTACCAGGATGCCGAGGATGCCAAGGCCCAGCTGGCCAAGGCCGCCGCCAAGGCTGAGAAGGCCGCCGCCGCCAAGCCTGAGGATGAGAAGCTGGCCGAGGCTGCCGCCAAGGCCAAGAAGGCCGCTGACGATGCCGCCGCCGGCATCGCCATCCCTGAGACCTTTAAGGACTATGTAGACAAGTGGGTTTACTCCGTCAAGGACCACGATGAGTTGCTGGATAAGGTGGGCGGTTCCCGTTTGATGCGGTTGAAGAACGAGCCCCATCTGGGCTACTCCACCAGACACTAAGAACAGGGAGGTACATAGACATGGCTGATTATACCAAGTATACCAAGCAGGAGATGCAGGCTTACGCCATCGCCAAGAACATCAAAGAGAACCAGATCGTCATTGTGGGCACCGGTCTTCCACTGATCGGCGCCTCCCTTGCCAAGCGGGTGGTATGCCCCTCCTGCCACCCCATCGTGGAGAGCGGGCTGATGGACTGTTCCCCTGTGGAGGTCCCCCGCTCTGTGGGTGACAACCGCTTTATGGCTCACTGCGCTGTCCAGTGGCCCAACGTGCGCTTCATCGGGTTTGAGGCCAACGAGTGGCTCCACGACGAGGACCGGCTCATCGCCTTTATCGGCGGCGCCCAGATCGACCCCTATGGCAATGTGAACTCCACCTGTATCTACGGCAAGGGTGACTACATCAAGCCCCAGACCCGGTTTACCGGCTCCGGCGGCGCCAACGGCATCGCCACCTACTGCAACACCATTATCATGATGCAGCACCAGAAGCGCCGCTTTATGGAGAAGATCGACTACATTACCTCCTGCGGCTGGATGGATGGCCCCGGCGGCCGCGAGCGCGCCGGCCTGCCTGGCAACCGCGGCCCCCAGATGGTGGTCACCGATCTGGGCATTATGAAGTTCGATGAGGAGACCAAGCGGATGTACCTGGCCTACTACTATCCCTTCTCCTCCCCTGAGATGGTTCAGGAGAACACCGGCTTCGAGGTGGATGTGTCCCGCGCCCAGCTCTTTGAGGGCCCCTCTCCCGAGATCATCAAGGTCATCCGCGAGGAGATCGATCCCGGTCAGGCCTTTATTAAGGTTCCCAAGGAGTAAAAAATAAGCTGCTGATGGGAAGAAATGCTTTCTTTCGGACCGTGTTCCCCTGCCCGTACTGCCGCCGACACAAGTGTTGATCGGGGGCGTCGGCGACCCAATACAATTTATGGTCGCCTGGGTGGCACGGCGCGCATCAGAGATGATACGATATAAAAGGAGGAAATTACATTGGGTAACTATTCCATGCCCCGCTATTTCCAGAACATGCCTGTGGTGGGCAAGCCTGTTAAGGTCAACGCCGAGAACGTGGCCGAGCTGAGGGCCATCGAGGACGACATCCATGCCCATATTGTAGACGCCCTGTCTGCCGGCAAGGCGGACGAGGACATGAACGCCAAGGGACAGCTCACCGCTATGCAGCGTGTCGCGCTGCTGGTGGACGCCGGCACCTGGTGCCCCCTGAACAGCCTGTACAACCCCGAGCACAACAAAAACGGCTCTACCTCCATCGTAAAGGGCCTGGGCCGGGTCAACGGCAAGTGGTGCTGCATCATCGCTTCCGATAACAAGAAGCACGCCGGTACCTGGGTTCCCGGTCAGGCGGATAACCTGCTCCGTGGCTCTGATACTGCCAAGCGGCTGCGCATCCCTCTGATCTATCTGCTGGAGTGCGCTGGTGTGGAGCTGGACAAGCAGGAGAAGGTGTACCCCAACCGCCGGGGCGGCGGCACCCCCTTCTACCGCAACTCTGAGCTGAACCAGATGGGTATTCCCGTTATCGTAGGCATTCACGGCACCAACCCCGCCGGCGGCGGCTACCACTCCATCTCTCCCACCGTGTTGATCGCCCATGAGAAGGCCAATATGGCCGTAGGCGGCGCCGGTATCGTAGGCGGCATGAATCCCAAGCCCCATGTGGATATGGAGGCCGCTCTGGCCCAGATCGAGGCCACCAAGGGCCTGCGTGCCGATCCTCCCGGATCCGTCTCCATCCACTACGGTCAGACCGGCTTCTTCCGCGAGGTGTACGCCGATCAGGAGGGGGTCATCGCCGGTATCAAGAAGTATGTGGATATGCTGCCCACCTTCGACCTGGAGTTCTTCCGTGTGGACGCGCCCCAGTCCCCCGCCATGTCCGATATCGAGCTGTACGACCTGGTGCTGAACAACAAGAACCGTCCCTATGATATGTACTCTGTCATCGGCCGCCTGTTTGACGGCAGCCAGTTCATGGAGTACAAGAAGGGCTACGGCCCCGAGATGATCACCGGCATCGCCAAGGTGGACGGCCTACTGGTGGGCGTGGTGGCCAATCAGCAGGGCGTGTTCCCCAACTACCCTGAGTATAAAGTGGCCAAATACGGCCAGTCTATGGGCGCGGGCGGCAAGCTGTACCGCCAGGGGCTGATCAAGATGAACGAGTTTGTCACCCTGTGTGCCCGTGACCGCCTGCCTATGATCTGGATTCAGGATACCACCGGCATCGACGTGGGTGACGACGCCGAGGTGGCCGAGCTGCTGGGCCTGGGCCAGTCCCTGATCTACTCCATCCAGAGCAGCAAGCTGCCCATGATGGAGATTACCCTGCGCCGCGGCACCGCCGCCGCCCACTATGTCCTGGGTGGGCCCCAGGGCAACGACAACAACGCCTTCTCCCTGGGCACCGCCGCCACCGAGATCAACGTCATGAACGGCAAGACCGCCGCCAACGCCATGTACACCGGCCGTCTGGCCAAGGACCAGAAGGCGGGCAAGGATCTGCAGCCCACCATCGACAAGATGAACGCCTTGATCGACGACTACGATGTCAAGTCCAAGCCCCTGTTCTGCGCCCAGGCCGGTCTGGTGGACGAGGTGGTGGACCTGCCCATGATGCGCAACTACATCGTGGCCTTCACCGACTCCTGCTATCAGAATCCTGAGAGCATTTGCCCATTCCACCAGATGCTGCTGCCCCGGACCATCAAGGACTACGACGAGGGCCACCGGTGATCTGACACCTGCGCTATCATCCGGCCGGGGAGCTGCCCAGCCGGCAGGTCCCCGGATGCGGGTGTGGATGGGATCGATGGGGGAGCGGCCTTTTTGCCGCGCTGCGATCCGGCCGATCTAAGCAATACAAGGAGAAATTGACCGTATGAGTATCTATACCCTTGGGATCGATATCGGTTCCACCGCTTCCAAATGCATTATGCTGGCCGATGGCAAAGACATCGTCGCCAAGTCCCTGATTCCCGTGGGTGCCGGCACCAGCGGGCCCCAGCGGGCTATCTCCCAGGTGCTGGAGAACGCGGGCAAGGCACGGGAGGAGATGAGCTATATCCTGGCTACCGGCTATGGCCGCAACTCCCTGGAGGAGTTTGCCGATCAACAGATGAGCGAGTTGAGCTGCCACGCCAAAGGGGCCTCCTTCCTTTTCCCTGAGGTCCGCACGGTTATCGACATCGGCGGCCAGGATGTAAAGGTCCTCCAGATTGAGAACGGCGTGATGACCAACTTCGTTATGAATGACAAGTGCGCCGCTGGCACCGGCCGGTTCTTGGACGTCATGGCCCGAGTGCTGGAGGTGAAGGTGGAGGATTTGGGCACTCTGGGCGCCCAGTCCACCAAAAACGTGGGCATCAGCTCCACCTGCACGGTTTTCGCCGAGAGTGAGGTCATCAGCCAACTGGCTCAGGACACGGATAAGCGGGATATCATCAACGGCATCCACCACTCTGTGGCCAACCGGGTGGCCGGTTTGGCCCACCGGGTGGGCATTAGGGACCAGGTAGTTATGACCGGAGGCGTGGCCCAGAACATCGGCATCGTCAGTGCTCTGGAGGAGCAGCTGGGCCACACCATCCATACCTCGCCTCTGACCCAGTATAACGGCGCCCTGGGCGCCGCCCTGTTTGCCTATCAGAAGTATCTGAAGGAGCAGAAGGGATGAAACAGATCTTCTTTGGAATCGCGCTGATTTTGTTTGCGCTGGTCTTACTGCTGTCGGAGATATGGCTCCCAATTGTGGGAGACCTGATGAGCAGGGGAGAGTTTGCGGTTTTGATAGCGGTCATCGGTCTGGTGATCGCCGGAATTGGCGCATTCAAAGAGAAGTAACGCAGTATGGCCGCTGTCTCGGCGGCCGATCGCAAAATTGATTTTCCGGTAAGGAGGAATTTACAATGGCTAAAGAAGTAAGTCCTGGCGTAAAGGCTCTGCGTAAGGTCGTTGAGGACGTCTACGCCGACGCCCGTGTGGCCAAGAAAGAGGGCAAGCTGGTGGGCTGGTCCAGCTCCAAGTTCCCCTGTGAGCTGGCCGCCGCCTTTGACCTGAACGTAATGTACCCTGAAAACCAGGCCGCCGGTATCGCCGCCAACCGGGACGGCGAGATTATGTGTCAGGCCGCCGAGGACCTGGGTTTTGACAACGACATCTGCGGCTACGCCCGTATTAGCCTGGCCTATGCCGCCGGCAAGCGCGCCAGCCGCAAATTTGACCCTGAAACGCTGGAGTTTGTCATCAACCCCAACAGCGGAAAGCCCCTGAAGGACGAGAACGGCAAGGTGGTCATCGACCCTGAGACTGGCAAGCCCAAGAAGGATCCCAAAACCATGCAGCCTTACACCGTGCTGGATGACATCTATGAGATCGAGGCTCTGCCTGAAACCACCGAGAAGGAGATCGCCTATAAGAACTTCCGCCGGGAGGCCATCAAGCCTTACCGCCAGATGCGCATGCCTCAGCCCGACTTTGTGCTGTGCTGCAACAACATCTGCAACTGCATGACCAAGTGGTATGAGAATATTGCCCGTATGTGCGATATCCCACTGATCATGATCGATATCCCCTATAACAATACGGTAGAAGTAGACGATACCTATGTGGCCTATATCCGCGGCCAGTTTGACAACGCTATTCACGATCTGGAGAAGCTGACCGGCAAAAAGTTTGACGAGAAGAAGTTTGACGAAGCCTGCGCCAACGCCAATCGGACCGCCAAGGCCTGGCTGAAGGTGTGCGACTATCTGCAGTACAAGCCCGCTCCTTACTCCGGCTTCGACCTGTTCAACCACATGGCCGACGTTGTGACCGCCCGCGGCCGTGTGGAGGCTGCCGAGGCTTTTGAGCAGCTCTCCCGCGATTTGGATGAGGCCATCAAGGAGGGTAAGTCTACAACGCCCTTCCCGGAGCAGTACCGCGTCATGTTCGAGGGCATCCCCTGCTGGCCCAAGCTGCCCTCCCTGTTCAAGCCCTTGAAGGAGCATGGCGTCAACGTCACCGCCGTTGTGTACGCCCCCGCTTTCGGCTTCGTGTACAATAACATGGACGAGATGGTCCGCGCCTACTGCAAGGCCCCCAACTCTGTGTGTATCGAGCAGGGCGTGGATTGGCGTGAGGGCATCTGCCGGGACAACAAGGTGGACGGCGTGCTGGTCCACTATAACCGTTCCTGCAAGCCCTGGTCCGGTTACATGGCCGAGATGCAGCGCCGCTTTACTAAGGATCTGGGTGTGCCCTGCGCCGGCTTTGACGGCGACCAGGCCGATCCCCGTAACTTCAACGAGGCCCAGTATGAGACCCGTGTCCAGGGCCTGGTAGAGGCCATGGAGGCTAACAAAGCTGCGAAGGAGGCTGCTGAGAAATGAGCATCGAGGTACTGCTGAATCAGTTTAAGGAGGCCTCCGACCACCCCTATCGTCGGATCAAGGCCTATAAGGAGCAGGGTAAGAAGGTCATCGGCGTCCTGCCCTATTACGCCCCTGAGGAGCTGGTCTATGCCGCTGGGATGGTGCCCATGGGCATCTGGGGCAGCAACAGCAAGACCATCGCCCAGGCCAAGGAGTATTGTGCCACCTTCTACTGCACCATCGCCCAGTTGGCGCTGGAGATGCTGCTGGATGGCACACTGGACGACCTGGACGGCCTGATTACCCCCACCATTTGTGACACCCTGCGCCCCATGAGCCAGAACTTCCGGGTGGCTATGGAGGGCAAGCTGCCCTGCATTTTCCTGGCCCACCCTCAGCACCGCAAGCCCGCTTTCGGTCTGCAGTTCTGCGTGGACCAGTACACTCATGTGAAGAACGAGTTAGAGAAGATCTCCGGCGCTCCTATTACGGACGAGGCGTTGCGGAATGCTATCAAGGTGTATAACCGCAGCCGGGCCGCCCGCAGGGAGTTTGCCAAGCTGGCCGGCCAGCACCCTGATGTAATCTCCGCTGTCAACCGTTCCGCAGTCTTCCGCTCCTCTTGGTTCATGCTGAAGGATGAGCACACCGATCTGCTGGAGCGGCTGAACGCGGAGCTGTCCAAGCTGCCCGCCTGCAACTGGAAGGGTAAGAAGGTGGTCACCTCCGGCATCATCTGCGACAACCCCAAGCTGTTGCAAATCTTTGACGACAATAAGATCGCCATTGTCGCCGACGATGTGGCCCATGAGAGCCGTCCCTGTCTGGTGGACGCTGCTGAGACCGGCGACCCCATGATGGCGCTGGCCCAGCAGTTCGCTGATCAGGACTACGACGTGCTGCTGTACGATGAGCACTCTAACCAGAACCGCCGTGGCGAGTTTGTGGTCAAGCTGGTCAAGGACTCCGGCGCTCAGGGTCTGGTCCTGTTCATGCAGCAGTTCTGCGACCCCGAGGAGATGGAGTATCCCTACCTGAAGAAAGCTCTGGATGGGGCGGGCATCCCCCACATCAAGCTGGGTGTGGACCAGCAGATGCGGGACTTTGGCCAGGCCAGCACCGCGATCCAGGCATTTGCCGACGTGCTGTAAAGTTTCTATATAGATATTTTTATCTCATTTACCCGGACCTTGACATAAGACGGATAAAACTGGTATAATATCCACGATTTTAAGTTCTCTCCCGCCTCTAAAACAGGCGGGAGAGAACCATAAGCCGTGAATACTGGAGTAGAAATACCCGTGTCAGTATTTAAGCGGCCGATTAATAAATTGTAAAGGGGAAAACAAGCTATGAACTACAACGTTACAGTGAACGGCAAGGTTTACAGCGTGACCGTGGAGAAAACTGGCGCCGCCGCTCCCGCGGCCGTTGCTCCTGCCGCCGCCCCTGTGGCTGCCGCTCCCGTGGCCGCCCCTGTGGCTGCTCCTGCCGCCGCTCCCGCTCCCGCCCCAGCGCCTGCTCCCGCTGCGGCTCCTGCCGCCACCGTGGCCGCCGGTGAGACGGCAGTCAAGAGCCCCATGCCTGGCAACATTTTTAAGGTGGAGTGCTCTGTGGGCCAGTCCGTGAAGGCAGGCGATGTCCTGGTGGTTCTGGAGGCCATGAAGATGGAAATTGAGGTTTCCGCACCTGTGGATGGTACGGTCAAGGCTGTTTCTGCTGTGGTAGGCACCGCTGTCAATACGGACGATCTGCTGGTCACTCTGGGTTAAGGGAGGACTATGATCTATGCCTAATGCAGATATCGCAATCCTGAATCCATTTGAACCGCTTTCAGTCCCGGAGGCGCTAATGGTCGCCGTTTGTGGTCTGCTTGTGGTATTCCTGATGCTGGCCATCCTGATGCTGGTTATCATGGTTATTTCCAAGATCGTGAACGCCATCGAGGGAAAGTCTGCCGCTCCCGCTCCGCAAAAGAAAGCCGCCCCCGCGCCCGCCCCTGCGCCCGCCCCTGCGGCTGCGCCTGCCGCACCGGCTGTGGATGAGGGTGAGCTGGTTGCGGTTATGATGGCTGCGGTTGCTGAGGAGTCCGGGATGGCGCCCAACTCCTTCCGCATCACCAATATTGCCGCCGCCCCTGCGGCTCCTGCCGCGGCTGCCCCTGTGGCTGCCGCCCCTGCTCCCGCCGCTACGCCTGCTCCGGCCGCGGTTCCGACCGCAGCCGCCCCCGTTGCGGTGGCGGCTGGTGAGACAGCGGTCAAGAGCCCTATGCCCGGCAACATCTTTAAGGTAGAGTGCTCCGTAGGCCAGTCCGTAAAGGCAGGCGATGTCCTGGTGGTTCTGGAGGCCATGAAGATGGAAATCGAAGTTTCCGCCCCTGCGGACGGCACCGTCAAGTCCGTTTCCGCTGTGGTGGGTACCGCTGTCAATACCGATGACCTGTTGGTCACCATCGGTTGAAAGGAGGGGTAAAGTATGAATTTTGTAACGGAAGTTTTGACTAAGATCATGCAGGGTTCTGGCTTTGCCGCTCTGGATTGGAAAACCGCGCTCATGCTGTTTATTGCCTGTGTCCTGCTATATATGGGCATTGGCAAGGGCTTCGAGCCTTTGTTGCTGGTTCCCATCGCCTTTGGTATGCTGCTGGCTAACCTGCCGGTCACCGGGCTGTTCAACGAGCCCGTCTATGATGCCGCCACCCACAGCGGAACGGTGGGCTTTATGTGGGTGCTCTATCAGGGCGTCCAATACGCCATATACCCATCCATTATCTTTATGGGTATTGGCGCTATGACGGATTTTGGCCCTCTGCTGGCCAACCCCGTATCTCTGATGCTGGGCGCCGCCGCCCAGTTGGGTATCTTTGCGGCCTTCCTGATGGCTTTGGCTCTGGGTCCCATTACCAACGGCCTGATCAGCTTTACTCCCGCTGACGCGGCCGCTATCGGCGTGATCGGCGGTGCTGATGGCCCGACGGCCATTCTGACGGCGTCGAAGCTGTCTGTGAATCTACTGCCGGCGATTGCCATTGCGGCTTATTCCTACATGGCTCTGATACCTCTGATCCAGCCTCCGCTGATGAAGCTGATGACCACCAAGAAGATGCGTCAGGTCAAGATGAGCCAGCTTCGTGTGGTTTCCAAGACGGAGAAGATTATCTTCCCCATCGCTGTAACCATCTTCGTGGTGCTGTTGATCCCCGATACAGCTCCTCTGATCGGTATGCTGATGCTGGGTAACTTGTTCCGTGAGTGCGGCGTCACCGAGCGCCTGTCCGATACTGCTCAGAATGCTCTGATCAACATCGTGACCATTCCTCTGGGACTGTCTGTGGGCTTTAAAGCCACTGCTGATCAGTTCCTGACTCCCCAGACTCTGGGTATCGTTGCTCTGGGCTTGACTGCCTTCCTGCTGTCTACCGCTGGCGGTCTGTTGCTGGGAGACTTGATGTATGTCCTGACTGGCGGTAAAGTCAACCCCTTGATTGGCTCCGCTGGTGTATCTGCGGTGCCTATGGCCGCCCGTGTTTCCCAGGTCGTCGGCCAGAAGGAGAATCCCACGAACTTCCTGCTCATGCACGCTATGGGCCCCAACGTGGCCGGTGTTATCGGCTCCGCTTGCGCTGCTGGCTTTATGATCAAGGTATTCGGTGGCTGATCCTCTGTTTGATAAGCAGGGCGGCCCCACGGCAAACGCCGTGGGGCCGCTTTATTTTAAAAATAATTCCGAAGGCCAAGGTAATTTGGAAGAAAAAATTATGAGTGTAAAGAAAAAAAGAAATTAGTCAAAAAATTTGAATAAAATGGTTGCATTTTAAATCTGACTGTGCTATAATAACCAAGCTGTCAAGAGGAAATCCTCTTTGCGGTATGCGGCTGTAGCTCAGTTGGATAGAGTGACTGGCTACGAACCAGTAGGTCGGGGGTTCGAATCCCTTCAGCCGTACCACGTCGGAGCAAGCTATAATGGCTTGCTCCGACTTTTTTAAAGTCAAAGCGCACCTAAATAGTTGCTTCTCATCTTCAGATAGAACTCTTGGTTGTTGAGGTGCTTTAGGGCCGCCGATTTGTGGCGCTCTTATTTTATTGAGCAGCAATATCAATTTTAACTATTTTTTACGTCGAAGTAAGTAAGTCTTGCTTCGGCGTCTTTTTTATTGCATCTAAAAATTTTATTCAACTATTGTATGGACTACTTCTTAGGTTTTTCTGTGTTTCCGCCGGAAGGGCGGTTTGTACTTTTGGAGCATTAAATACTCAGAAATAGGTTGAGCCAATCTGAGTAAGTTATCTTTTTTGCATTTAGCATTCGAACCACACACTAGATTAAGATTTTGCTTTCTTAAACTATAAAGAGTGCGGTTTCTTTCAATTAATTGTTTGGTTTTCATTCAAAAGAGTTTATATGAAATAGATCTGTTGAATATAAAACTTCTTATCAGCCACTGAGTGAGTCTGTCAAAAAAGGACCATAAAAATTGTATAAAATAAACAAAATTTTAATGAAAAGAATACAGCATTTCTAAAAAGAGGTTATTGCCATACAACTTTATAAAAATTTGTTTTAAATCTGTTGATTCAAAAAATCCACCATGATATATTGAGGACAACAGGTGTGGTGGTCACACACCCCAATTCTGGAAAATTTGTGAAAAAGGAGAATGAATCATGAAAAAGCGTTTACTTAGCTTATCTCTTGCTCTTGCAATGGCCGTTGGTCTGCTGGCTGGCTGCGGCGACAGTGGAAAAAACACCGGAACCAATGACGGAAGCTCTAGCAATTCTAGTACAAGCACCAGCACCCCCTCCACTACTGTCAAGAAGTCCAGCTGGAAGGTGACCTGCCCCTGGGCCCCCTCCGGTGTAGCGGCTATGGTGAGCCAGAAGGCCGCCTCTAAGTCCACTGAGTATTCCGACGCGATCACTCTGGTCGCCGAGGCAATTAAGGGCGATGCCGCCACTGTCAATACCTGGGTCATGGACACCAAGGCCAATGATCCCGAGCTGGTATTTGTGGGCGAGGGCCTGCTGTCTATTACCTCCATCATCGATCCTGCCAAAATGAAGTTTACCGCTGAGGACTTTGCCTATGTGGAAAACCTCTACTCCTCCATCTTTGTGCTCTCCGCCTCCGCTGATTTGAATATCAAGACCATCGCCGACCTGGAGGCCTATGTAGCCGCCGGCAATGAGATCAGTGTGGCTGTCAACGGCGCCACCAGCTCTGAGGCATTCCTGGCCGCAGCCCTGTTCGGAAAGATGGGCGCCGGTGACAAGCTGAAGCTGACTCCCTATCAGTCCGCCGCCGAGGCCGCTCAGGCTGTGGCCAAGGGCGAGACCCAGTTTGCCGTCTCCCACCAGTCCCAAATTCTGGAGACCTATCAGCAGGGCGGCGTGACCATCCCCTGCGCCTTTGATGAGAAGGCTCTGGAGCATGGACCCTTCGCGGGCGTGGAGGGCGTCGGTGAGAAGGGCTATCCCTACTTTCGCAACCGCTGCTTCATCATGGCCCGTGCTGGTACGGACGAGGCCACTGTAGCTGCTCTGAAGGAGCTGTATGGCAAGATCCTGGCCGATGAGGAAGTTGCCGCCTGGCTGCAGGATACCATGCTGCTGGAGGTTGACCCCATGTCCCAGGAGGATGTGGACGCCCATGTGGAGAATGTAAAGAACATCGTCAACGAGTACAAGGATATCGTTGCCGGCTGATCCTGACCAACCACAATAACTGGGGAATGGGATGGGGAAATATCCCACCCATTCCCCGGTTTTATGTGTGTGCAGACTGAGGAGGTTTTTATTCGGATGAAAAACTGGATCAATCGATTCCATGCCCGTCTGGACGCATGGGGAGAAAAGCTCTGTGAAAAAGAGATCCGCATCCCTGTGGACTTGACGGTGGGAATTCTCTTTTTTCTCTTTGCGCTGGCAATCCTGTTCGTTATGCCCCAGCAGGTGATCGTGTCGGACAAGGACGTAGTGAATGGCCGCGCCTTCCCCACCCTGCTGATGGTCGTGATGATGATTTGCTGCGGGATGCTGATCGTCAAGGAGCTGTATAAGCTCTTTACCAAGCAGCCCCTCAACTGGAAGGTGATCAACCTCCAGACCGAGCTGAAAGCATTGGCTATCCTGACCATTCTGGTTATCACCTATCTGCTGTGCCGCTTCACCGACTTGTTTGTGGTGGGCGCTGTGTTCTGCTGTCTGGGCTTTTTGGTCTATTTCCGCTGCAAAAAGCCCTCTTATTATGTGATCACCATCACCTTGGCTGTGGTCATTTGGGCGTGCTTCCGTTTCGTCCTGAATGTGGAATTTTAGAAGGAGGCTGAACGTTTTATGATGCAATATATCGTTCCCGCTACCGGCCTTCTTTTCACGCTGGAAAATATCCTGTGGATCAATATCGGCGTGTTCGTCGGATCGGTCTTTGCCGCTATTCCCGGACTGAGCGTGATCCTGTGCGTCATCCTGTTCCTGCCCGTCACCTATACCATGACCGCCATCCCGGGCATGATGTTCCTGCTGGGCATCTACTGCGCCGGCGGTTATGGTGGCAGCGTATCCGCCATCCTGATCAATACGCCGGGTACGCCACACGCCGCGGCCACCATGCTGGACGGCCATCCTCTGTCTGAGCAGGGGCGGACCAAGGCGGCCCTGAAGATTGCCCTGTACGCCTCTACCTTTGGCGGCGTGTTTTCCGCCCTGATGCTGCTGTTCCTGGGCCCCCAGGTGGCCAAGGTGGCTGCCCAGCTGGGCACTGCGGAGTATTTTATGGTCTGTGTCTTTGGCCTGACCATCATCGCGGGTGTCTCCGGCAAGAGTATCATCCGGGGCCTGATTTCCGCCTGCTTGGGCCTGCTCATCTCCTGCGTGGGCACGGACCCCATGACCAGCTATGACCGCTTCACCTTCGGCATCTCCCGGCTGTATCTCGGGCTGGATCTGGCCATCTGCCTGATCGGCCTGTTCGCCCTGGTGGAGATCCTGGCCAAGGCGGAAAAGCGGCTGGGCAGCCTAAATCTGGACACCACCAAGATCAAGGACGACGGCAAGATCACCAGGGAGGAGTATAAACGCATGGCCCGCCCGGTGATCATGTCCTCTATCATCGGGGTGATGGTAGGCATCATCCCCGGCACCGGCGCCTCCGAGGCATCCTGGTTCAGCTACAACACTGCCAAGAACCTGTCCAGGCATCCAGAGGAGTTCGGCCACGGCTCCGTGGAGGGCATCGCCGCCGCCGAATCGGCCAACAACGCCGTTACCGGCGCAACTCTGATCCCCCTGCTCACCCTGGGCATCCCAGGCGATGGCACGGTGGCCATCATGCTTTCCGCCTTGATGATCAACGGCCTGAACCCCGGCCTTTCTCTGTTCACTACAGATGGCGATATCATGTATGCCATCATGCTGGGACTCATCCTGGTCAACCTCTTTATGCTGCTCCAGGGCAAGTTCCTTACCACCCTGTTTGCAAAAGTGGTCTCCATCCCCCAGGAGATTCTTACCCCCATCATTGTGATCTTCTGCTTTGCCGGCGCCTACTCCGTTAACGAAAACTACTTTGACGTGGGCGTGGCCCTCATCTTCGGCGTGCTGGCCTGGGTCCTGCGCAAGCTGGACCTGCCTCCCGTGCCCATCCTGCTGGGCCTGGTGCTGGGCAGCATGACCGAGACCAACTTCCGCCGTGCCCTGCTCATCTCCGACGGCAGCCCCAGCATTTTCTTCCAGAGTATCTACTGCAAGATATTCCTGGCGCTGATCGTCGTGGCGCTGGCCGCCATCATTCGCGGCAAGCTGAAAGAGGCCAAGGCTGCCAAGGCCGCCGTCCAGAAGGAGGACAATTGATATGCCCAATAATATTATCTTTTACTTCACCGACCAGCAGCGCTGGGATACCTGCGGCTGTTTCGGCCAGCCTCTGGACATCACCCCCAATCTGGACAAACTGGCCCAGGAAGGCGTGAAGTTTGATAACGCCTTTTCCCCCCAGCCGGTGTGCGGCCCCTGCCGCGCCCTGTTCCAGACCGGAAAATATCCCACCGAGACGGGCTGCTTCCGCAACAACATCATGCTGCCCGCTGGCGTCAAGACTCTGGCAAACTACATCGAGGAGGCGGGATATGAGACCGCCTACATCGGCAAGTGGCACCTGGCCAGTGACGGCGAGCTGGAGAAGCCCCCCACGATTGACCACACCATCACTGCCATTCCCAAGGAGCTTCGGGGTGGATATACCGGATACTGGAGGGCCGCCGACGTGTTGGAGTTTACCTCCCACGGCTATGACGGCTATGTGTTCGACGAGAACAACAACCGTGTCGACTTCAAGGGCTACCGGGCCGACTGCATCAACAACATGGCGCTGGAGTTCTTTGACACCTATGACCGGAAAAAGCCCTTCTTTATGACCATCTCCCAGATCGAGCCCCACCACCAGAATGACCGCAAGCACTACGAGGGACCCGAGGGCTCCAAGGAGAAGTACAGGAACTTCGTCCTGCCCCACGATCTGGAGGTGCTCAAAGGCAACGCCGCGGAGGAGTACCCTGACTACCTGGGCCAGTGCGCCAGCCTGGACGAGAACCTGGGACGGCTGGTGGAGCGGCTGAAAAAGGAGGGGCTGTACGATAATACCGTCATCATCTTTGCCTCCGACCACGGCTCCCACTTCAAAACCCGAAACACCGACGGCCATCTCAACGGCTACGATGACTACAAGCGATCCTGCCATGACGGCGCCCTCCATGTGCCCCTGGTCATCGCCGGCGGCCCCTTCAAGGGCGGTGTAGCGGTGGAGGAGCTGGTGTCCACCGAAAGCCTGCCCAAGACCATTCTGGCCCTAGCTGGTGTAGACGTGGGCGATGAGATGATCGGAGAGAACCTCCTTGACGTAGTGGAGAAAAAGGACGATAATAGACCTAACCAGGTGTTCGCCCAGATTTCGGAGAGCCGGGTGGGCCGCTGCGTCCGTACGGCCAATTATCTCTACTCTGTCTATGCCCCCGGTGTCAACGGCGGCGAGGCGGCAGCCTCTGACCTCTACGCGGACGACTTCCTCTATGATCTGAAGGTCGATCCCTGGCAGTTGAACAACGTGGTAGCCGATCCCTCCTATGCCCAGGTGAAGGAGGATATGCGTGCCCGCCTGGCGGACTGGATCGAGCGGGCGGAGGGGACCCGGCCGGCCATTGTTGACTGAGGAGGGAATTTCCTTGGCAGGCGCCGATAAAAAGTCGGAGCAGGTCTACCGCTGGTTGCTGGCCTATATTGATGAAAACAAGTTTTCCGGCAATTTGAAGCTTCCCTCGGAGAACGCCCTGTGCCGCCGGCTGGACATCAGCCGGGAGACGGCCAGGTCCGCCCTGGCCCGTATGGACCAGGAGGGACTGATCCGCCGGGTAAAGGGCAGTGGTACTTACATCAATAAGGAGGCCGCCCTGTCAAGAGAACTGGATGTGGGATCCACCGCCCAAAAGATTGGACTGATCCTTCAGGGGCAGGATTCCAACGCCAATTCCGGTCTGCTGGAAGGGGTAAAGAGCGTGCTCCCCGCTGACCGGGTGGATCTGCGGGTGTTCTTTACAGACAACAAGTTTTCCACGGAACGGCGCTGCTTACAGACAGTGGTGCACCAGCATTTTGATGGCTTTATTATCGACGGTGTAAAGGCCAGTCTGCTCAACCCAAATCTGGACTGCTATCAGGAAATTTATCGCCGGCGCATCCCGGTCATCTTCTATAACAACTATTATAAAAATCTGCACTATCCCCGGGTCATCGTCAACGACATGGAGTGCGCTGACCGGCTGATTGGGCTTTTGGTACAGGCGGGACACCGGCAGATTGCGGGTATTTTCGTCTATGACAACTATCAGAGCATTGAGAAATTCCAGGGAACCACCGCCGCCCTGATCAAGCGGGGGGTGGATTACCAGGACGACTATATCAAGTGGTGCGTGTCTAACGAGGCCCACGATCCCCGTTTTGCCCGCTCCATTGACCGCTTTCTGCGGAGCCTGCCCAAGTATACTGCGGTGGTATGCTGCAACTATATGATCTACCGCCTGGTGCGCCAGGTGTTGGAGGAGCAGGGAAGGCGGGTTCCTGAGGACTGTTCCTTGGTCTGCTTTGACTACTCTGGGAATGACTGGGAAGCAGAGGGGATCACCTGCTCTGTCCATCAGGGTAGGAAGGTGGGCCAACTGGTGGCTACCCGCCTGATGACCATGATCGAGCGCCGGGACTGTGACGACAAAAATTATACCTATGTGATGAAACCCAAAATCTACATCGGCACCTCCATTCGGGAACTTTGAAACAAAAAAGCCCTGAGCAGTCCAGACAGGACCGCTCAGGGCTTTTTTGTTTATTTAGATAGAATGGCTCCCGCGGCCTGCCGAAGCCGGGGGAGGGCGTAGTCCAGGAAGGCGTGGAAGGCAGGGCAGTAGTAGTTTGCTCTGTCCAGTCCAAGTCCAGTCCAATCCCGGGGACACCCGCCCCGGCAGAGGGAGAGGTGGGGACAGCCAAGGCAGTCTCGGGGTCGGCGGCGGCCCTCATCCAGAAAGGCCAGGGCTCTCGGACTCTGGACGGCCTCTTCTACAGACATTTGGTGGATATTGCCCAGATACCACTGGTCCAGCACAAAGAAGTCGCAGGGATAGAGGCCGCCGTCCCCCTCCACGACCAAGTAGCTTCCGCAGGCACCAGAGGAGGCACAGGTGCTGGGGGGCATCCCGGCCAGGATGCGGAGATAGTCGTCAAAGAGACGGATGCTCACATAGTGGCCTCGCTGCAAATCCAGATACCAGCAGTCAAACAGGTCTCGAAGAAACTGACTGTACCGCTGGGGGGTCAGAGACCAGGGCATACACCCACGTTCCCCCTCTAGGGGGTCCAGGCAGGGGATGAACTGAAGGGCATGGCTGCCCAGCTTGTTCAGAGAATGATACACCTTTTGGGCGCTGCGGGCCAGAGGACCTGTAATGACGCACAGAAGGTTGGTTTCCACACCGGCCTTGTCCAAAAGGGCCAGGGAACGGGTCGCCCGGTCCCAGCTTCCCCGGCTCTGGGCGTCCACCCGGAAGCGGTCGTGGATCTCCCTGCTTCCATCCAGAGACAGGCCTACCAGAAACCGATTTTCCTGAAAAAACCGGACCCAGTCTCCATCCAGCGCCATTCCGTTGGTCTGGATGGAGTGGCTGATTTGGATTGTAGAAGGGCAGAGCTCCCGCTCCAAAGCGATAAAACTTTGGAAAAAGTCCAGACCAGCCAGCGTGGGTTCGCCGCCCTGGAAGGTGATTTGGAGGGAGCCATGAGGACCTGCCGCCTGTATGCCAGACTCCAGGAGCCGGTGCGCGGTTTCCAGTGACATAACGCCCATGCTCTTGACGGACCGAAGGGCAGAAATGTCCTCATAAAAGCAGTAGCGGCATCGCATCCCGCACAGGCTGGAGGCGGGCTTGACTAAGAAAGTGAGATTTCCCATGCTCACCCCCCAATCAGGTTGCGGGCGATATTGAACAGGGCAATGGCCAGCACCAGGAGCTGAACGCAGTTGAAGGCCCGCTCGACTCCCGCCTCGGAGAACCGCTTGCTCAAGCTGGCGCCGAGAAAGCCGCCGGCGATGGCGCCCACCACCATGACCGGAGCGACAGACAGGTCATATACCAGAAACCCGGTAGAAAGGGCCACCGTGACCAGCTTGGAGATCTGGGCAAAAAGAATGGTCATCAGAGAGCAGACAGTGGCCATTTTCGTGCTGACAGAGTATAGGTAGATGATAAGGGCTACGTTGATCGGGCCGCCGCCGATCCCTAGAAAAGAGGAACAGATGCCGAGAAAGCAGCCGGCCGCCAGGGATACCGGGACCCCGGAGAGCTGGAGCCCCCGGATATTCGCCTTATGCTTCATATAGAGGTAGACACACAGGATGAGGACGGCCAGCAGTCCGTTCTGGACTACGGTGACCAAGCCCTGGGCCTGAACGCCGGATACGATGGCGCTCAACATCCACTGTCCGATGTAGCCGCCCACCACAGAACCAAGAGAGAGGGGAATGGCAATTTGAAAGGGAATCTGTACCTTGGCCAGCATCTGCTTTCCAATGGAAACAGCGGACATGGAGAAGACCGTGATGGAGGACAAGACACCGATGGTCTCCACATCGAAGTGGTGCATCACATCCATCAGCGGCTTGATGATAACTCCGCCTCCCATCCCCGTGAGGGAGCCCACTGTGGTAGCGCCGATGGCGATCAAAAAATATAGTATGTACTGCATAGAAATTACCTCCCGGTCCGCTTCCATCTCCAGAAGAGAACGTGCTTTGCTCTCATTATAGCATATTCCAGAGGAAATGGACAAAAGAATTCCGTGGGAGGCCGGAGGGCGATTAATAAAATACAGGGGAAGGCGCCCGGTCAATAGGCCGGGCGCCTTTTATGGACAGTTTTACATCTGGCGCTCCGTATGGAGTCGCTGGAGCAGGCGCTCCTGGGACATCAGCCCCTGCTCATAACGCTGGATTTTGTCATTCAGCCGGTCCAGCGAGGCCTGCATATCCGCCATGCGGGCCATCAGCCGATCCCGCTGGTCCATCAGCAGAGCCTTTCGGGCATCCAGAGTGGCGTCTCCCTGCTGAAATAGGTCCACATACTTGATAAGAGCCTCGATCTGTACCCCGGCCGAACGCATACACTTCATCAGCTCGATCCAGCCGCAGGACTCCTGGTCATAGTCACGGATGCCGCCCTTGTTCCGGGGGACCGGAGGAATGAGTCCGATACGCTCGTAGTACCGCAGGGTATCGGCAGAGATATCATATTGTCTGCTCACTTCGGCAATGGTCATGGAACAGTCCTCCTTACAGTCCAAACAGAGCGGCAGCGTCCGCCATATTTCGGATGATAGGGACGCCAAAGGGACAGCGATTCTCACAGGCGCCGCAGGCGATGCACGCCCCAGCGTGGCTGGGGAGACCCATATAATGCTCCCGCACCGTTTCCGGAATCTGGCCCTGCGCCTTGGCAAGATTGAAAAACTTGGTGACGGAGGCCACGTCAATCCCCTTAGGGCAGGGAGCGCAGTGACCGCAGTACATACAGTGTCCCTTCCAACTGATCTTAGGCAGGGAGGCAAAGGCGGCGGCATAGTCCTTTTCCTCTTCGCTGGCCTGCTCATAGTCCAAACAAACACGCAGTTCCTCCAGAGTTCGGGCCCCTGACATGACTGAGGCCACACCGGGGCGGGTCAGGGCATAGTGGAGGCACTGAAAGGGGGTAAGAGCCTTTCCGGCAGGGGAATACTGACTGAGCAGGTCGCCGCCCCCAAAAGCCTTCATCACGGTGATGCCCACTCCCTGCCTCTGGCAGCTCTCATAGAGGGCCTGGCGCTGTGGGTCCATGTTGACTAGGTCTTTTTCATAGTTTTTCTCCGCCCACAACTCCTCTACATCCTCGCTGGCGGGCTGCAGATCGTAGCAGGGATTGACACTGAACATGAGCACGTCGATAAGACCGCTGCCCACTGCCGCCTGGGCTACTTGGGGGTTGTGGCTGGACAGACCGATGCAGCCGATGCGGCCCGCCGCCTTCAGCTGCTGGGCATAGGCCATGACCGGCCCAGACTGGACCGCCTCCCAGTCAGAGAGAGAATCCACATAGTGGACCATGCCGATCTCCACATGGTCCGTTTCCAGGCGGTGGAGCTGATCCTCAAAGCTCTCGCGCACCTCGTCGATGTTCCTGGTCCGCTTGTATTGACCGTTCTTCCAGATGGTGCACAGGTGGGCCTGAAGGACAAACTTGTTGCGGCGCCCCCGGAGGGCGCGACCCAGGTTAGACCTCATATCCGGGTCAGGGGAGTAGAGGTCGATGCAGTTGATGCCGCTCTCCTCCATCTGGTCAATAAATTCCTTCACGGTTGTATAGGGCTTGTCTACCAGCCCCTCGCAGCCCATGCCAATCTCACTGACCCGAAGGCCAGTGCGGCCCAGTATGCGGTATTTCATGTTGTAGTTCTCCTGTTCTTTTATTTTGTAGCTGCCTGATTAATGCAGGTAAGGGCGTTGAGACTCCTAGGATAGCCAATATAGGGCAGACATTGGGAGATCACCCGGATTAGAAGGGGCTTATCATTTCCCAGCCGCAGATTAGCGGCGGCGTGGCTAGTGAGCTGAGGTTCACAGCCACCTTGGGCGGCCAGAAAGCAGAAGGTGATAAGCTCTCGGTCCCGGTAATCCAGCCCGCCGCGGGTATAATAATCGCCAAAGCAGTTGCCGGCCAGCCAGCGGTTGATGTGGCGGCTTTCCTGGGGCCCGCTATTTTGAAAGCCACGCATATGTGTCCCAAAAATATCCACTTGGGCCTGATTGCCTGCTTCCAGACGGCTGTCGGGATCAGTGGTGCCCTGCTCCTCCAGGGGCAGAGGGACACCGGCAGCGGTGAGAGCCTCATTGACGGCCTTCAAAAAAGGGAGCACCCGCCCCAGACCCAGATAGGCGGTTCCCTGGTAGACTAGTTCTTTCAGTTCCACTGGAGAGAGGCCGGAACGAAGAGCGGCAGGGGCCATGGCCTGAAAACAGTCTAGTCCCTGGCACCCCATGAGGGCAGCCAGAACAGTCAAAAAGTGGGTCCGGTCGTCTAGCTTTGTCTGGCTTGGTACCTCATCCAGCGCAAAATCCAGAAACAGACGGGTAAATTCTGGGTCGGAGTCAGCCAGGGGAGGCGGAAAATCTCCAAACATCCGAGTATAATTTTTTTGGGCGGTTTCAGACAGCGGCATAGGTGATCTCCTCCTTGTATTGCCATGAAGAACTGATTGTCAGGGCAGCAGGTCATACTGGCTCTGATCCACCGGCTCCAACCACTGATTGTAGGTATCCTGTCCAGGAACTTCTACCGCCAGGTGGACGAACCAACTGTTTTTGGCTGCGCCATGCCAGTGCTTGACGCCTGCGGGGATATGGACCACATCACCAGCATGGAGTTCTCTGGGTTCCTGGCCCCACTCCTGATACCAGCCCCGGCCTCCGGTACATAGCAGGATCTGACCACCACTCTGGGAAGCTTGGTGGATGTGCCAGTTATTGCGGCAGCCTGGTTCAAAGGTGAGGTTGCCGATGACTACGCCTTGGAGAGACAGTATGTTCAGATAGCTTCGTCCAACAAAATACTGGGCAAAGTCGGTGTTTTCCTCTCCGCGTGCGAAGATTACAGAATTAGACAAACCATGTTTCATTTGGCAGACCTCACAGTGTAGTTTGATCGCTCCTACTGTATACACTGGAGTATACTCCAAGTCAAGCGTTTTTTTAAAATATCCTAAAAAAGAGATTGACAATAGTCTGAATTCAGACTATACTAAAAAAGTCTGAATTCGGACCTTTGGAGGGAACTATGAAAGAGTTGACGTTTAGCCAATTCAATCGAGAGCTCAATCGTATGTATAAGGAATGTAACGAGTTTTATCACGCCTTGGCTAAACACTTCGGGCTGTCGGACAGCGCGTTCTGGATCCTCTATACATTGCGTGAGGAGGGACGGCCCCTGTCTGCCACTGATCTGGGGGGTGCGCTGTTTTTAAGCAAGCAGACCATACATTCCGGGGTGAGAAGTCTGGAGGAGCGGGGCTTGCTTAAGCTGAGAAGCTCGTCAGAGGATAAGCGCAACAAGGAGATCTGCTTAACAGAAAAGGGAGAGGCGTTTTCACAGGAAAGTGTGGACCAGGTAGTTGCCTTTGAGGAAAAGGCATTCCTGGACTTGGGAGCTGGAGAGCGCCTGTCCAGAATCCAAGCCGAGCGGCATTACCTGGACGCCCTGTGGGAAGCCGCACGCCCCCTTTTTAAACGGGAAGGCCCAGAGGGGATATGGGAAAGATGAAGATCAAATTATCGGATCATTTCACATATGGAAAGTTGCTGCGCTTTACATTCCCTTCCGTAGTGATGATGGTATTCACATCTCTTTACAGTGTGGTGGACGGTCTATTCGTTGCCAATTTGGTGGGGGATTTGGCCCTGTCGGCGGTTAATATCATCTTTCCAGTGGCGATGATTATTGGGGCCTTTGGCTTCATGCTGGGAACGGGTGGCAGCGCCATTGTGGCCAGGACGCTTGGGGAGAAGAAAAAGGAGCTGGCCGACCGCTACTTTTCTATGTTTATCCTCTGTGTGGCTATATTGGGGGCGGCCCTCTCAGTTGTGTGCGTGATATTAGTGGAGCCAATCTCACGGCTGGCCGGGGCCAGCGACCTTTTGATCGGGGACTGCGTCATTTATGGCCGCATCCTGCTGGCGGGCAGTGTACCCTTTATGCTCCAGACTAGCTTTCAGAGTTTTCTTGTAGTAGCGGAGAAACCCCATGTGGGCCTGATGTTCTCAATAGCCTCCGGGCTGACCAACATCGTGTTGGACTATGTATTTATTGCGCTGTTTGATATGGGGATAGCCGGAGCGGGGCTTGCCACCGTGCTGGGATACTGTGTAGGTGGGCTTCTCCCCGTTGCCTGTTTCCTGAGGGGTGGAGAGAAGGAGCTCCGCCTGGTCCCTACCGCCCTCTATCCTAAAGCTCTGTGGGATGCTTGCATTAACGGATCCTCTGAGCTGATGAGCAATATATCTGCATCGGTAGTAGGGATTCTCTATAATATCCAGCTTATGCGCCTGGTAGGGGAGATGGGAGTGGCCGCTTACTCCGTGATGATGTATGTGGATTTCATATTTATTGCTGTTTTTCTGGGATACTCCATCGGCTGTGCCCCCGTCGTGAGTTACCACTTTGGCACCGGAGATTCCGTAGAGCTGAAGGGAATCTGCCGAAGGAATCTAATGATGATTGGAATCACGTCGGCTGCGATGGTGGCAGTGTCTGAGCTGGCCAGCGCGCCCCTTGCCGCCGCCTTTGTGGGCTTCGATGCGGAGCTGTATAAGATGACAGTGCATGGATTCCGTCTGTTTGCGCTGTGTTATATTTTCTGCGGGCTGAATATCTACGCCTCCGCCTTTTTCACAGCCCTGTGCAACGGAGCGGTCTCCGCGTTTATCTCCTTTATGCGGTCCTTCCTCCTACGGGGAGGTATGGTATTGGTGATGCCATTGATCTTCGGTATCGACGGTATCTGGAGCGCTGTTGTGGCGGCGGAAGGCATAGGAGCGGTCATCTCCGTGACCCTGTTGCTGGCAAAGCGAAAGAGCTATGGGTATTGAATCAAAAAGAGGTGTGGATACCAAAAGATATCCACACCTCTTTTGATTATTACTATGGTTCGCGGAGCATCAGCAGAAAGGCGAGGGACAGGGGGAGACAGGCCAACAGGATCGAGCGTCCAGCCAACAGGTCGGTGCACAGGCCACCCACAAGAGCGCCCAACACAAAGAGGAGGATGACAGAGTAATAATCCTGGGCTCCACGGCCTGCCCGTTCCTCTCGAAGGAACAGGCAGCGATACAACTTCTCTGTGCCGCTGCGCAAGTTTCCAGTGCACATGGTGGTGGAAAATGGGTTGCCCTCAAATTTGCGGAAGCTCTCGATCTGCATGGCGCTGACAAAGGAGACAATCACGTTGGCCAGCCAATCCAGCGGTCCCACAGGCAAAAGGGAGACCAGAAGCAGCCCGCCGCACTCCACAACCAGCACCAACTGCCGCCAGTGGGGAAGGCCGGGCAGGGGAGTGAAGTGAGAGCGGAGCCACTCGGTCAGCAGGACGCCCAGGGCAAAGGACATGATAGGCCAGAGATAGTAGAGGGCGCGTCCCCAATTACGCTGTGCTAGCTGAATGCCCAGCAGTACCAGATTGCCTGTTTCTGCGTTGGCAAAGACCTGCCCCCGGCACAAGTAGGTGTAGGCGTCCATCATTCCACCGGCAAAGGCCAATAGTAGACCATTGGCAAGGGATTCAGAGGGTTGAATGTGCTTCATCGTTGACTCCCTTCTCTAGAGCAGGAAAATCGCGCCCCCAGACAGGGGCGCGATTTTAGTCCGCGGAGTGCTTACTCGGCCTTGGGGCCGGCGGCTACCAGGGCCTTGCCGGCCTCGTTGGTGGTGTATTTGGTGAAGTTCTTCACGAAGCGGGAAGCCAGATCCTTGGCCTTGGTCTCCCACTCGCTGGGATCGGAATAGGTGTCCCGGGGATCCAGAATAGCGGGGTCCACGCCAGGCAGGGAGGTCGGCACCTCGAAGTTGAAATAGGGGATGGTCTTGGTCTCGGCCTTCAAAATAGAGCCGTCCAAAATGGCGTCGATGATACCGCGGGTGTCCTTGATGGAGATACGCTTGCCAGTGCCATTCCAGCCAGTGTTGACCAGGTAGGCCTTGGCGCCGGACTTCTTCATTTTCTTCACCAGCTCCTCACCGTACTTGGTGGGGTGAAGCTCCAGGAAGGCCTGGCCGAAGCAGGCGGAGAAGGTGGGAGTGGGTTCGGTGATGCCCCGCTCTGTGCCGGCCAGCTTGGAGGTGAAGCCGGACAGGAAGTAATACTGGGTCTGTTCCGGGGTCAGGATGGACACGGGGGGCAGCACACCGAAGGCGTCGGCGGACAGGAAGATGACGTTCTTGGCGTCGGGGCCCTTGGACTTGGGACGCACGATCTTCTCAATGTGGTCGATGGGGTAGGACACGCGGGTATTTTCGGTGACGGACTTATCCGCAAAGTCGATTTTGCCGTCCTTGTCAACGGTGACGTTCTCCAACAGGGCGTTGCGCTTGATGGCGTTGTAGATGTCAGGCTCGGCGTCCTTGTCCAGATTGATGACCTTGGCGTAGCAGCCGCCCTCGAAGTTGAACACACCTTCGTCGTCCCAGCCGTGCTCGTCATCGCCGATGAGCAGGCGCTTGGGATCGGTGGACAGAGTAGTCTTGCCAGTGCCGGACAGGCCGAAGAACAGGGCGGTATTTTCGCCGTTCATGTCGGTATTGGCGGAGCAGTGCATGGAGGCCATGCCGTTGAGGGGCAGGTAATAGTTCATCATGGAGAACATGCCCTTCTTCATCTCGCCGCCGTACCAGGTGTTCAGGATGACCTGCTCGCGCTCAGTGAGGTTGAAAATGGCGGCAGTCTCAGAGTTCAGGCCCAGCTCCTTATAGTTCTCCACCTTGGCCTTAGCGGCGTTATAGGAGATAAAATCAGGCTCAAAGTTCTCCAGCTCCTCAGCGGTGGGGGCGATGAACATGTTTTTAACAAAATGGGCCTGCCAGGCTACCTCCATGATGAAGCGGATGGCCATGCGGGAGTCGTGGTTGGTACCGCAGAACACGTCCATGACATACAGCTTCTTGTTGGACAGCTGCTGGATGGCCAGACGCTTGCACTCGTCCCAGGCCTCCTTGGAGGCGGGCTTGTTGTCGTTCTTGAACTCGTCAGAGGTCCACCACACGGTATCCCTGGAAACATCGTCCATGACGATGAACTTGTCCTTGGGGGAGCGGCCAGTGTAGATGCCAGTCATGACGTTAACGGCGTCCAGCTCAGTCAACTGGCCCACGTCATAGCCCTCCAGCCCGGGCTTCATCTCTTCCTCGAATAAGGTTTCATAGGAGGGATTGTGGAGGATCTCAGTGGTGCCGGTGATGCCATATTTGCTCAGATCAATAGTTGCCATGTTTGTGACCTCTTTTCTGAAATGATCTTCCTGCACAGGGCGGCAGGGAATAGCTTAAAATCGATATAATCATACACGCTGAAAGGAATAAAGTCAATGTTATTGGTGACGACAATTTAGTTATAGGTCTTATTGCTTTTTGGAAAATAAAGGAGCCCTTGCCCGAGCTAAGGCCTGATATCCCGCTGCCTTAGGGCCTTTGACAGGGCTGCGAACTGGGGAATGGACAGCCGTTCTCCCCGGATATCAGCGGGTAGGCCGCAGCTTAAGATGGCGCTTAATAGCTGTTCTTTGGAAAAATTAGAACGGAAGGTGCCACTTAACCCATTTAGCAGGGTTTTTCTCCGCTGGGAGAAGGCGGCCTTTACCACGCGGAAGAAGTGGTCCGGGTCATCCACCTCATCGGGCGGATCCTTGGGAGTGAGACGGAGGACGGAGGAGGTCACCTTGGGTGCGGGGAGGAAACAGTCCGGGGGGACATCAAAAAGCAGTTCCGTCTCGGCGTGATACTGACAATAGACGGAAAAGGCGCCGTAATCTCCACTGCCCGGAGTGGCACAGATGCGCCGAGCCACCTCCCGCTGAATCATGATAGTGATCGAGGAGAAGCAGCCCGCATCCAGAAGGGCGGTGATGGCAGGAGTGGTAATGTTATAGGGCAGGTTGGCACAGGCGATGGGCTCCAGCCCCTGGAATCGCTCCCGGACCAGGGACGGAATGTCCAGCTTCAGGATATCACCGGAGACAATCTCCACATTGTCCCTGTCCCCCAGAGTTTCTGTCAGGATAGGGAGAAGGGAGCGGTCCAACTCCACGGAAACCACCTGGTCGGCCAGCAGGGACAACTCCCGGGTGAGAGGGCCGATGCCTGGACCGATTTCCAGCACCCCTTTACCGGAGCCGGCGCCAGAAGAACAGGCGATATCCCGCGGTACCCACGGCTGGATCAAAAAATTTTGTCCCATGGATTTGGAAAAACGGAAGCCGTGCCGGGCCAGCAGGGCTTTGATCTGGTCGATGTCGCACAGATTCATGATGTGCTCCTTCCTGGATCGATATTCTGAATTCCAATAAAAATATAAAAGGAAAGAGAGCCATAGTCAAGAGGCACAGGGGCTTGGAATAGAGACGTTTTTTGATCTGGAGCTCTATCCGAGAAAAAACGAGAAAAATTTTCGAAAAGGGGTTGACGGAACGAAAAAAACTGGTATAATACAATACGCTGTCGTTGTGACTGTCGACAGCAGGGAATGTAGTAGATTTCCCTTTCAGCTATGGAGTAGTATCGAAGTGGTCATAACGAGCACGACTGGAAATCGTGTAGCCGCTAACACGGCTCGAGGGTTCGAATCCCTCCTACTCCGCCAAGTTAAAAGCTACATTTTAGTCTTGGGAGTAAGACTGAAATGTAGCTTTTTCTATTGTAAAACCTCCGTGATATACTGCTGGTCAGTGGTATCATGGAGGTTTTGCTATGTCTGGATATGTGATTGAGATTCCACAGGAGAAAGAGAACGGTTCTATCTGGAGTCAGCAATTAAGAGTCGCTGCTTATTGTCGGGTCAGCACCCCTTACGAAGAACAACAGAAAAGTTTGGAAAAGCAAATTGAGTACTTTACACGATACATCAAGAGAAATCCCTTTTGGAGGTTTGTCGCTGTGTATGCGGACAATGCCTCCGGGCTCCACGCGAAGAATCGGCCCGGATACCAAAAGATGCTGAGAGATTGTAGAAAAGGAAAAATCAATTTGATCCTTGTGAAATCTCTGAGCCGCTTCGGAAGAGATGCAAAAGAAACCATGACTACGATCAGGAGATTGAAGCAAATGGGTATTGGAGTGTATATTGAACTGGGCGGGATCCATACACTGACATCTCCGGACAGTGTCGTTGATCTGTATACCACGTTTAATCAAGCAGAGAGCCAGAACAAAAGCGACAATATCAAGTTCGGTTTGCGTCAGCGGATGAAAAGCGGGAAAACTATACTGAACCATTCTCAATTTCTTGGCTATACAAAAGGACCAGACGGTATATTGCGGGTGGTCCCGGAGGAGGCGGAAATCGTACGGAAGATATTTGATCTCTATGTGCAGGGGAACGGTGTACGGAAGATCAAGCGCTACCTGGAAGAACACGGGATCAAAACAGTGACAGGGAAGAGGGAGTGGAGCACCTCCACCATCGATCGGATGTTGAGTAACGAGAAGTACATCGGGCAGGTGCTGATGCAGAAAAGCTATACGCCGGATTTCCTGACCGGAAAGCAAGTCAAAAACGATGGGCAGTTGGATATGTACCTGGTAGAGGATGCTCATGAGGCTATCATTGACCAGGAGACTTTTGATCGGGTACAGAAAATGGAAGGCCAAAGGAAACATATAGTCCAAATGGAACAAATACTTTGACAGAGTACCGATTCGGTAGGTCGGCGATTCTCTTTTTACAGAAATGATACGTTTTGGTAAATTATTTTCTCCGAAATGTATTGTAATAGAAAATGTGCCAAATCTGCTTAAAGCAAAAACCGAAAATGGTGACAAGGTTATTGATATAATTGTATCAGAGCTAGAAATGATTGGATATCATGTTGACTATGACATTTTGGAAGCAACTTCATTTGGAGTTCCTCAAATAAGAAAAAGATTGGTGGTAGTAGCCAGCAAATCTAAGTTGAACCAACCATTTCCTTTGCCTACTCACACATGCGAAGGTCAGAATACATCTTTACTAAAAACTCCAACATCTATTTGAAACTGTAAGGAACCACTTGACATCTGACTGGGAAGGCGGCATTAAATTTGGATTAGAGAGAGGATATTTAGTGTAATACAAATCTTACGTCGCTTTTCCGGATGTACGATATATAATTGACAGATAGTAGACGAGGGACGAGAGCTTCCATATTACGCCCTGTCTACTGATAAAACCAGTCCTGCGCTTGCAGCTTCACGCCATGTAATCACAGCCCTGTTTTCCTGCCGCTTCAAACGCCTTTGCCCTCCCCGGCGGCAACGGCATTTTCACGGCAACGCCGACAGAGCGTATAACACACTACACTTTGCAAGAAGAGGCGTGTGCCAAGGGGCAAGCCCCTTTGGAAACTCCGGACAACAAAACAGGCGGTATGCTGCCCTCGGGAGCATACCGCCGTTTGTTGTTGGCAGCCCGTTTCACGGTCTGTTTTCGCCCTTTGTAAAGTTTGGCGTATCGTATTTATGGAGTATCTGAAAGAGAAGAGCAGCACAATGCTGTATGAGCAATTCGGCGAGTTGAAATACAAGTACCGGAACCGAGAATTTTGGTGCAGAGGATGGTACTATGTGGATACAGTAGGGAAAAATGAGAGCCGAATTGCAGAGTACATGAAGAATCAGCTAAAAGAGGACGGGATGGGAGAGCAACTGAGAATCCCATGTAGCAGCCCGTTTACGGGCGGCAAGTAACAGTCCTCACGCAGATGGCAGACCGTATTACGCGTTGCACGCGTCCGCGAGGAACAGAGGGCTATGCCTGCATAGTGACAACCACCATCGAAGCTGGTGGTTATGTGCATTATGCCTAGGGTAAAAAAGACGTCATCCGCCCGCTCACGTTGCTACTCCTTGCTTTAAATGGGGACAATTTTTATTTCCTGCCCGAAAATCAGCCGGTCTGCTAACCTGTGAGAACGCTGTTTTTTCGATTGATATGGATTGAAAAACAGCGATGGTAATGGTATGATAAAACTGCTGTGAGATAAGGTCCTATCTGCCCTAAAGAGGACAGATGATATATGGGGCTTGGAGCAGCCCATTTGAAATGGAGGAGTTATTTATGAGGATTTATCAGTGCGCCGACTATTCGTCTATGAGCCGCAAGGCGGCCAGTATAATAGCCGCCCAGATCCAGCTAAAGCCGGACTGTGTCCTGGGTCTGGCCACCGGGTCCACGCCGGTGGGTGCCTATGAGCAACTGGTACGGTGGTATCAGGATGGGGAGTTGTCCTTTGCCGAGGTAAAGACGGCCAACCTGGATGAGTATTATGGCCTGGCCCCGGAGCACGACCAGAGCTACCGCTATTTTATGCAGAAAAACCTGTTCGACCATGTGGACATTAAGGCGGAGAATACCCATGTACCCAACGGGCTGGCCGGGGACCCTGAGAAAGAGGGGGCCGGATATGACCATATGATCCGGGCGCTGGGGGGGATTGACCTTCAACTGCTGGGCCTGGGCCATAATGGGCATATTGGCTTTAATGAGCCTGCGGACTGCTATCCCGTGGGGACCCACCTGGTAGACCTCGCCGCCAGTACAATCGAGGCGAATAAGCGATTTTTTGCCAGCGAAGCCGATGTGCCCCGGCAGGCCCTCACCATGGGTATCGGCACCATTATGAACGCCAGGAGCATCCTGCTGGTGGTCAATGGAGCCGCCAAGGCGGATATTGTGCGGGCTGCCTTCCAGGGGCCTGTGGTGCCTCAGGTCCCGGCCTCGGTGCTCCAACTGCATCCTAATGTAGTGCTGGTAGGGGACAGGGGAGCTTTAAGCAAGCTGGACCTGGAGAAGACAGAGCTGAAGTGAGGGACGGGATGTTTCCTTCCCTTATGACTTGTACTGTCTGCCACACCAGTGATAAGAGAGGATGCCAGCGCCTTCAACCTGATATCTAGTCTAACTGGCTCGGACCGCCCTCTGGGCGGCCCGAGCTTTTTCCAGATGAAGAAGTTGGACGAAAAAGCAGAAGCTGGTATAAAAATGTAAAAAAGGATAAAAAACCGCGATATTACTAAACAATACAGACAAAATACACAAGATTGAAGCTGGAAGTCTGGGCAATTTTGCCCTTGCGCCGCTCCTTTGAATTGGTTACAATATGGTAACAAAAGTAACAAGCAGTTGCTTTTGGTTGTCATAATTATGACAAAACCGTATCGAAAGGAGTGAAGACAATGATACGCAAGCTGTTTTCCGTGACGCTGTGCGCCTTTGCCTTGCTCCTCCTGATGGGTGCCAGCTCTGTTCCAGAGCAGACTGTGACCATCGTGGCAGAGGAGGGGAGCGTTCCCACCAATAGTGGTGTAACGCTTGAAACTGATAAGGTAAGTGATGAGGCGGTCCACGGGGCCGCCGGGGCCAGCCTGATCGAGTTGGCCGAGAATACAGATAGTAAGCTCCTGATTGACGGAGTGCCAGCGCCTAGCGACGTGGCCCGGATGCAGAAGGACGGTATCACCTATGTGTCTCTGGCTGGTATGGCTAAGGCTCTAGATGACACGGCTCAGGTCCAGTGGGATAGCGGGACCGGTGTGGCCACTGTGACTACCGCCAATTTGAATGTGACCGCCAAGGTCGGTCAACTGTATATGGTGGCCAATGGCCGTTATCTCTATCTGCCAGAGTCCGCACAGGTGGTGGAGGGCCGGCTCACGGTCCCGCTCTGGGCGGTGGCCGAGGCCTTTGACGCCAAGGTGGGCTGGGACAGTGCTACCGGGACCGTGACTGTTACACGGGGCAGTGGGGCGATCCAGTCCGGCGAAAGCTACTATGATCAGAACGATCTGTTCTGGCTCTCACGCCTGATCTATGCCGAGAGTGGCAACCAGCCTCTGGAGGGCCAGATGGCTGTGGGAAATGTGGTGCTCAACCGAGTGGCCAGTCCTATCTATCCCAACACCATCGAAGGGGTGCTGGCACAGAAAAACCAGTTTTCTACCTATCAATCCGGAAGCCTGGCCAAGCGTACCCCAAATGAATCCAGTGTCATCGCTGCCAAACTGGTGCTGGATGGCGGGGTGGTGGAGGAGACCAGAGGAGCCCTGTATTTTGATTCTAGCGTGGGTAGCTGGGCCTCTCGAAACCGCAACTGCATCGCCGTGATAGGCGGCCACAAATTTTATGACTGAGAAGACGGCCTGCGGGCCGTCTTTTTTATTTGTTCCAAGGAAATGGCGGGCACCATAGGCAGATGCTGAACAGACAAAATTGGGGCTTCCTTTTTTGTATATTCATGTATATAATATAGCTACCTTATTATGGCCACATTACGGCCTGTGGGAGGATACAAAACGATGACGAGAAGCAACGCCCGCGAGATCGCGGTACAGATGATATTTTCTCTGGGATTTGGAAATTTGAGTGCGGATGAGGTCCTCGACACCCAACTGACCCAGGAGAGATTTCAGGAGCTGGCGGAGGATATGCCCCTGTATTCCCAGTTCCCCAATGAGAAGCAGGCCCAGTACATACGGGACCTGGTCCGGGGGGTCTTTGCCCATGGTCCGGAGCTGGACGACTACATCAGCCGCTATGCCGTGGGCTGGTCCTTTTCCCGTATCCCCCGTATGGCGGCAGCTATTATGCGTACCGCTATGTATGAGGTCCTGTATATGGAGGAGATCCCCAACGCCGCTGCCATTAATGAGGCGGTGGAGATCGCCAAGAGCTATGAGTCTCAGGACGTGGTAGCCTTTATCAATGGGATCTTAGGCTCGTTTGTCCGGGCAGAGTTTGCCGACACCCCGCCAAAGCCGGAAAAAGCGGCCAGAGCGGACGACAAGGCGGAGGACTGAAATGGCGGTCCTTGCGCTGGATACCAGCAATTATACCACCTCAGTGGCTGTGTTTGACGGTCAGACCGGCTGCAACAGGAGCAAGCTGCTGGAAGTCAGACCAGGGGAGCTTGGCCTGAGGCAGAGTGACGCCCTGTTCCAACATGTGCGGGAGCTGCCCGGACTGTTTGAGCAGTTGGAGCGGCAGGGCCTGTTAGAGGGGATTGCCGCGGTAGGAGCCAGCACCCGTCCTAGAGAGGTGGAGGGCTCCTATATGCCATGCTTTCTGGCCGGGAGTTCTCAGGGGAGGGGTTTAGCCCACACTCTGGGCGTCCCATTTTTTGCCCATTCCCATCAACAGGGGCATCTGGCTGCCGCCGCCTGGTCCGCCGGACGGCTGGATCTGCTGGATGGCCCTTTTCTGGCTTGGCACCTGTCGGGCGGAACTACGGAGCTGCTGCGGGTGGAGCCGCAGGGCTGCTCGGTCAAAGGGGAGATCATCGGCGGTACCACCGATATCTCTGCTGGACAACTGATCGACCGTACTGGTGTGCTGCTGGGCCTGAACTTCCCGGCAGGGAAGGCACTGGACGAATTATGCAGACAAACGGATGCCGGTCCGGGCTACCGGGTGAAGCTGGACGGTCTCCACTTCTCCCTGTCCGGAATGGAAAATCAGGTGAAAAAGCTGCTGGAGCGGGGGGAGAAACCGGCCGACATCGCCCGGTTCGCGCTGAATACTGTGTGTGATGTGGTTCACCGGGCCACAGTAGCAGCCCAGGACCAGTATCCCGGACTGCCTGTCCTGTGCTCCGGCGGTGTGGCCTCCAACCGCCATTTGCGCCATGTGCTCACAGAGTTCTGCCAGGCCATCTTTGCCCAGCCCCAGTTTGCCACAGACAACGCTATGGGGACAGCGATCCTTACCTGGCGGGCTTGGAGAGAGGGGGGACAGGTATGACGGGAGATCGTACCGTCCTGACCCCCAGCCAGGTAGGCGGATATCTGAAAAACCTTATGGACCGGGACCGGCTCCTGTCCTCGCTTCTGGTCCGGGGAGAACTGTCCAACTACAAGATGTATCCTTCGGGACACCACTACTTCACCCTGAAGGACAGTGAGGGCGCCCTGCGCTGTGTTATGTTCCGCGGCGACGCCCAGTCTCTTCGCTTCCGGCCGGAGAACGGGATGCAGGTGGTTGCCTCTGGCCGGATCACCGTATTCCCTCGGGACGGCCAGTACCAGATGTATTGTGTCCGCCTGACGCCTGATGGGGCGGGGGACCTGGCCATGGCCTTTGAACAGTTAAAGGAGCGCCTGCTGCGGGAGGGGCTGTTTGACCAGGAGCATAAGAGGCCAATCCCCAAATTTCCAAAGGTCATCGCGCTGGTGACTTCGCCAGCCGGGGCGGCGGTCCGGGATATGCTCCGAATCCTGGGTACCCGCTGGCCTATGGCCCAGGTGAAGGTACTGCCGGTCCGTGTCCAGGGCGAGGGCGCGGCCGAGGAGATCGCCGCCGCCATCCAGTGGGCCAACTGGAAGCGGGTGGCGGACCTGATTATCACGGGCCGAGGCGGCGGCTCTATGGAGGACTTGTGGGCCTTCAATGAGGAGATTGTGGCCCGGACTATCTATCAGTCGGAGATCCCGGTGATTTCTGCCGTGGGACATGAGCCGGATGTGACCATTGCCGACTTCGTGGCCGATTTGAGAGCCGCCACCCCTTCCAACGCCGCTGAATTGGCGGTACCCGATCAAAATGAGATCTATTCCACCCTGATGGGAGGGAAAGAGCGGCTGGAGGGAGGACTGCTCCACCGCCTAGCCCGATACCGGCAGCGGCTGGACCGCCTGGCTCAGAGCAGGACTATGACCGACCCCGCCTCCTATTTCCGGGACAAGCGGCTGCTGCTGGACTACCAGAGCAGCCGTCTGATTCACGGACTGGAGAGGAATGTTTCCGGACAGAGGGAGCGTGCGGCCAGGTTGGCGGCCTCTCTGGACGCAATGAGTCCTCTGAAGGTTTTGGGGCGTGGATACGCCATCGCGCAAAGAGAGGATGGCCATGTGCTGACCTCGGCGCAAGGAGCCGCTCCGGGTGACAGGCTCTCCCTGCGTCTGTCGGACGGCAGCTTGGAATGCCGTGTAGAAGAAAGGATAGGTGTGCCCGATGGCAGGAAATAAGAAATTGGATTTTGAGGCTTCTATGGCTCGGCTGGAGGAGATTGTAGCCCTCCTTGAGCGGGGAGAGGCTCCGCTGGAGCAGGCGATGGCCCTCTTTGAAGAGGGAGCTAAACTGCTGCGGGAGTGTACTGCCCAGTTGGACAAGGCGGAGCAGAAGGTGAGCCTGCTGATTGCGGGTGAGGACGGACAGCCACAGGAGCGGCCTTTCGCACGGGAGGAGTAAGGGAAAATGAACTACCAGCAGCAGATGGACCGGGCCTATGCCCTAACAGAAGAATACCTTGCCTCCTGCTTCCAGGGGGAGGGGTTGGAAAAGGCCATGCGATATAGCCTCATGGCCGGAGGAAAGCGGATCCGCCCTATCCTGACCATGCTGTTCTGTCAGGCAGCCGGCGGTGAGCTGGAGGAGGGATTGGAGTTTGGTTGCGGGGTAGAGATGCTCCATACCTATTCCCTCATCCACGATGACCTGCCCTGTATGGACAACGATGACCTGCGGCGGGGGAAGCCCACCTGCCATAAGGTATTTGGCGAGTGTGTAGCCACCTTGGCCGGGGATGCCCTTCAGGCGGCTGCCTTCCGTACTGTGCTGTTTGCGAAGGGGCCCTGGTCAGGTGAGGGAGCGGCAGCTCCTGCCCTGGCCGCCGGTGTGCTGGCCGAGGCGGCAGGCGTGCAGGGGATGTGCGGCGGCCAGTACTGGGATACCATTGGGGATGGACAGCCCCACAGTTTGGAGGACTTGACGGCCATCCATGACAAAAAGACCGGCGCCCTGCTGCGGGCCGCCTGTGTCATGGGGGTTCTGGCCTGCTCCGGCCATAGAGAGGTAGATGACAGCTGTATTGACGCGGCCAGGGAGTATGCCACCCATCTGGGGCTGGCCTTCCAGATCCGGGACGATGTGCTGGATGCCACCTCCACCACAGAGGAGCTGGGTAAGCCGGTGGGATCGGACAGCGCCAACGGCAAGACCACCTATGTGACACTGCTGGGGGTGGAGGGCTGCCGGGAACAGGTGATAGAGCATACCCGCTTGGCGAAAGATGCTTTGGAGCGGGGCGGATGGCGCGGCAGCATCGGCTGTCTGTGCTGGCTGGCGGATCATCTGGCCCAGAGAAGCAACTAAGGGCGATTTAAGAGCAGGGGGGACAGGCATGGAGCATTATCAGGGCTTCCTCACTGGGAATTTGATGTTGGATCTGGCCATTACAGCTTGGTTCGCTGCCCAGATGATCAAGGTGTTGACCGATCTGGCTATCCGGCGTAAATCCAGCCTGAGCGCGCTTATTAGCAGCGGTGGGATGCCAAGCTCCCATTCGGCCTTTGTGTGCGCGCTGGCGGTGTCTATGGGCATCGCCTATGGCTGGCATAGTCCATTGTTCGCTCTGGCCGCTGGCCTGGCGGCAGTGGTGATGTATGACGCTTTCAATGTGCGCTGGTCCACTGGCGAGCAGGCCAAGGCACTCAACCAGCTGCTTGGCAGCCTGGAGGACCTCCCTCCTGACCTGAAGGGCCGCCGGCTGAAGGAGGCACTGGGGCACACGCCGTTCCAGGTGTTGATGGGTGCCCTGCTGGGTATCTTGGTGGGGCTTCTGACCCTGCTTTGGAAATAAGCGCCGCCCCGGTCTACAAGATCCGGGACGCGGGAGCGAAGGAGTCGCATAGGATTGAACAGAGAACAAAACGGTCCGCACAGACCGCTGTTGGCGGATTTGACAGACAGGGAGGGAGAGGCCCTCTGTGCTCAACTGCGCCAGGAATTGGTGGAGGAGGTATCCAAGACAGGAGGGCATCTGGCCTCCAACCTGGGTGCGGTGGAGCTGACAGTGGCCATCCATCGGGTATTTGATACCGCCCGGGACCGGCTGGTATTCGACGTGGGGCACCAGTGCTATCCTCACAAGATGATTACCGGCCGGAGGGAGGCGATGTCCACTCTGCGCCAGTACGGCGGTATTGCTGGCTTTCCAAAGCCGGGGGAGAGCGGCCACGACGCCTTTATCGCCGGCCATGCCTCCAACTCGGTGGCGGTGGCGCTGGGTATGGCTCGGGCCAGAACAGCGATGAAGGAGGACTATAAGGTACTGGCTCTGATCGGTGACGGGGCCCTGACAGGCGGATTGGCCTACGAGGGGCTGTCCAACGCTGGGGAGTGCGGCCAGCAGCTGCTGGTCATCCTCAACGACAACGGGATGTCCATTACCGCCAACGTAGGCGGGGTGGCGGAGCATCTGGCTCAACAGCGGTTAAAGCCCCAGTACCTGACCTTTAAGAAACACTACCGCCGCATCATGGGGAAGACCTGGGTGGGGCAGCGGATATACCAATTTACCCACCGGGTCAAGAAGGCGCTGAAGCAGAGCCTTCTGCCGTGCAGTATGTTTGAGAATATGGGATTTACCTATCTTGGTCCGGTAGACGGGCATGACCTGCCAAAGCTGACCAGGATTCTTCAATATGCCAGGGAACTGAATGAGCCGGTCCTGCTCCATGTGAGGACCGTCAAGGGAAAGGGGTATCTGCCCGCTGAGGAGAATCCGGATGCCTTCCATGGAGTTGGGCCCTTTGATCCCATGACCGGCCTGATGAAAAAGGTGGGCGGCGACAATTTCTCTGCTGTGTTCGGCAGAAAACTCACTCAAATGGGACGGGAGCACCCGGAGATATGCGGCCTGACAGCCGCTATGATGGGGGGCACCGGCCTGGAGGAATTTGCCAGGGCCTTCCCGGACCGGTTCTTTGACGTTGGGATCGCCGAAGGCTGCGCCGTTTCCATGGCAGCCGGAATGGCCAAGGAGGGGGCGATACCCGTGTTTGGAGTGTACTCCACCTTTCTCCAGCGGTCCTACGATATGCTGATCCACGATGTGGCCATTGACCACCTCCATGTGGTGCTGGGCGTGGATCGGGCCGGACTGGTGGGAGAGGACGGGGAGACCCACCATGGCGTCTTTGATGTGGCCTATCTGGATAGCGTCCCGGGGATGACAGTCTTTGCGCCCTCCAGCTTCCAGGAGCTGGAGGAGATGCTGGAGCGGGCCGTGCTGGAAATCAAGGGGCCGGTAGCTGTCCGTTATCCACGTGGCGGCGAGGGGATGTATACGGGCAGTTCAGGCAGCGGGCCTGCTGTACTGCTAAGGGAGGGGAGAGATCTTACCCTGGCGGGCTACGGCATCCAGATCAACGATCTGCTGGAGGCGGCTGACCTTCTGTCCAAAGAGGGGATCGAGGCCCAGGTGGTCAAGCTGAACCAGATTACCCCTCTCCCGACTGAGCTTGTAGCCGACTGCGTCCGTCAGACTGGGGCTCTGCTGGTAGCCGAGGACTGCGTGGCCAGTGGCAGCGTGGGACAGCGTTTGGCCGCGGCGCTGGAGGAGAAGCAGATCCCGGCCAGGATATATCGGATCGACTGCGGACAGGAATTTGTGCCCCACGGGGCAGTCCGGCTGCTGAAGCGGGATCTGAATTTGGACGGGCCTGGAATCGCCCGACGGGCCATGGAGGTGCTGGGCTGTGTCAAATAAAAAGCGACTGGATGTAGCCATGACAGAGCAGGGGTTAGCGGAGAGCCGTCAGAAGGCCCAGGCGGTCATCATGGCCGGACAGGTCTATGTAGATGGACAGAAGGTGGACAAGGCTGGAGCGCCTGTGGGTGAGAGTGCCCGCATCGAGGTCCGGGGCAAGACGATGCCCTATGTGAGCCGGGGCGGTCTGAAGCTGGAAAAGGCCATGGCCTGCTGGCCGATTTGTCTGGAGGGGGCAGTCTGTGCCGATATTGGCGCTTCCACAGGAGGATTTACCGATTGTATGCTCCAAAACGGGGCGGCTAAGGTATTCGCGGTGGATGTGGGCTATAACCAGCTGGACTGGCGGCTCAGGACTCATCCAAAGGTCGTCTGCATGGAGCGCACCAATGCCCGATACCTGACAGTGGAGCAGATCCCTCAGCCTTTGGATTTTTTCTCAGTCGATGTGTCTTTTATTTCCCTGAATCTGATCCTGCCCGCTCTACGGCCCCTGATGGCTCCAGGCGGAGAGGGCGTCTGCCTGGTGAAGCCCCAGTTTGAGGCAGGGAAGGACAAGGTGGGGAAGAAAGGCGTGGTTCGGGACCCGGAGGTCCATCTGGAGGTATTGAGCCAGTTTTTGATTCACGCCGAAAATGCGGATTTTACTGTAAAGGATATTACCTTCTCACCGATAAAGGGTCCGGAGGGAAACATCGAGTACCTGGGTCATCTGCGTGCCGGGGCCGGCGTGCCCTATGGGGGGGACCTGTGGGAGCTGGTCCAGCGATCTCACAACGTGTGGAAGGAGGGGCGGGAATGAAAGTTATCCTTAGCTCAAATCCATACCGGGACCGGGGTCTGAAGGCCGCGCTGGAGGCACAGCGCATTTTAGAACGATCTGGTGCCCAGACGGCGCTCTGCCTGCCCTTCGTCCCGAAGAAGGGGGACCGGGTCGATGTGCCGCGCCAGTTGACACTGTCCTCTCTGGAGCGGGAGCTGCCCAGTGCGGATCTTCTGATCTGCTTCGGAGGAGACGGTACCATCCTCCATGCGGCCAGGGACGCCACGCTTCACGATGTGCCGATTCTGGGGGTCAATATGGGCAGCGTGGGCTTTATGGCGGAACTGGAGCGGTCCGAGCTCCCTCTGCTGGCTCCGCTGGCCCAGGGAAACTTTTCTATCGAGGAGCGGATGATGCTGGATGTCCAGGTAGTGCGGGGGGGAAAAATTATCAGCCAGGACTTGGCGCTGAACGACGCTGTGGTGTTCAAGGGCTCCATGGCGCGGGTGGCGGAGGTGGAGGTGTGGGCCGACCAGGTCCAGGTGAGCAGCATCATGGGGGACGGCGTCATCGTGGCCACCCCAACGGGGTCTACGGCTTACTCCATGTCCGCCGGAGGCCCCATTGTAGAACCTACCTCTCGAAGCATCATCATCACTCCGGTGTGTGCCCACCAACTGGCTGCCCGTGCGATGGTACTCTCTCCGGAACGGACGGTGAGCGTTACCCTGCCCCGGGGAACCCGCAAGCATTTGTACCTGTCAGTAGATGGAGGCAAAGCAATCCGACTATCAGGCAGCGACAGAGTGGAAGTCCGGCGGTCTACCCACTGCACCAAGCTGGTCCAACTGGCTGGCCGGAGCTTTTATCAGGTCATTAACCAGAAGCTGGGAGGATTCACAAAGTGAAAAATTTGCGTCAGGCTGAAATATTAAATATCGTACAGTCGGTGGATATAGAGACACAGGAGCAGATGCTGGAGGAGCTGAAGTCCCGAGGCATCTCGGCCACCCAGGCCACGATCTCCAGGGACATCAAGGAACTTCGGCTGGTCAAGGTTTTGACCGGAAAAGGTGCGTACCGCTACGCCCCTAGCGAGCGGAAGGGCGCTGTTACTTCTGACACCAGGCTGCGCAATATTTTCAAAGAAGGGGTCATCTCGGTGGATGTGGCCCAGAATATCGTAGTGGTCAAGACGATGCCGGGACTGGCCTCAGCTGCCTGTTCCGCTCTGGACAATATGGAGATTCCTGGAATCGTCGGCAGTCTGGCAGGGGATGACACAGGCATTTTGATCATGCGCGACAGTGCTGCCGCCCAGTCCTTTAACAGCGAGGTTCACAAGCTGCTGAAGTAATTTGATCTGTGGACAGAAAGGGGGTATACCATGCTTTCTCTGCTCCATATTGAGAATATCGCTATCATTGAGTCGGCGGATATCCGATTTGATGGCGGCTTCAATGTGCTTACCGGCGAGACCGGCGCGGGAAAATCCATCGTCATCGACGCAATTGGCGCTGTTCTGGGAGAGCGGACCAGCCGCGAACTCATCCGCACCGGGGCCAGGTCGGCGCTGGTCACAGCCGTTTTTACTGGGCTCCCCAAGCTCAGATGGCTGGAGGATAACGGCTTTCCACCACAGGGGGAGGAACTGCTACTCCAACGGGAGATCCAGGGGGACGGCCGGAATGTATGCCGGGTAGACGGACGGCCTTTGACCGTAGCCCAGCTCCGGGAGCTGGGGCGGCAGCTGCTGAATATTCATGGGCAGCACGACGGGCAGCAGCTTCTGGACCCGGAGAGCCACCTGGACTATTTGGACTGCTTCGGCAGGACCGGGGACCTTTTGAAAGACTATCAGAGCAGCTATCAGGCCATGAGTGAGAAAAGGCGGCAGATCGCTTCGCTGGAGATGGACGAGGCGGAGCGGAGCCGGAGGGTGGACACGCTGACCTATCAGATTCAGGAGCTGGAGCGGGCCGGGCTGAAGCCGGGTGAGGATGAGGAGCTGGATGCCCGAAAGACCTTGATGCGCAGTGCCGGCAAGCTGATGGATGCGCTCCAGGCGGCAGAATATGCGCTGGGGGGCGATGAGGATAACCAAGGGGCCTGTGCCCTAATTGCTGACGCCGAGGGGGAGCTGCGGGGCGTGGCCCGTCTCAGCCCACAGATTGGGGCGTTGGCGGACCAGGTGTCCACCCTGCGGGCCGCGGCGGAGGACGCCTTGGAGAGCCTGCGGGACCAGGGCAGGGAGCTTGACTTTTCTCCGGAGGAGCTGGACCGACTGGAGAGTCGGCTGGACATCCTTTACCGGCTGAAAAAGAAATATGGCTCCACAGTGGCTGATATGTTGGACTATTTGGAGCGGAGCCGCCAGGAGCTGGACCAGATCCAAGATGCGGACGACACCATTGCACGACTCCAGAAGGAGCTGTCCCAGGTCCGGGCACAGGCCAGGGAGAAGGGAGAGCGCCTGTCCCATGCCAGAAAAGAGGCGGCCCTGTCCCTGCAGCAGCGGGTGCAGGAGGAGCTGCGCCAGCTGGATATGCCGAAAGTGCAGTTCCAGGCCCAATTTCTGGGGCAGCAGGAGGAGGACGGGATGGGAACCACAGGGCTGGACCAGGTTCAGTTTCTGATGTCCGCTAACGCGGGAGAGGCGCTGAAGCCGATTCAGAAGGTGGCCTCTGGTGGTGAACTGGCCCGTATCATGCTGGCACTGAAAAACGTGTTGGCGGAGGATGACGGAGTGGGCAGTCTGGTCTTTGACGAGGTGGACACCGGAGTTTCCGGGCGGGCGGCCCAAAAGGTAGCGGAAAAGATGGCCCAGGTAGCCAGACGAAAGCAGGTGCTGTGCGTCACCCACTTGCCCCAGATTGCGGCAATGGCAGACACCCATTTCTCTGTCCAGAAGGGTGAGCGGGATGGCCGGACGTATACCCATGTGGAACGATTGGACCGGGCGGGAAGAGGAGAGGAGCTGGCCCGTCTGATCGGGGGATCTTCGGTGACAGAACTGCTGCGCCAGAGTGCGGAGCAACTGCTTGCTGAGGGAGAAAAGTACCGGAATGTCCTCCGAGAAGCCCTGTAAAGGAGCGCGGGATTTGAAGTGGACTCCCACAAGTTTTAACAGGTAAATAGGAGGATATTATAGATATGAGTGAGAGAAAAGTCGCAGTTGAGCCCGCGGACCTGGCGCGGCAGTGGCCTCTGCCCGCAAAGGAGCAGGTCCACCAGGAGCTAAAGAGGGCCTTAGAAGGGTGCCGGCGGAAGATGGTGGTGCTGGACGACGATCCCACCGGCGTCCAGACGGTTCACGGCCTGTATGTCTATACAGACTGGGAGCGGGAAACACTGCTCCAGGGCCTGCGGTCGGAACAGCCCATGTTCTTTGTTCTGACCAACTCCAGGGGCTTTACCGCGGAAGAAACAGAGCGCGCCCACCAGGAGATCGGGAAGAATCTCGCCTGGGCGGCCAGAGAGGCGGGGCAGCCCTTTGTCCTAATCAGCCGGGGAGACTCCACGCTGCGGGGCCATTATCCCTTGGAAACGGAGACATTGCGGCAGACCCTGGAGAGAGAGCTGGAGACCTGTTATGACGGCGAGATCATCATGCCCTATTTCCAGGAAGGGGGCCGGCTCACCATTGGAGATGTCCACTATGTGAAGATGGGAGAACAGCTGGTGCCCGCCGGCATGACGGAATTTGCCAAGGATACCACCTTTGCCTACACCTCCTCCGACCTGAAAGACTGGTGCCAGGAGAGAACCGGGGGCAGATACCGGGCGGAGGAGATGGTATCCATCTCCCTGGAGGAGCTCCGGGCCCTGGATTATCCGGGTATCACCAGGAAGCTGATGGGCGTGTCCGGGTTTCAGAAGGTGGTGGTCAACGCCGCGGATGACCTGGACGTAGAGGTTTTTGTCACCGCTCTGATGGCGGCCTTGAATCAGGGAAAGCAGTTTCTTTACCGCTGTGCCGCCGGACTGGTCCGGGTAATGGGCGGTGTAGAACATCGTCCACTCCTGGGCCGGGCGGAGCTGCGTGACCGGGATAACCCGAATGGAGGCCTGGTGGTGGTGGGCTCCCATGTGAAAAAGACGAGCCAGCAGCTGGAATGCCTTCTGGATGGTGTGGATGGCCTGGAGGAGATCTGTTTCCAGGCGGAGAGCGCCCTCCGGCCGGGTGGTCTGGAGGAGGAGCGGGCGAGAGTGTCGGCCAGGGCCCAGCAGGTGATACGGGCAGGACGGACCGCTGTAGTCTATACCAGCCGCCAGGTCCTCCGGGTCAGTCAAGAGAGCGCCGACGCCAATTTGGAGCTGAGTGTGCGTATCTCGCGGGCCCTTACTGGGGTAGTGTCCGATTTGAGAGAAAGGCCGTCCTTTATCGTGGCCAAGGGGGGCATCACCTCCAGCGATGTGGGTATCCAGGCACTGAGCGTCAAAAAGGCGTTGGTGCTGGGGCAGGCCGCCCCTGGAGTTCCGGTTTGGAAGACTGGAGAGGAGAGCAGATTCCCCGGTATGTCCTATATTATTTTCCCAGGAAATGTAGGAGAGGTGACAACACTGCGGGATATCGTCCACGAACTGGTCTAAAAGATGCAGGTGCCCAGTCGGGCCGCTGAAATAGGCGGCCCGATTTCTTTTTGAATTAAAAAAGGAATTTATGGGGACAAGACATATTTTCTCTTCCGTTTTTGAAACAAATCTGTTATACTATTTAAGACAGCCCGCAGGGAGAGTGTGGGTGCTGGCTCTTTGGAAAACGAACTGGGGATGAGAGGGAGAGAAGACCGTTTGGTATTTGTGCTGCTGTTCCTGTTTTGGCTGCTGCTGAACGGAAAGGTGACCGTTGAGATCATATTGGTTGGCGCGGCAGTTTCTGCGGCGCTGACTTGTTTTGCCCATCGGGTGCTCCATATTTCGCCTCAGGGAGAACTGCGCGTTCTGCGCAGACTCCCTGAGGTATTTTGTTATCTGATGTGGCTGATGGGCCAGATTTTGCTGTCCAACATCCAGGTCATCGGCCGTATCCTGACCCCTGGGAAGAAACAAGCTCCGGCAAAATTGATCTGGTTTCAGCCTGGGACAAAGGGTGACCTGGCCAAGTTGGCCCTGGCGAATTCTATCACCTTAACGCCCGGGACAGTGACGGTGTCCATGGGGCCGGATATGCTGTGTGTCTACGCCCTGGACCCTGAGTTTGGAGCAGGACTAAAGGAATCTGCCTTTGCGGAGAAACTGAAAAAGCTGGAGGAGGAGCGCCATGGCTGAGTGTACGCCGATGCTGCGGGCAGTTCTGACTGCTGTACTGTGCCTGCTGGCGCTGGGTATTCTGCTATGCCTGATCCGGGCTATCCGCGGGCCCAGGTATACGGACCGGGTGATAGCCCTCAATGAGATATGCACGTTGGTCATCTTTGTGATCTGTATTTTGTCCTATCTGCTGGGAAAGGCATACTTGGTGGATGTGGCTATCCTCTACGGACTACTTAATCTGCTGGCGGTGGCTGTTTTAAGCCGCGTTACCGTGGAACGCCACCGAAACCGGAAGGAGGGAAAGAAATGACTATCCGTACCATAGCTGCCCTGGGGCTGATTCTTCTGGGAACCCTGGTGATAGCCATCTCCATTCTGGGGCTGTTCCGCTTCCGGGATGCCTTGGAGCGTATCCACGCGGGAGCGGTGACCGACACCCTGGGTGTGCTGCTAATCCTGGGGGGACTGATCCTTCTGTGTGGCTGGAACGGGCATGGGATTAAGCTGGCTGCAACGCTGGTGGTCCTCTGGGCCACCAATCCCATTTCTTCCCACCTGATTGCCAGAATGGAACTGATTACCGGCCGGGATATCGAACCAGATCAGCTGACCGGAGAGGGGGAGCGGGAATTGTGATCGTACTGGAGATCATTCTGCTGCTGTTCTTGGTGTTCTGCGCCGTGGCCGCAGTGATGACCAAGAGACTTATGGCCTCGGTCATCATCTTTATGTCCTATTCCTCGGTCATGGCCATCCTGTGGTTTCTGCTGGAATCCCCCGACCTGGCCATTACAGAGGCCGCTGTGGGGGCGGGTGTCACAAGTCTGCTGTTCTTCCTGGCCCTGAGAAGGGTGAATGCCCTGAAAGGGGTGGACAAGGATGAGGAGTGACCATACTGAAGAAAGCCGCTTTGAGCGGTTTCTCCACTGGGCAGAGGGGGAAGAAGCGGATCAGGGGTCGGAGGAGGCCGAGGACCCGGAGCGGGCAGAGTTCGTGGAGTATCTAGAATATATTGACTCCCACGAGCCCATGGATTTCGGTGCCTACCGGCTGATGCGGATGCGGGAGCGAGCGGCAAAAGGGATTCCTCAGCCTGCGGTACCAGGCCATCATGCCGTCGTGGAACAGAGAGCGGTCAGAGCGGGTGGTCGAAAGAGGGGGTACCGGCCAGGCACACTGAAAAAGTTGGTGCGTGTCTACCGTATTCTGTCCGTATGTGTGACCATGGTGCTGATGCTTACCCTGTTGCTGGTAGCTCTTTCCATGCCGCGGTTTGGGGACCCGGAAGCCCCGGCGATCAACGAGGTATCTCAGCGATATCTGGAAAAAGGCGTGGAAGAAACAGGCGCGGTCAATGCCGTAGCCGGAATGATACTGGATTACCGGGCATTTGACACTTTTGGTGAGTCTACGGTCCTCTTTGCGGCTGCTATGAGTGTGGTCCTGCTGCTGCGTAAGACTGGGAAGGAGGACGGCCAGACTGCGCCTTGTGATTCGGTACTGGCTCAGATGGGGCGGCTCATCCTGCCGGCGGTGATGATGTTTGGCGTCTATGTGGTCCTCAATGGCCACCTAAGTCCCGGCGGAGGCTTTTCCGGAGGGACTGTGCTTGGGTGCGGATTGATCCTCTGCTCCATGATCCTGGGGAGTGAAGAGATGGAACGCCTGCTCCCGCCCAGACGCATCACGGCGGTGACGGTTACCTGCCTGTTAGCCTATGGCCTGATGAAAGGATATTCCTTCTTTACCGGGGCCAATCACTTGGGGTGGGAGGTGCCCAAGGGGACGCCGGGCGCCATTTTCAGCGCCGGATTCATCCTGCCCCTGAATATCTGTGTAGGCATCATCGTGGCCTGTACGATGTACACCTTTTTTACCCTGTTTTCACAAAAGGAGGGGTAAGCCTTGGCGGAATTGATTTTACAGCAGCGGTTTTACATAGCGGCGATCCTCTTATTTGCCATAGGGATCACCACGCTATTTCTCCATCCCAATTTAATCAAAAAGATTATCGGACTCAATCTTATGGATACCTCAGTATTCCTTTTCTTGGCGGCCATGGGCTATGTGGAGGGAGGAAGCGCCCCCATTTTGGAGGAGGGGATGGAGCGGGCTGTACGGATCAATCCGGTACCGGGAGGGTTGGTGCTGACTGGTATCGTGGTGGCGGTGAGTACGACGGCACTGTTTCTGGCCCTGACCTGTCGGCTGTACAAGAGGTATCACAGCCTGAATCTGGATGTCATTCTGATGCGTTCCAAAGAAGAACATCATAATTAGGGAGATATAAATCAGAGACAGAATGGAGGTGAAGCTTTTGCCCTTTACATATAACGTTCCTTTCTTCAGCATTTTTCTAGCCCTGCTCAGTGCGGTGTCAGTTCCGTTCCTGAAAAATGGAGAGCAGGCACTTCGGATGATCCGGGTGGTCCAGGCCGTGGTGGCAGCCCTGTCGGCGGCTCTGCTGGCCCACCTGTGGAGTGGGGACAGCTTCACCTTTATGATGGGACATTTTCCGGCCCCTTGGGGAAACGAACTGCGGGCTGGTCCTCTGGAGGCATTGCTGGCCCTGGCCTTCAGCTTGGTGATGTTTCTCTCTCTTACTGGTGGCGCAGAGGACATCCGCCGGGACATTCGGGAGGAGCGCCAGGGGCAGTATTGCCTGTTGATGCAACTTCTCTATGCGGCTCTGCTGGCCATGGTTTATACCAATGACCTCTTCACCGCCTATGTCTTTGTGGAGATCGCAGCGGTCACCGCCTGTATCGCTGTGGTAGCGAAGGAGAGCGGCCGCTCTGTGGTGGCGGCCATCCGGTATCTGGTGTTCAGCTGCCTGGGTTCCGGCTTGATCCTGCTGGGCATTTCCATGCTGTATAGCGTCACCGGACATCTGCTGATGGAGGACTTGGGGCGGGCGGTAGCACCGTTGGCCCAAACCGGCAGATATGCGATTCCACTGACAGCTTCGGCACTGCTGATGACTCTGGGGCTGGCGATTAAAAGTGCTCAGTTTCCCTTTCACGCCTGGCTGCCCGACGCGCACGCCAGTGCGACGACCGCCTCCAGCGCCATTTTGTCTGGACTGGTGCTGAAGGGTTACATTGTATTGATTATAAAGCTGATCCTGCGAGTGTTTGGCAGCAGTGTACTGATTGAAATGTACCTCCATGACCTGCTTTTCCTTTTGGGCGTAGCTGGTATGCTGTTCGCTTCTGTGGCTGCTTTGCGGCAGGAGGAGGTAAAGAGAATGATCGCCTACTCCTCCTCGGCCCAGATATCCTATATCTTTCTTGCCCTGGGGCTGGGCAGCCGGGCGGGGACCGCCGCGGCCTGCTTCCAACTGCTGACCCACGCCTTTACAAAGCCCATGATATTTGTGGGTGCCGGGGCCCTGATACGGGCCGGGGAGGGAGGACACTACTGGAGTGACCTGCGGGGTATGGCCTGGCGGGCTCCAGTGGCCGGCATCGGGTTTACCGTGGGCGGCCTGTCTCTGTGCGGCCTACCGCTGCTGGCCGGCTTCTCATCCAAATATAGTCTGGCTGTGGCGGCACTGGCGGGAGAGTGGCAGACGATGCCGACTCTGTTCAGCCTGGCTGTCAGCTCCGTCCTCAACGCCATGTATTATATCCCTGCTATTTTGGTCATCTGGGGCAGGAGGGACGGGGAAAGAGGTACTTTCCTGTCCGCAAAAGAGGCATCGGCCCACCGCTGGGCTACCCTCTGCTTCGTGGCGTTCAACCTGGTGCTGGGCGTGGGGGTAGGACCGATCCTTGCTCTGATCCATACAGGACTCGCGCAGTTTTGATTGACCATTTGAAGAGAAAGAAGGTGACAGGATGGAAATGCTGTATGGAAACTGGCTGGTGCTGCCTGTGCTGTTTCCCATATTCGGCGGCCTGATGGCGGCCCGCATCCATACCCTCGGGGCGCGACGTACCGTCGTTTCCACCATCCTGATCCTTCAGATCCTTCTGGTCTTGCCTGCGGCCATTTATGATACACCACCCTATACCATGCTGCATTTAGCCCCAGGGCTCCGCATCGTCCTGCAGGGGGACGCTCTGGGGCGTTTTTTTGCCGCCTTGATCTGTATCATCTGGTTCGCAGTGGCCTTTTTCGCCTATGAGTATATGAATCATGAGGGCCACCGGGAGCGGTTTTTTGGATTTTACCTCATGACGCTGGGCGCTCTGATGGGCATTTGCTTTGCGGGCAACTTAGTCACGCTCTACCTGTTTTATGAGCTGATGACGTTGTGTTCCGTCCCTCTGGTCCTGCACATCGGCACCAAGAAGGCATTTGAGGCCGCCTATCGCTACCTGGCCTTTTCTGTGGCCGGGGCAGGGCTTGGGCTGCTGGGACTTTTCGTGCTCCAGGGTTACTGTACCACAGACCTGTTTACACCAGGCGGCGTGTTGAACAGCTCCTTAGCCACTGGGGACCGCCAGTGGCTCCTGTGCGTGTTCCTCGTCATGGCAGTGGGGTTTGGCTGTAAGGCGGGAATGTTCCCGCTCCACGCATGGCTGCCCATCGCCCACCCGGTAGCACCTGCCCCCGCCTCCGCGGTCCTGTCTGGCCTTATCACTAAGATGGGCGTCTTTGCCATAATCCGGGTGGTTTACTATCTATATGGATGGGATTTTCTCAGCGGAACTTGGGTGCAGAGAACGGTGCTGATCCTGTCTCTGGTCACGGTGCTCATGGGCTCCACCCTGGCCCTGCGGGAGGACACACTGAAAAAAAGGCTGGCCTACTCAACGGTCAGCCAAGTGTCCTATGTGATTTTCGGCCTGATGCTGCTGACCCCTGCCGCATTGGAAGGCGCGCTCTTCCAGGTGGTGTTCCACGCCATTGGAAAGAATGCCCTGTTCATGGCCACAGGCGCCATCATCTATAAAACACACCTGACCCAGGTTTCTCAGATGCGCGGTGTGGGCACGGTGTATGGCATCACTATGTGGTGCTTTGCGCTGGCCTCTCTCTCCCTGATCGGGATTCCGCCCACAGGGGGCTTCGTGGCCAAGTGGATGCTGGCCCGTGGGGCGCTGGAGGCCGGTCTGGGGCCGGTGTCCTATGTGGGCATCGGGGTTCTGATGCTCTCCGCTCTGCTTACCGCCTGCTATCTGCTTCCCATCATTACCTCGGCCTTTTTCCCCGGCAAGGGCTTTGACCGGAGCCAGATCGTCAAACAGCAGGATACCTGGCTCATGTGGATCACCCTCTGCTTCCTCACCGCGTCTGTGGTGATTTTAGGGATGTATCCCGGCCTTCTCTCTCCCGCGGTGGAGGATATCCTGGCTCCGCTTTTTGGTTGAGCCTTCAGACCTTGTGAGGAAAGGGGGTGTTTCCTTGTGTGGATCATGCTAGCAGTGTTGTTTCCTATCCTGAGCGGCGGGATGCTGCCCATTTGGAAGCCAAGGGGCCGGCGGGGACGGCAGCACTATGTGTTGTTCGTATCCTGCATGACCGCCGTCCTGTCCCTGACTGCCATCTCGGAGATGAAGGGGGCGGAGGCCGTGGTCCTGGTCCATCTGGGGGAGCGGCTGTCTGTTGCGTTCCAGGTGGACGGACTGGGCTGTGTCTTTGGCACAATGGTGTCTCTGCTGTGGCCGCTGGCTTGCCTGTATGCCCTGGAATATATGAGCAGGGAGGGGGGAGAGGACCGTTTTTTTTCCTTCTATCTGGCTGCCTTTGGAGTGACGTTGGGCGTCGCCTTCTCGGCAAATATCCTGACCATGTATTTCTTTTATGAGCTGCTTACCCTGGTTACCCTTCCCCTGGTCATGCACGGTATGGACGGCAAGGCGCGGTACGCCGGACGAGTCTATCTGGTGTATTCCATGAGCGGTGCCGCCCTGGGCTTTATCGCCATGGTCTTTCTCCTCCAATACGGCAGCGGGATGTTCCGCCTGGGAGGCACTCTAATCTCAGAGGGGACCAGCCTAGACACCCTGCTGGTGGCCTATGTGCTGGGCTTTTTTGGCTTTGGGGTGAAGGCGGCGGTATTTCCAGGGCACAAATGGCTCCTGCGGGCCTCGGTGGCCCCCACACCGGTGACCGCCCTCCTCCATGCGGTAGCTGTGGTTAAGGCGGGGGTGTTCGCGGTAGTCCGGCTGACCTGGTATGGCTTTGGCCCGGATATCCTGCGGGGTACATGGGCGCAGGACCTGGTGCTGGCGGCGATTCTCTTTACCATCGTCTTCGGCTCGTCCAAGGCGCTCCAGACCAAACATTTGAAGCGGAGGTTGGCCTGGTCCACCATCAGCAACCTGTCCTATGTGCTGCTGGGCGTGATGACCCTGTCTACGGCTGGCTTGGTAGCCGGCATGACCCATATGGTGTTTCATGCGGTTCTAAAGATCACGCTCTTTTTTGGGGTGGGTGCGGTCCACTATAAGATGCACCGGGACTTCGTCCCAGATATTGAAGGGTGTGGCCCGCTGATGCCGGTGGTTTTCAGCACTTTTACCGTCACAGCGATGGGGCTGATGGGAGTGCCTCCACTGGCCGGCTTTACAAGCAAATGGCTGCTGGCAACTTCCAGTGTGGCTCTGGGTACCCCGCTGGGATATTTGGGTGGCGCCGCCCTTATCGCCTCGGCGATCCTGACCGCCCTGTACCTGATGCAGATCGTCATGCTGGCCTTTTTCCCCAGACAGCACCGAGCTATCTCGGTGCGTATTCCAAGGCAGGCCAGGCGGGACCCTGGCGTGAGGATGACCATTCCCTTGGTCGTACTGGCTCTTGCCTCGGTCATTCTTGGGCTGATGGCCCAGGAGGTATATCTGGGCATCAGCCGGCTGCTGTTCTTATGACCGAGCATAGATAGGGGCATGCATTATTTTGGAGAGGGGGAGAGGAACCTGTGGGACGGATTCTGCTGCTGCTGGTCGCAATGCCTATTGTGTGCGGGCCGGTCAGCTATCTGGTCGGTCTAGTCTGGAAAAAGGCGAGGGATATCTTTGTCCAGTCTGCCGCCGCGCTGGAGCTTCTGCTGGTGCTGTCAATGGCCATGGGAGAGGACACCGCGGTCCGGTTGGACGGCTTTTGTGGGCTCGGCATCTCCTTTGCTTCCGGTGGGTTCCACTCGCTTATGGCCATGCTGACTGCTACGGGGTGGTTGGCGGCGACCATCCTGTCTGACGAGTATTTTGCCCACATCAAAAGGCGGAACCGCTACTATCTGTTTTGGCTGGTCACATTAGGGGCTGCCATGGGCGTATTTTTATCTGCTGACTTGTACACTACCTTCCTATTTTTTGAGGTCATGTCCTTTACCTCTTATGTGTCGGTGGTCCAGACAGAGGAGGAGGAGGCCCTGCGAGCCGGAGGCACCTATTTAGCGGTAGCTGTCATCGGCGGTCTGGTTACCTTGTCAGGGTTATTTCTCCTGCACTTCCAACTGGGTACCCTTCAAATTGACCAGCTGGCACAGACGGCGGCACAGGCTTCTGACCGTACCCTGCTCTGGGTGGGCGGCCTGCTGACCCTAGTGGGCTTTGGCGCCAAGGCGGGGGCGTTTCCGCTTCACATCTGGCTGCCCACCGCCCATCCGGCTGCACCTGCCCCCGCCTCGGCGGTCCTGTCCGGTGTTATCACAAAGACAGGGATTTACGGGGTAGCTGTGCTGTCCACAACCCTGTTTCTCCATGACGGAAGCTGGGGCGCCATGCTGGCAGTCATCGGGGCCGTCACCATGGTTTTGGGGGCTGTGCTGGCCCTCTGCTCCGTGGACCTCAAAAGGACACTGGCCTGCTCCTCAGTTTCCCAGATCGGTTTTATTTTGGTGGGGCTGGCGATGCAGTGTCTGCTGGGCAGCCATAACGCCCTGGCGGTGGACGGGACGGTCCTCCATATCGTCAACCATTCGCTAATCAAGCTGGCGCTCTTCCCGGCTGCAGGCGTCATCCATCTGTCTACCCATTCCTTTGACCTGAACGATATACGGGGCTTTGGCCGAAATAAGCCCATGTTGGCCCTTATCATGGGAATCCCCATGCTCAGTCTGGCGGGGCTGCCCCTGCTCAACGGCTATGTGAGCAAAACACTGCTCCACGAGAGCATCGTGGAATATATCCATCTGTCAGGAGAGCGGGCCTGGGCCTATACGGCGCTGGAGTGGCTGTTTCTTTTTGCGGGTGGGCTGACCTTGGCCTATATGCTGAAGCTGTTTCTCTGCATCTTTGTGGAGAGAAACCGGCTGCCCCAGGAGGTACTGGATAAAAAATGGCGCCGCCATGGCGGCTATATCGCTCCGGCCTCCGCGGCTGTTCTGCTGACATATGTGGGGGTGATGCTCCTCCTGGGCCTCCTTCCCGGCCGTTTTATGGATAGGATCGCTGCCTTTGGCCGCTCCTTTTTCCAGGGAGCGGTGCCGTCTCACGCGGTAGATTACTTCTCTGTGGTCAATCTGAAGGGGGCGGCGATCTCACTGACCATCGGCCTGGTGGTCTACCTCCTGGTGGTGCGTACCCTGCTGATGCCCAAAGGAGAGAGCGGGAGAAGGTACTACCGAGACCCTATTCCAGGATGGCTCAATCTGGAGTACGGGCTGTACCGACCGCTCCTGAAATTTTCCACCCAGGTACTGCTGCTGGCGGCTGCCTTTGTGGACCGGGTGGGCTTCCGGCTTTTGTTCCGGGGACTGCCTGCCTTGTTCCTAAGATGGAGCCGATGGCTGATCGACCGACGAAGCCGGCTGGTGAGCGCCCTTACGGGGCAGGAATATACACCACGGCCCAGCCTGGAACAGGTAGTGGATGACTCTAGCTTCGGCCTGTACGACGACCAGCCACAGCGGGGGAATGGAGTCATGCGTTCGCTGGCCTTTGGCCTGATCCTGACCGGACTTGGCCTGGTGTTCTCGATTCTATTCATTTTCTTGCACAGATAAAAAAGCGTCCTGTACCCAATCTGGATACAGGACGCTATCTTTATTTGACTGAAATCATGCGGGAGAAATAAAGGTGGTGACCTGGCCATACAGGATGAAGGCCATAGCCACAGGGGCCACAAAGCGGATACAGATGCTGAAGAAGGAATACAGACCGTCCCCCATGGTATTTCCTTCTAAACTGACCTCGCTGCGGATGACCTTGGGGCCAATGACCCAGCCCACCAAGATAGACATCACCAAGGCCCCCAGAGGCATGGCCACGCCCTCAGAAATAAAGTCCATGAAGTCGAGCCAGGTGCCGCCCAGGGTCATACCAGTATCCTGGAAGGGAATCCAGAGTCCATTGGAGCCAAGCCCATCGGCGGCTACCAGAACAGCCTCCGCTAGCACGATGAGACAGGCGATCGCTACGATTCTGCTGCGCTTGGGCGACCTACCCTTGGCTACCTGATGGTCAATGACGAAGGTGACCAGCACCTCGACTAGGGCGATGGCGGAGGTGATAGCCGCCAGGGTGACAAACAGGAAGAAGAGAATACCAAAGATGGGGCCAAAGGCGCCCATAGAGTTAAAGACGTCCTGCATGGTGATGAACAGCAGTTTGGGACCGCTCAGTTCAGCACCCTCACCGCCCAGAGCGAAAGCGGCGGGGAGAACCGCAAGACCAGCCATAATGGCCACACAGGTATCAGAGATGATAATAATAAGGGAGTTTTTTACAAGGCTCTCCTTTTTGCTCAGGTAAGAACCGTAAGTGACGGTGATACCCATAGCTAGGGATAAGGAGAAGAACATCTGGCCGCCAGCGGTGGAAAGTACCTTCAGGAAGCCCTGAACAGAGGAGAAGGGCTCCCAGTTGGGGGAAAACATGAACTTCAATCCCTCGAAAGCTCCGGGAAGTGTTACAGCCCGAATGATGACGATGAGCAGCATAATCGCCAAGGCAGGCATACCGATTTTGTTGAACTTTTCAATACCATCTTTGATGCCGCCGCGGATGATGAGGTAACAGATAGCGATGAAGAACACAGTAGAACCGATGGCCAAGGGCTGGTTACTGAGCATATCGGTAAAAGACTGTGCGCCGGAGATGCTGGACAGGGAAAATACCCCAATCAACTCGGCAAAGTTGAGGCACACATATTGGATACAATAGGCGCCTAGAACGGTGTAGAAGCTTAGGATCAGCAGGGGAGAGATGATGGCTAGGAACCCCAAGAAGGTGCCCATGCCTCCAGCTACATTTTGATAACTTACCAGGACGCTTTTGCCGCTCTTCCGGCCGATTGCCAGCTCGGTTAGCATGATGGGAAAGCCTACCAGGACAGCAAGGGCGATGTAGATGATCAGGAAGGGAAAGCCGCCGCTGGCACCCATCTTATAGGGAAACCCCCAGATGTTGCCCAGTCCGACAGCAGCGCCTACCGTAGCCATCAAAAACCCGATGTTACTGCCCCATTGTCCTCTGTGATGTTCCATAATGATCCTCCCATTCTCTATAAATATCCCTTACAACACATCCTGAAATAGAATGTTAAAAAACATTGTAACAGAATATGAAAGACGTGTCAATGTAGAATTGCATTTTTATAGGGATGGGAAGCGTTAGAAGGAGACGGAAAAATCGACTGTTCCCTGTTGCCTTTTTTGATAGCTGATATATAATAAAAACAGAGATGGCTGTCCACATTCCAGCCGCATGAGAGAAGGAGAGAGAACACTATGGACTACGCGAAGGAGAGCCTCCGCCTCCACCAGCAGTGGGGGGGAAAAATAGAGGTAGTGGCTACTGTACCCGCTAATGACCAGGAGTCTCTGTCCCTGGCCTATACGCCCGGTGTGGCTCAACCGTGCCTAGCCATCCGTGACAATATTGACAGGAGCTATGAATTGACCAGGCGTCACAACCTGTGCGCCGTCATCACCGATGGTTCGGCGGTTCTGGGGTTGGGAGATATTGGTCCGGAGGCCGGAATGCCCGTCATGGAGGGCAAATGTGTCCTGTTCAAGACCTTTGGCGGGATAGACGCCTTTCCCCTATGTATCAAGACTCAGGACGTAGATGAATTTGTCCAGACGGTGTATAACATCTCCGGCTCCTTTGGGGGCATCAATCTGGAAGACATTGCCGCGCCCCGATGCTTTGAGATCGAACGGAAGCTGAAGGAGAAGTGTGATATCCCGGTCTTTCACGACGACCAGCACGGCACCGCCATCATCGCCTTGGCCGGACTGACCAACGCCCTGAAGGTAGTGGGGAAGAACAAGGAGGAGGTGCGCGTCGTCTTTTCCGGCGCCGGCTCGGCGGCCATCTCCATTACGAGGCTGCTCCTTCTGGCCGGCTACCGGGATATCACGCTGTGCGACAAATTCGGGGCCATCTACCAGGGCTGCCCTCAGCTGAACTGGGCCCAGCAGGAGATTGCCAAGGTGACCAATCTGGAGGGACGACGGGGGAATTTGGCGGACCTGCTGGTGGGCGCTGATGTGTTTATCGGCGTATCTGCCCCCGGCCTTGTAACTCCGGACATGGTTCGGACGATGGAGCGGGACGCCATCGTCTTTGCCTGTGCCAACCCTACGCCGGAGATATTCCCGGATGACGCACGGTCGGGAGGCGCCCGTGTGGTGTCTACCGGACGAAGCGATTTTCCAAACCAGATCAACAATGTACTGGCCTTCCCCGGTGTGTTCCGGGGTGCCTTTGACGTGCGGGCCAGAGATATCAATGAGGAGATGAAGATGGCTGCGGCCCAGGCCCTGGCCGGCCTGATTTCCGAGGAAGAACTCTCGGAGGACTATATCATCCCGAAACCCTTTGACCCCAGAGTGGTGCCGGCGGTGGCAGAGGCGGTAGCGGAGGCGGCCCGCCGCACCGGGGTAGCCCGCATCTGAACCAGAATAGGGAGAGCAGTCCGCTGAAAATGGCGGGCCGCTCTCCTTTTCCATATCCAAAGGTGAATGGACGGAGGGGCCGCTGGGCCTTGATTTTGCGGGAGGCAGTCGATATAATAATACCATTATAATACATACTATTGACCTGCTGCGCGAGGCAGGTGCCCGGAGCACCCCGAAGAGGCGTATTGATATAAAAGGAGCAGAGCTATGGATATCCGCAAGCTGTCACAGAACATCCAGGAAGAAACAGGAAAGATCATCGTAGGAAAATCGGACCGGATCAGACTGATCGTGATGTCGATTCTGGCCAATGGACATATCCTGCTGGATGATCTGCCCGGCGTGGGAAAGACCACCCTGGTTAAGACCATCTCCATCGCCTTGGGCTGTCAGTCTGGACGAATCCAGTTTGTCCCGGATCTGCTGCCCAGCGATATCATCGGTATGCGGATATACAATCAAAAAACCGGGGATTTTGAGCTGCGCCAGGGGCCGGTAATGACCAATCTCCTGCTGGCAGACGAGATCAACCGTGCCATTCCCCGCACTCAGTCCGCCCTGCTGGAAGCCATGGAGGAGCGGCAGATCTCCATCGACGGCGAGCAGTTCCCTCTGCCCGCCCCTTTCCTGGTGCTGGCTACTCAGAACCCGGTGGAGTCGGAGAGTACCTTCCGGCTCCCTGCGGCCCAGATGGACCGCTTCCTTATCCGCATCAGCATGGGTTACCCAACTCCGAAGGAGGAACGGCGGATGCTCCGTAATTTGGGGGACGAGATTCCCTTTGACCAGGTGCGGCCGGTCACCAATGCCCAGGAGCTGGTGGAGGCCCAGCGGCAGATCAGCCAGGTACACCTGTCCGACGCGGTGGCCGATTACATCGTGGCGCTGGCCGCCGCCACCCGAAGCCATCCCCAACTGAAGATGGGGGCAAGCCCCAGGGCCACCCGGGGGCTCTACCGGGCGGCAAAGGTCTGGGCCGCCATGGAGGGCCGGGATTTCGTGACGCCGGACGACGTAAAGACACTGGCCGCCCCAGTGCTGGAGCACCGCCTGATCCTGGACAGCGGGGCCCGATTCTCCGGCGTATCTGTGTCCGCCATCTTGGACGATGTGCTGGAACGGCTCCAGGGAGCGCCAGAGCTGGAAGCAGTCGCCCATGAAAAATAAGCTGGTATTCAGCCGCTCTAGCCTTCTGGTGTCTATCCCGGTTATAGCGACATCGGCTCTGCTGTGTGTGCTGGCCGCCTTTTTTGGACAGAGTGCCCTGGCCAGTGTCCTCATGTTCCTGTTCCTTCTTGCGGCAGTTTCCCGGATATGGGCTTTCGCCTCCGCACGAAAGGTGTCCATCCAGGTGACCAATCGGAGCGGCGGCTTGTTCCCTGGGGAAGAGACGACCTTTGATATCGAGGTATGCAACAACAAGTTTCTGCCTGTGGTATGGCTGGAGGTATTTTTTCCTCTGTCCAGAAACCTCTGCCTAAAGCCGGAGAACAGCCGCAAGCCCGACGATTGGGAGATGACCGCCCTGGAGGAAGAGGGGGCTTCCACCCAACTGGTGGGAGAGAAGCGGCTGACCATGTTTCTCTGGTATGAGCGGCTGCGCTTCTCCTCCAGGTGGACGGCGGAGCGCCGGGGCGTCTATTCCACACAAGGGTGGCGACTGAGGACGGGGGACGGTTTTGGACTAAGTCAGGTAGAGTGTCTCATTCCCAAAGAGGACGCACGGCAGTTTTTTGTCTACCCAAGGCTGGTCCGGGTGGTCCCGGACCTGTTCCTGCGCAACTTGTGGAACGCGGATACCGGGACCAGGGGCGTCGTGGAGGACCTGACGGTGATCCGCTCCACCCGGAACTACATGACCACCGACTCCCTGAAGCATATCAACTGGCGTCTGGCCGCACGGGGGCTGCCTTTGTCCGTCAATGTGTATGAGGATATTTTGCCCAAAAATGTCCACTTCCTCCTGGACGGGGAGAGCTTTGGAGGGAACGTCCCCCATTGGGAAGAGTTGGAGGAAACTTTGAGTATCCTGGCCTCTGAATTCGTCCTGCTGGCTGACTACCAGGTTCAATGCGGCCTGAGCCTCTGCCGGGGTCTCAGCGGCAGGGCGGTCAATCTGTTTGCTGTCAGCCATGTGGAGGAGCTGCTCTGCGCCCTGGCCGCCTACGAGCCCTGTGCGCGGGTGCGCAAAGAGGACGGGGGGGAGTTTATCCTCCAGCAGCCGGTCTTTGACCAGGGCCCCATCTACGAGAGCGCCCAGAAGGTGGGCCGCTTCTATTACATCGCCTATGATACGGCATGCCTGGGGGACCGGGGACTGCTGCGCCGGCTGGGAGAGGAATGTACCTCGGTGCTGACCTACCGGGAGCCGGAGCCGTTTGGAGAATTTGAGCTGGTCTGTCTGTCCAGCCTGAGGGAGGGACCTGTCCATGGATGAGCGGCGGACCTTCTCATCGCTGGTGCTCCAGTTCACTCTGGCGGCCAACCTGTGCACCTTTTTCTATTTGATGACCCTGTCCACCAGAACACCCAATGGATACTATCCGCTGTCGATGCTGGTCTACTCTCCTGTTGTTTATCTGTTGAACAAGCTGTTTTTGAGCCGGCCACAGACTATGAGGAGACTGGTGTTGCTGAATACAGCGGTGGGAGCCCTTTTTTTCCTGTCTATTCTTCTGCTGGGAGAGCAGAAGGAGATGCTGCTGCTGGTATTTGCCGCGGGATTCTGTCTCTGGATAACCATGAAGGGGGGATACCGGGGTCTCCACGCGCCCACACTCCACGAAATGATACTGAGCCTGGATACAAGCGCCGTAATGCTGGTCCTCCTGATGGGTTACACCTCGATCATGGGGAGCGGTATCCTATGGGTACTGCCTGGAGCGGCCGGCTTTGCCGCCGCCTGCTTGGGCGTAGCGGCCAGGCGGATGTATGGCCCAATCACAATCAAGGGCTGGGCTCTCTTGGGGATTGCCTTTGTGGGCATTTTTGGACTGATGGTTTTCCTGGTAGGAGTGGCGGCAGCCCCGGCCGGAGAGGGGATCGTGATGCTGTGGAATGGGCTGGTCACCCTGGCAAAGGGAGTATTGGCCCTGCTGTGGCGGCTGCTTCTGTTTTTCTCTTCTCTGCTGCCGGAGATGGCCGCCGGGGATTTGGAGGAGCCCTATGCACAGATCCAGTTGCCGGAGGAGGAGCTCGTTCAGGCGGAAGCCAACCCTGTGTTGACCATCATCCTTCTGGTGCTGGCGGCGGTGGCGCTCCTCCTTTTCCTGGCGTGGCTGTTAAGGCTGATGGGACGGCTGAAAATTGGTGGGAGGAAGGTGCCAAAGGCTGAAAAGGCGCCTCAGCGCCGCCGTATCTCCCTGTGGAGTGGACTGAAGCGGCTGCTAGAGAGCTGGAGAACCCGGATTCGTCTGCATCTGTTCCTGACACGTCACCGGGACACCCCTGTGGGGATGTTTTACGGCCTGGTCCGCCGCTGCCGACTCAGCCCCTGGCGTAAGCGGACTGGGGAAACGCCACGGGAATTCTTGCTCCGTCTGCGCCGAAGCGCAGGGGAGGACCTGGAGTTGGCCGCGGCCCTGGATGGACTGATTCCTGCGGTAGAGACAGCCCTTTACAGCCCTGCCGGCCGGAGCGACACTGTGGCCCAGGCTGGGCTGATCCGCCGCCGGATCGGGCGGGCTGTACGGGGACAGTTCCTGCGGGATAGCTGGTCTTCTGTCCGAAGGCTGAGAAAACCCGGTGTTGACAAAGGGACAAAACTGTGATACATTTGGCACACTGCGGAGATGAGGAAGAGTAGCAGAGGCAATTCCTGCCCAGAGAGCCCCCGGATCGGTGCAACGGGGGAGAGGAAGCTTTTGTGAATACCCCTCGGAGCAGCCGCCTGAACCGCCGAGAACGGCCTAGTAGGGGACAGGCCGGAGAGCGCCCGTTACAGCGCTGGAGTCATGTACTCCGAGAGGCTTCCGCCGCGAGGTGAAAGCATACCAGAGGTGGTACCGCATTTTCATGCCCTCTGTCCAATTTGGACAGAGGGCTTTCCTCATATCAGAGCAGAGAGGAGACTACGCATGACAGCCAGCCAAAGGGGAACACTGTTCGTAGCCATCTCAGCCGCCCTTTACAGTATTGGCGGGCTTTGCATCAAGGTCATCCCCTGGAACGGAATGTCTATCAATGGCGGACGGACCGCCATTGCCCTGGTAGTCATCGGGGCCTATTTGCTGTGGACCAAGCACCCTCTGCGCCTGAACCGATGGGTGGCACTGGGGGCCCTGTCCGTGTTTGGGACCAACGCCCTGTTTTCTCTGGCCAACAAGCTGACAACCGCCGCCAACGCCATTGTGCTTCAATTCACAGTGCCCATTTTCGTCATGTTGTTCTCCGCCCTTTTTTTTCGGAAAAAGCCCCAAAAGCTGGACCTGGCAGCCTGTGCGGTGGTGCTAGGTGGCATCCTCTTTTTCTTTCTGGACAGCCTGGAGATGGGGGGAGGGCTGGGCAATTTTCTGGCCCTGCTGTCCGGTGTGAGCTACGCCGGAGTGTTTCTGATGAACGATATGCCGGACAGCGATGCCATCTCCTCCGTATTCTGGGGAGATGTGCTGTCCGCCGTGACAGGGCTTCCCTTTTTGGCGCATGAAACGGAATTTACTGCCACAGCGGTTTTCAGCTTGGTCATTCTGGGGGCCTTCCAGGTAGGGGTCGCCTATGTGCTCCTGTGCATTGGCCTGAAGACCACCCCGCCGGTGACGGCCAGCCTGATCTCCGGCATCGAGCCGGTGCTCAACCCTATTTTGGTGGCGATTTTTTATAAAGAGGCCATCGGAGCCTATGCCATGGTGGGAGCGGCCATCGTCATCGGCGGGGTGGTGGCCTATAATGTACTCAAGCTCAAGCTGGGCGCGAAAGCACAGCATTCCAATATCCCAATATCCCAACAAAATGAAGATAACAGCCATGGAGAAAAGAAAGGAAAGGAAGTATAGATATGACCTGTTATGAAGAACTGAAGGCCAGAGGCCTCATCGCCCAGGTGACCAATGAGGAGGAGATCTCCAAAATGATCGACGAGGGGAAGGCTGTCTTTTATATCGGCTTTGACCCCACCGCGGACTCCCTCCATGTGGGCCACTTCATGGCCCTGTGCCTGATGAAGCGCCTCCAAATGGCAGGGAACCGGCCGATTGCCCTCATCGGCGGCGGTACCGGATATATCGGGGATCCCTCCGGACGAACGGATATGCGGAACATGATGACCCCTGAGACCATCCAGCACAACTGCGACTGCTTCAAGAAGCAGATGGAGCGGTTCATCGAGTTCGGCGAGGGCAAAGCCCAGATGGTGAACAACGCCGACTGGCTGCTGAAGCTGAATTATATCGACCTGCTGCGGGATGTGGGTGCCTGCTTCTCCGTCAACAATATGCTTCGGGCCAAGTGCTACGAGCAGCGGATGGAGAAGGGACTGAGCTTCCTGGAATTTAACTACATGATTATGCAGTCCTATGACTTCTATTACCTGTTCCAGAACTATGGCTGTAATATGCAGTTCGGCGGCGACGACCAGTGGTCCAACATGCTGGGCGGCACCGAGTTGATCCGCCGCAAGCTGGGGAAGGACGCCCACGCCATGACCATCACTCTGCTGCTCAATTCTGAGGGCAAGAAGATGGGCAAGACCGCCAAGGGCGCCGTGTGGCTGGACCCCAACAAGACCAGCCCGTACGAGTTCTACCAGTACTGGCGCAACGTGGGCGACGGGGATGTGCTCAAGTGCCTTCGTATGCTCACCTTCCTGCCCATAGAGCAGATCGATGAGATGGACAAGTGGGAGGGAAGCCAGCTGAATACCGCCAAGGAGATCCTCGCCTTCGAGCTGACCAAGCTGGTCCACGGAGAGGAGGAGGCCCAAAAGGCCCAGGAGGCCGCCAAGGCCCTGTTCGTAGGCGGGGGAGATATGAGTAATGTGCCCTCCACCGCACTAACCGAGGCTGACTTGACCGACGGTTCTATCGGGATCTTAGACCTGATGGTCAGGTGTAAGCTGGCCCCCTCCAAGAAGGAGGCCCGCCGCCTGGTGGAGCAGGGCGGCGTCACTGTCAATGACGAAAAGGTGGCGGATGTCAATACGGCTTATACCGCCCAGCAGCTCTCCGACGGCCTAATGGTCCGCAAGGGGAAAAAAGTGTTCCACAAGGTGTCTCTGTAAAGTTGCACGGCCGGACAGGGGCTCGACAGACGTTTTTGGGAAAAGGCCAGAAAAGGAGCGGCGGATATGACCAAGGTAATGTTGACCTGCGGTGACTATCAATTTTTCGCGCGGTTGGAAGAAGAAAAGGCCCCCAGGACCTGTGCCATTTTTAAGAAGATGCTTCCCATCGAGGACAGGCTGATCCATGTCCGCTGGAGTGGAGAGGGGATGTGGATTCCCATGGGCGACACCCGGTGGGAGGGGCTGGACTTTGAGAACCACACCAGCTACCCCAGCAAGGGGGAATTGCTCATCTATCCAGGGGGCATCAGCGAGATGGAGATGATCCTGGCCTATGGCGGCGTGTCCTTTGCCAGCAAGGTGGGACAGTTGGCGGGGAACCATGTTCTAACGATTACCGAAGGGCTGGACCAGCTTTATGAACTGGGGAGGAAGACCCTGTACGAGGGAGCGCAGAACATCCGTATCGAGCTGGCCGAGGACTGATTGACAGCAGAAACGAAAAGCGGCGTGGGGATATTTCCCACGCCGTTTTTATGCTTAGAAGCCGCCAAGATCCCGTATAACCGCCCCGGCCAATACCAGCCCAGCGGCGGCGGGAACAAAGGAGATGGAGCCGGGGGTGGCCCGTCGAGCGGAGGAGCCGGGGCGGGTACCCTCACCGGCGGGAGCCTCTGCCTCGATAAGCTGGGCGGGGGAGAGGGGCTCCTCTCTGGAGTAGACCACCTTCAGATGGAGGATACCCCGCCGACGGAGCTCTTTACGCATGACGCGGGCCAGGGGACAGCCCTGGGTTTTGGAGATATCCGTCACTTCAAAGGCGGTGGGGTCCAGTTTATTTCCCGAACCCATGGCGCTGATGATGGGGATGCCTAGCGCCGTACACCGTGCAATCAGTTCCAGCTTGGCGGCCACAGTATCGATACAGTCGGCCACATAGTCGTACTGGGACAGGTCTACCTGATGGGCGTTCTGAGGCAGATAGAACATAGGGACGGCCTTGACCTGGCAGCCGGGGTTGATGTCCAGTACCCGCCGGGCCATGACCTCCACCTTTGGCTGACCAATGGTGGACCGAAGGGCGGCGATCTGCCGGTTGAGATTGCTCTCCGACACGGTATCGTCATCATATAGGTGTAAAGCTCCAACGCCTGCCCGTGCAAGCGCCTCTACACAGAAACCGCCCACGCCGCCCACGCCAAAGACGGCGACCCGGGCGGCGGCCAGCCGGTCGAGCGGTTCCTCGCCGATGAGTAGGCGGGTACGGATAAATGGATCGGACATGGTGTCGCTCCTTGCCCCGCGCTCCTCCATATGGAGAGGCGCGGATATTTTATTTTTATTTTACCATATCCATTGGGTCATGGAAAGGGAGAAGACACTGGTAATTTTACAAAATAGGATTGGCGAGAAAACAGCGGCGCTAAACAGAATTCTCGAACAGTATGGAAAGATAGGATAGACAGGCAAGGAAGGGGTATCTGCCATACCATCAAAGGAAAGGACTTTTTTCCGATTTTCCATTGAAAAAGGGGAGAAGATGGGGTATAATACTCCTATCTCAGAAAATGGAGGAATCCTGCTATGACCATTACAAAAGACACCATCATCGGTGATATTTTGACCATCGCCCCCCAGACCGCTCCCCTGTTCCTGGGCATTGGAATGCACTGTCTGGGCTGCCCCTCCTCCCGTGGAGAGACCGTGGAGCAGGCCTGCATGGTCCACGGGGTGGACTGTGATGCTCTGCTGGCGAAGGTCAACGAGATGATCGCCGCCGGTGAGTAAAGTTTGAAAAGCGGGGGCGGAGCGATTCCGTCCCCGTTTTTTTCTGGTCAGGGGGAACAGAGATGAAATTTACCATATTGATGGGTAGCCCCAGGTCCCAGGGCAACACCGCTGCTTTGCTGGCGCCCTTTCTGGAGGAGTGCCGTTTCCTGGGCATACAGACCCAGTGTATCCACCTGTATGATAAAAAGGTAGGGCCCTGCCTGGGCTGTATGGCCTGCCAGGATGTACCTGACAGTCTGGGCTGTGTTCAGAAGGACGATTTTGCCCAGATATTTCAGGAGATGGAGGACTGCGACGTGATCGTGCTGGCGACCCCTGTCTATGCCTTTTTCTGCACCGCGCCTATGAAGGCTCTGTTGGACCGGGCCATCTACGCGGGCAATAAGAACTATGGTAGGACGAAAGGGGCAGCCCTGCTGAACGGCAAACGGGTGGCCTCCATCGTTACCTGCGGATACCGGCCGGATCGGGGGGCCGACCTCTGGGAGGAGGGCCTGCGCCGCTGGTGCAAGCACGGGAAGGCGGAGTATCTGGGGATGTTCTGCCGCCGGGACCTGGGGAAATCTGTGCCTTTCATGGATGAGGAAAAGGAGTCTGGAGTCCGAGACTTTGCCCAGGCCATCTACTTATCCATCCGGATGGAGGAAGTATGAGCAGAACGATTCAATTGACACCGCGGCTGCGGATGGTGGCTGATTTGCTCCCCAGAGATGTCGTTCTGGTTGACGTGGGCACAGACCACGCCTACCTGCCCGCCGTTCTTCTGCTGGAGGGAAAGATCAGAGGGGCCATCGCCGCTGACCTGCGACCCGGTCCCTTGAATCGGGCCAGAGCTACCGTAGAGGAATTCGGCTTGGAGGGAAAAGTCAAGTTCTGCCTGTGTGACGGTCTGGCGGAAATCTCGCCGAGAGAGGCGGACGCTGTAGCCATCGCGGGGATGGGGGGAGAAACGATTGCCGCCATCCTGGCCGCTGCTCCCTGGACACGGGACATGGGGACCCTATTGGTCCTTCAGCCCATGTCGTCTATGGCGGACCTGAGGGGGTGGCTGGGGACCCACGGCTACCGGATTGAGGCGGAGGAGCTTTCCTGTGAAGGAGATACACTTTATACAGCTATGGCAGTCAGGGCGGGCGAGATGGGTCCCATGACTGACGCTGAACGCTGGGTGGGGAGGAACAGCCCCCATCCCTTGCGGGGGAAGTGGCTGGACCAGTGGCTGAAGCGGGTAGAGAGGGCCCTGTCTGGGATGGGACAGGCCAGGGAGGACCGGGCGGCCCACCGGCGTGTAGAACTGGAGCGGGTCCGGACGGGACTGCTGGAGATGAAAAGGGAGTGGCAAGAGTGGCAGATGTGATGGAGGTCTACCGGGCCCTGGACAGCTGGGCACCCTTTGAAACACAGATGGACTTTGACAACGCCGGCTTTTTGGTGGGCAGGGGGGAGCGGCCAGTGAGCCGTGTCCTTGTAGCGCTGGACATCACGGAACAAGTGGTGGAGGAGTCCGGGCTATGGGGCGCACAGTTGGTCGTGTCCCACCATCCAGTCATCTTCCATCCGGTAAAAACGATTACGGACGCCTCACCTTTGGGACGGACCCTGCTTCGGCTGGCAGAGCTGGGTATCGCCGCCATCTGCGCCCACACCAATTTGGACGCGGCCCAGGGGGGAGTCAACGACGTGCTGGCCCACAGGCTGGCGTTGGTGGACACAGCGATGCTCCACCAGGACGGAACAGACTGTCAGGGTCGGCCTTACGGGATCGGCAGGGTGGGCCGGGCCCATCAGGAGGGGCTGGATGCGTGCCAGTACGCCGCTTTTGTAAAGGAGCGACTGGGTGCCGCGTCAGTCCGCTATGTGGATGGTGGAGTGCCGGTGAATAAGGTGGCGGTGGGCGGAGGCTCCTGCGGGTCCATGCTGTCAGAAGTCCTAGCTGCGGGGTGCGACACTTTTGTGACCGCCGATGTAAAATATGATGTGTTTTTAGAGGCGAAGGCTCTGGGGATTAATCTGATGGACGCGGGCCACTACGCCACGGAGCAGGTGGTCTGTCCCCAACTGGTCCAGTTCCTAGAGAAGCGGTTCCCACACATGGAGGTCCGGCTGTCCAGCGGACACAGGGAGGTCTATGGGAATGTCTGACATGCGGTCCGCTCGCCATGAGATGGGGAAAGAAGTGCTGGCAATCTTCCTTCTCCTGATGGCCAGGGCCTGTGCTTTTGGCGTCCAGTACTGGCCCCAGCTGGACGACTACATCCAGTACCACAACTACGCTCTGTCTGAAAGCTTCTGGGAGCTCCAGACATCGATGGGGCTCCTGGCCTCACGACCGCTGGCGGGGCTGGCGGACTACTTTATCTGGGGCTCTATGTACGACTATATGATCCTGGGTGTAGCGATGATCTCCCTTGCGCTGGCTGTGAGCGCCGTACTGCTCAAACGGCAGTTGAGCCGGTACTTTTATATTGGTCCTCTTTTTCTGGTGGTAATGACCCTTCTGCCCTTGGGTGTGGAGGGGACCTATTGGATGTCCGCGTCCACTCGGGTGGTGTGCGGCCTGCTGATGGCGGTACTGGCGGCGGAGGCCTTTTTGCGGTGGATGGACACGGGACGTTGGTATTGGGCGTTGTCTTTCCTTTTCCTCCAGTTACTGCCCTATGGGTTTTACGAGCAATCCGGTGTTTTTTCCGTAGCTCTTATCGTAGGCATGGCTATTTTAGAGGTGATCCGGGACTGGAGGAGGTGGAAGCGGGCGCTCCTGTCCCTGTGGGGCCTGCCCGCCATGAAGCTTTACCTGGAGATGACTGCGCTGCTGGCCTCCGATGGGGTGTACAGCGGACGGACGGAAACGGTCACGGTCAACACCCCTTACTGGTGGGATACCTTTTTGCCAGAGGTGTTGGACCAGATGCGGTCTGTCTTTGTGGAAGGGATGGGGGCCACGCTGTTTCAGGGACTGGCCCGCGTTTTCCAGTGGATCCTCTCCGGACAGATGCTGTTCTGGGCGTTCCTCACGGCGGCGTTAGCTGTGCTGTGCTGGCGCCTCTTTCCAAAGAAGGAGGCGGGGCGGGGAACACTGTCCCCCTGGCTTGCGATTGTGGCAGGGGTACTTCTCTTCCTGGCGCCCATCAGTATCTTTTTTGTGCTGGCAAATCCCTGGTTCTCATTCCGTGGAGCCGTCACCTCCTTTGCTGGGCTGGCTCTGGTGTGCGATACCGCGGTAATGGCCCTCTGGTCCAGGCTCCCCGGCCGCAAGCAGGGGCCGGCGGTGCTGGCTACCCTGGCCGCGCTGATATTCTGCTGGGCTGGGGCCGCTGATATCCACGATTATCGCCAGACCTGGGAAACAGACCAGTATATTGGCCAGATGACCGTCCAGGCCCTGCAACAGGATCTGGAGCCGGAGGACAACGGCCGGGTCGGCATCTTGGCGGTAGAGCCTACATATCTGTCAAACCAGACCTATTATTATCATGAGCACATCCATGGCTGCACCGAGAGCGCCTGGGCCTTTCAGGGCCTGATGACCAGTCTGGACGGTTCGCGCTCCTGGAATGTCACACCTCTGCCCACCGATCCCATGTACCGCCAGTGGAACGCGGCATCCAACCGGCCGGATACCTTTGAACACCTCTATTACTTTGACGGGGCGGAGCTGATACCGGCGGTGCTGGAGAAAGAGGGAGAGACGGAGTGCTCCATCTATGACCAGGAGGGGCGGCTTCTGGGTGTGGTGCGGGAGGAGGACGGTGTCGGATACTTTTTCCGGCCGGAACAGCTGTCGATTTGTAAAAAAGGGGAAAAAGTCCTTGCAATCCACTGAAAATTGTGATATGATTCCTTAGTCTGAAAACGGGTGGTCCTCTGCGGCGGCGCTCTAATCGTGTGTGCGCCAGAAAAGCCGGCATGAACGCCTATATAACAGGAGGAAATGTAATATGGATCTAATGCAGGCTTTTACCGAGAAGTACAAGAAGGCTGAACCCCCCGTCGTGGCCATCGGCGACACTGTCCGTGTCCACCTGAAGGTCAAGGAGGGCAACCGTGAGCGTATCCAGGTGTTCGAGGGTACCGTCATCGCCAAGAAGCACGGCGGCATCGAGGAGAGCTTTACCGTCCGCCGTATCTCTTATGGCGTCGGTGTGGAGAAGGTATTTCCTGTCCACGCCCCCTCTGTCGAGAAGATTGAGGTGGTCCGCCACGGTAAGGTCCGCCGCGCCAAGCTGTACTACCTGCGCAACCGCGTGGGCAAGGCTGCGAAGATCAAAGAGGCCCTGTGATCCACAAAAAAGGAGCGGTTTGTGCCGCTCCTTTTTTCTATCCGGCTATCAGCGCTAAAATTAGCAGGTGGGCGGGGTAGAAGAAATACCACAGATATTTACCCACCGGAAAGGTGAGGCCTTTTTTGCCATTGTAGCGGAAGGTGAGAGCTACTCCAAGGAGAGGACCGATGGTGTTGACCGCCCATAGGTGTATCCAGCGCCAGGTCAATGTACCGGCGGCGGCTTGGGAGAGGAGATCCCAAGTCAGAGCGTAACGGGTCACGGGCAGAAGAAAGAGGAACAGCAGGAATTTTCGACTTACGCTCCAGTGGTCAGTCAGATAAAAGGCAAGGATCAAGATGAGGTACCGGCCCGTTCCCTCCGCCAGCGCCAGGACCTCCGCTACCAGAATGACGGCCGCCGCCAAGGTCCATCCCAGCCAAGGATGCAGTCGATTACCATGCTCAAAGAGCCACAGGGTGATTAGGCCCCAAAAAAGTGTGAATATGATGTTCCCATGCATCCCAAATAAGAGGTAATAAGGCCACTCGGACAAACAGGCAAAGACCAACAGCCGCAGAGCATACTGCTTGACGCTATGGGTGTATCGGTAGCCATTGGCAATGAAAAACAGAAACACTGGGGCTGCGATGCGGCCGATATAATCCGTAAGGGACTGTATAGCCAGCGCGATATGGGGCGTTTCTGTGGCGTGGGGAAAAAAGAGGTCCCAGACAAACCAGGATACTGGCCAGACACTGGTTACATGGTCGAACAGCATGGACAGCAGGGCCACGAGTTTAAGAGTAAAAAAGCTCATATTATCTTCCTCCAGAATATGTTTCGAGGAAGAGAATAACATGGAAATCTTACAAATTTTTGGTTGTCTTTCTTTCAAATTTCTGAAATTTTGGGAGGTGTCCCATATGAATATTCAATGGTATCCTGGTCACATGACCAAGACCCGTCGGCAGATTGAGGCTGACCTGAAGTATGTTGATATTGTGGTAGAGATAACCGACGCCCGCATCCCGGTGTCCAGCCGAAACCCGGACATTGACGCCATCTGCGCCGGGAAGCCCAGGCTGATTGTCCTGAACCGGGCGGACCAGGCTGACCCGTCCATGACTGGGCTGTGGACCGCTTGCTTCAAAGGAGAGGGGCACAGCGTACTGGAAACAGACGCCAAGTCCGGCCGGGGCGTCAACCAGTTTTCTGCGGTCGTGCAAGGGGCGCTGAAGGAGCAGATCGCCAAGTGGCGGGAGAAGGGCCAAGTGGGTCGCCCAGTCCGGGCTATGGTGGTCGGAGTACCCAACGTGGGCAAGTCTACCTTTATCAACAAGGTAGCGAAAAAAAAGTCAGCCAAGGCGGGTGATCGGCCTGGAGTCACCCGAGGCAAGCAGTGGGTTAATGTGGATCAGTCCCTGGACCTTCTGGATACTCCGGGGATCCTATGGCCCAAATTTGACGACGAACAGACCGGGCTCCATCTGGCCTTTACTGGAGCGGTGAAGGACGATATCATGGATGTAGAGACCCTGGGCTGTCATCTGATGACCCTGCTGGCTCACCGCTATCCCGACGCCCTGATGGCCGGCTATAAGCTGGCCGCTCTGCCCCCGCGGGATGGGGAGGAAAATGACGTGGCCTATGGCTACCGACTGCTGGAGACCTGCGCACAGAAGCGGGGGATGCGGATTTCCGGGGGGGGGCTGGATACCGAGCGGATGGCTCGTGTCCTTCTGGATGAATACAGGGCTGGCAAGCTGGGACGCTTCACACTGGAAGCGCCGGAAAGGGAAATGTGAATGGACCGCTATACCTATGAGAGAGAGGCGCTGGCGGCTGGATACGGGCTGGTTTGTGGCTGCGATGAGGCGGGGGCCGGACCGCTGGCCGGGCCGGTGTACGCCGCCGCCGTTATCCTGCCTTTGGGTCTGGATGTCCCTGGGCTAGACGACTCAAAAAAATTGACGGCAAAGAAGCGGGAGTCCCTGTTTCCCTTTATTCAGGAGCAGGCTCTGGCCTGCGCGGTCGCCTGGGTGGATGCCGCCGAGATCGACGCTACGGATATCCTAAGCGCCCGAATGAGGGCTATGCAGCTTGCCATCGATGGACTGCCTGTCCACCCTGACTTTGCGTTGATCGACGGCAACCGGGACAGGGGGCGGACCTCCTCCATCACCGTGCCCCACCGCTGTATCGTGAAGGGGGACAGCCTGTCGGCCTCTGTCGCCGCCGCCTCTGTGCTGGCCAAGGTGAGCCGGGACCGCTTCATGCTGGAGATGGCGGAGCGGTATCCCCAATACAGATTTGACCAGCACAAGGGCTATGGTACCAAGCTGCACTATGAGCTGCTGCGGCGGTATGGCCCCAGTCCGATCCACCGCCGCACATTTTTGAAAAGCCTATGAGCGGACAGGAGAGCAGATTGCTGGGCCGATGGGGGGAGGCCTTGGCGGCTCAATGGCTGCGGGAACGTGGCTGCCGGATCCTGGCCGCTGGCTGGAGATGCCGCCAAGGGGAGATAGACCTGATCGCGCGGGAGGGGAACTTCCTGTGTTTTGTGGAGGTAAAGCTGCGCAAGAGTGGCAGCTTTGCTCGTGCCGGTGCCTTTGTGGATAGCCGGAAGCAGGAGAAGCTGCGTCTGGCCGCCCAGCTCTACCTAGCCGAAAACCCCACACAGCTCCAGCCCCGTTTTGATGTGGTGGAGATCTATGCCCCTCAGGGGACGGAAACGTGCCGCCCCCAGATTTCTAGAGTGGAAAACGCCTTTTAGGCCATCCACATTTCTCTCGGTTTTTCTTTCCTCAGAACTTGACCTGGGACCGGGAAACTGTCATAATAGAGCACAGTGGTCCTGTCGGATGGCAGGTAATACCGTTTTTGACTTTGTGAATCAAGATGGGAATGATCAAGATGCAATATGTCAGCACAAGAGATGTAAGTACCTCTTATATGGCCTCCCAGGCCATTATCCAGGGGTTGGCTCCAGACGGGGGCCTGATGACCCCCTTCTACATCCCCAAGCTGCCCGGTAAAGCCCTGGAGGACTTAAAGTCCATGTCCTACCAGCACCGGGCGGTTTACATCATGAAGCAATTTCTGGAGGAGTTCTCCGTTAAGGAGCTGACCGACTTCGCGGCGGCCGCCTATGGCCCGGAGAAGTTTGACACCCCGGCAGTCGCCCCTGTGCGCTCTCTGGATGGGAATACCCACTGCCTGGAGCTGTGGCATGGCCCTACCTGTGCCTTCAAAGATATGGCGCTCCAGATGCTGCCCCACCTGCTTACTGCCTCTTTGACCAAGAGGGAGGAGGAAAAGACTGTCTGCATCCTGGTGGCCACCTCCGGCGATACAGGCAAGGGAGCCCTGGAGGGCTTTAAGGATGTACCCCATACCCGCATCATGGTGTTCTATCCAAGGGACGGCGTGTCCCAGGTACAGGAGCTCCAGATGGTCACCCAGGAGGGAAATAACGTGGGGGTGACCGCGGTGCGAGGCAACTTTGATGACGCTCAGAGCGGCGTCAAGCGGCTGTTTTCCGATGGGGAGCTGCGCAGAACTCTAGCGGACCGGGGATTTTTCTTCTCCTCCGCCAACTCCATCAACTGGGGCCGTGTTCTGCCCCAGATCGTCTACTACATCTCCGCCTACTGCGACCTGCTGCGGGATGAGAAGATTGCTCCGGGCCAGACCATCAATGTCTGCGTGCCTACCGGCAATTTTGGCAATATCTTGGCCGCCTACTATGCCAGAGAGATGGGAGTGCCCATCGGCAAACTGATTTGCGCCTCCAACAGCAACAACGTCCTGACTGACTTCATCCGTACCGGCGTGTACGACCGCAAGCGTCCATTTCACAATACTATGTCCCCCTCCATGGACATCCTGATCTCCAGTAACCTGGAGCGTCTCCTGTTTGCTCTGACCCAGGACACCCAGGAGGTCAAGCAATATATGGAGCAGTTGAACACCAGCGGCCGGTATGAGGTTCGCAAGCCCATTCTGGAGCGGCTGCAGAAGCTCTTTCAAGGTTACTGCTGTGATGACCGGGAAACGCAGCGTGTCATTGGTGAGGTGTACCGTCAGCACGATTATCTCATCGATCCACACACCGCCGTGGCCTTCTCTGCCCTGGACCAGTATCGGAAGGAGAGCGGAGATGATACCCCCTGTGTGGTGGTGTCCACCGCCAGTCCCTTCAAGTTCTGCGACAATGTGCTGGGAGCCCTGGGAGTGACGGAAGTGGCACAGGGGCTGGACGCTCTGGACCAGTTGTCCGCCAAGACCGGACTGCCCGCTCCCGCTCCGTTGTCCTCTCTGCGTAACAAGGAAATTCGCTTTACGAGGACGGTGGAGAAAGAGAATATGGTGGACGCGGTGCTGTCCATGCTGGTGTGAGCCCATGGCCCTGTATGCCATTGGAGATACCCATTTATCCCTCTCCAGCGGAAAGCCTATGGATGTTTTTGGCGGGGGCTGGACGGGGTATGTGGATAAGTTGAAAGAGGGCTTCTCACAGATCCGCCCGGAGGACACGGTGGTCTTGTGCGGCGACCTATCCTGGGCCATGGGATTGGAGGAGGCGAGGGAGGACTTCGCTTTTCTAAACGCCCTGCCTGGGAAGAAACTGCTGATGAAGGGCAATCACGACTACTGGTGGAATACCGCCGCCAAAATGGAGCGGTTCTTCCAGGAAAATGGATTTACCACCTTCCATCTGCTCCACAATAACTGCCATTTCTATGGGGACATCGCCCTGTGCGGGACCAGGGGATGGTTTTATGAGGAGGACAGGGAGGGGCACGGCACCAAGATTTTCAACCGGGAGCTGATTCGGCTGGAGGCGTCCCTGAAGGCCGGGGGGGAGAAGGAAAAATTCTGCTTTCTCCACTACCCCCCTCTCTATCAGGGTTATCGCTGCCAGGAGATCATCGACCTGATGGAGCGGTATGGCGTTACCCGCTGCTACTATGGCCACCTCCACGGCGGAAGCCACCGTCTGGCGGCCTCTGGAAAGCATGGCGGCATTGAGTACCACCTGGTTTCGGCGGATTATTTGGGGTTTCGACCGGAAAAGTTGGTGGAAGATTGAAAAATTCATGGAAAATTCTTAAAAATCCTCTGGTCAAACAGAGAGATATCTGGTAAAATATCGTGGCGAAAGTAAAAAGGCGCTGTTCTTTCCCCCTTTGGGATGGAGATGCGCCCACAGGAGGAAGTAAACAAATGAAGGTCACCAGTGTTGAGAAGAAAGAGAAAAGCACCGTCGAGCTGACCATCCAGATCGACGCCGCCCAGTTCGAGGCCGCCGTTCAGAAGGCCTATCTAAAGAGCCGCGGCTCTATCTCCGTCCCCGGCTTCCGCAAGGGCAAGGCCCCCCGCAAGATCATCGAGGGGATGTACGGCGCTGGCGTATTCTATGAGGATGCTATCAACGACGTCTACCCCTCCGCTTATGAGGAGGCTGTCAAGGAACAGGGGCTGGACGATGTAGGCTATCCAAAGATGGAGATCGTTGAGGTGGGTAAGGAGGGCTTTACCTTCAAGGCTCTGGTTTCTGTCCGACCCGAGGTCAAGCTGGGTACTTACAAGGGCATCACTGCCCCTAAGGAGGAGCCCAAGATTACCGAGAAGGACGTCGACGAGGAGATGAAGCCCTTTGTCGAGCGGGCGACCCGCCTGGTCAGCGTCAAGCGCAAGGCCAAGAAGGGCGACACTGCCGTCATCGACTTTGAGGGCTTTGACAACGGCACCCCCTTTGAGGGAGGCAAGGGCGAGAACTACGACCTGAAGCTGGGCTCCGGCGCCTTTGTTCCCGGCTTTGAGGAGCAGATTATCGGCATGAAGGCCGGCGAGGAGAAGGACCTGGATATCACCTTCCCGGAGGACTACCACGCGGATCTGGCCGGTAAGGCTGTGGTATTCCATGTGAAGGTCAACGAGGTCAAGGAGTCCCAGGCCCCTGCCGTTGATGATGAGTTTGCCAAGGATGTGTCCGAGTTTGAAACGCTGGAGGCCTTCCGGACCGACCTGAAGGAGAAGGTCACCCAGCGCCGCCAGCAGCAGGCTCAGGCTGACTTTGAGAACGCCGTGATGGATCAGCTGGTGGAGGATATGGAGTGCGAGATCCCGGACGGCATGGTGGAGGTCCAGGTGGACCGCCTGATGGACGACTACGCCATGCGCCTCCAGGGTCAGGGCATCTCCATGGACGATTATATGAAGATGATGGGGATGAGCCCGGAGATGCTGCGCACCTCCGCACGTCCCGCCGCCCTGAAGCAGGTGCAGACTGAGCTGGCCCTTACCGCCGTGGCCGACGCCGAGAAGCTGGAGGTCACTGAGGAGGAGCTAGAGGCTGAGTTCAGCCGTCTGGCTGAACAGTACGGCCTGAAGGTTGAGCAGGTGAAGGCAGCGGTTCCCGCCGAGGACCTGAAAAAGGACCTGCGGCTGAAGAAGGCCAGCAGTCTGGTCATTGCTGAGGCCAAGTCTGGAAAGGCCAAGAAGAAGGCTGCTGCCAAGAAGACGGAGGCCGCCGAGGCAGCTGCTGAGGAAGCCCCTGCCGAGGAGAAGCCTAAGCGCGCCCGCAAAAAGAAGACCGAGGAGCCCAAGGCTGAGTGATGCTGTCACGTCCGGGGTGGGGAACCGCTCCGGGCGTGTCCATATTTTTGCAGACGTGGAGTAACAAGGCGCCGGTGAGGCCATGGAGCAGGGCGGCACACCGCCCGCTCCTGAGATCGTCCCTTTTTCTCTGGTGGGCCGGAGGAATCATTTTCCGGCTGGACGGGTATACTCTGGTATCACCGTCCCAAAAGAAGGAGTATGTGATTATGAGTTTAGTTCCTTATGTAGTAGAGCAGACCAACCGCGGCGAGCGGTCCTATGACATCTTCTCCCGCCTGCTCAACGACCGTATCATCATGCTGTCAGAGGAGGTCAATGACACCACAGCCTCCCTGGTGGTGGCTCAACTGCTGTATCTGGAGGCCCAGGACCCGGATAAGGATATCCAGTTCTATATCAACAGCCCCGGTGGCTCTGTTACCGCCGGAATGGCCATCTATGACACCATGCAGTATATCAAGTGCGATGTGTCCACCATCTGCGTGGGGCTGGCAGCCTCTATGGGCGCCTTCCTGCTGGCTGCTGGAGCCAAGGGTAAGCGGCTGGCTCTGCCTAACGCTGAGATCATGATCCACCAGCCCTCCGCCGGGACCCAAGGGCAGATCACCGATATGGCCATCCACCTGAAGCGGCTGGAGGTAGTCAAGAGCCGGATGAACCGCATTCTGGCGGAGAATACCGGCAAACCCATTGAAGTGGTCACCGCGGACTGTGAGCGGGACAACTTTATGACCGCTCAGGAGGCCATGGAGTATGGCCTGATCGATAAGGTCATCGATAAGCGCTGACCTGGAGAACGCTCAGGGTCAGCCCCGATTTCCCACCATAGAGTTTATGAGGTGTACCAATGGCGCGAAATGATGAAAAAAGCATCCGCTGTTCCTTCTGCGGAAAGCATCAGGACCAGGTCCGCCGGATCATTGCCGGGCCTGGGGCCTATATCTGCAACGAGTGTGTCCAACTGTGTATGGGGATTCTGGACGAGGACAACGACCCCATCCAGGATGCCTTAGACAGCGATATCCCCGATGTAATCCCCACCCCAAAGGAAATACACGCTGTTCTGGACCAGTATATTATTGGACAGGAGAAGGCCAAAGTGGCCCTCTCTGTGGCCGTGTATAACCATTATAAACGCATCTACTTCGGCGGGGCGGAGGATGTGGAGCTTCAAAAGAGCAATATTCTGCTCATGGGTCCCACCGGCTGCGGGAAGACTCTGTTTGCCCAGACACTGGCTCGAGTGCTGAAGGTCCCATTTGCCATCGCTGACGCCACCACACTGACTGAGGCGGGCTATGTGGGTGATGATGTGGAGAACATCCTGCTGCGTCTGGTCCAGGCGGCCGACTACGACATCGAGCTGGCGGAGCGGGGCATCATCTACATCGACGAGATGGATAAGATCGCCCGCAAAAGCGAGAATACGTCTATTACTAGGGACGTGTCCGGCGAAGGGGTGCAGCAGGCCCTGCTGAAGATTCTGGAGGGTACCGTGGCTAATGTCCCCCCACAGGGCGGACGGAAACATCCCCACCAGGAGTTTATCCAGATTGATACCAAGAACATTCTCTTTATCTGCGGCGGCGCCTTTGACGGCATCGACAAGATCATTGAGAACCGCCTGGATAAGCGAACCCTTGGCTTTGGGGCGGAGATCCAGAGCAGGAAGGAGCGCAACGTGGGCCAGTTGATGGCCGAGGTCCAGCCCCACGACCTGCTGAAATTCGGCATCATCCCGGAGCTGGTAGGGCGCCTGCCTGTCATCACTACCCTTCAGTCTCTGGACCGGGACCAGATGGTCCAGATCTTGACGGAGCCCAAAAATGCCCTGGTCAAGCAGTACCAGAAGCTATTGGAATACGACCAGGTGGAGCTGGACTTCAGCCGGGAGGCCCTGGAGGCGGTGGCCGACGTGGCAGTAAAGCGGGGCATCGGTGCTCGCGGCCTCCGCGCGGTGCTGGAGGAGATCATGACCAAGGTTATGTACGACGTGCCCTCTGACCCAACCATCGTGAAGGTAACCATTACCGCCGCTACCGTGCAGGATGGTGCTCCGGCTGAATTGACCTATGACCCGGAACGCTGCCGCCGTCCCCGTCTGGGGAAAGCGGCGCTTAAGGCCGAGCGCGGCGGTGTCCCCGGCACCAACGCCGGATAAAAGAGAAATCTTGAATGCCCCGCGGAGCCCCCGGATCGGCGGGCCCCGGGGCATTTCGCTATATCGACCAGAGAGGAAGTGACCACATGACGACCACACAGAAGGATATCCTCCACACCAGCACTATGCCGGTCATCGCTCTGCGGGGGCTGACCATCTTCCCCAATGTGCTGATCCATTTTGATGTGGCCAGGGATATCTCCATCAAATCCTTGGAAACTGCTATGACGACCGGCAGCCCTGTGTTTCTGGTGGCCCAAAAGGATATCTCCGTGGAGGTGCCGGACCAGCGCGACCTGTACGTGGTAGGAACCATCTCCAATGTACGCCAGATCCTCCGTATGCCAGGAGACAATGTCCGGGTTATGGTAGAGGGGCAGGCCAGAGGCAAGCTGCTCCGCCTCCTGCGGACCGAGCCCTATCTGGAGGGGGAGATACTGGAACTGCCAGAGGAGGAGCGGACTGGAACAAGCGCCCGGACCGAAGCCCTAATGCGCTCCACCTACGAGCTCTTTCAGCGGTATACGGAGCTGGCCCCTAAGGTATCTCCAGACCTGCTGATCCATGTATTGGCCAGCCAGGACCCAGGCTATATCTCTGACTATATCGCCCAAAACATCCCCATGCGAAACAGCGACAAGCAAACCATCCTGGAGGAGCGGCGGCCCCTGCGCCGCCTGGAGAAGCTGCATCGGCTGCTGGACCGGGAGGTGGAGATACTGGCTCTGGACAACGAGATACAGAGCAAAGCCAGAGAGCAGATGTCCGACCAGCAGCGGGATTACTACCTCAGGGAGCAGATGAAGGCCATCCAGAACGAGCTTGGAGAGGGGGATGGGGCCGACGAGTTCGAGGAGTACCGTCAGAGGATTGCCAAGGCCGCCCTGCCTGATGAGGTGCGGGAGAAGTTGACCAAGGAGTTGAACCGGCTGACCAAGCAGCCCTTCGGATCCTCGGAGGCCACCGTTCTGCGCAGCTATCTGGACGTATGTTTGGAGCTGCCTTGGGGAAAATACACCAAGGAGAAGATCAGCGTCCCGGCTGTCCGCCGGGTGCTGGACCAGGAGCACTACGGCCTGGATAAGGTGAAGGAGCGCATCCTGGAATTTGTGGCAGTCAAGCAGCTGGCCCCGGCGTTGAAAGGACAGGTACTCTGCCTGGTGGGCCCGCCCGGAGTGGGCAAGACCTCCATCGCCATGTCTATGGCAAAGGCTATGAACCGGAAGCTGGCCCGTCTCTCCCTGGGCGGCGTCAGCGATGAGGCGGAGATTCGGGGGCACCGCAAGACCTATGTGGGAGCCATGCCGGGCCGCATCATTACCGCAATCCAGCAGGCGGGCAGCTGCAATCCGCTGATCCTGTTGGACGAGATCGACAAGCTGGGCCGGGACCACCGGGGCGACCCCTCCTCCGCACTTCTGGAGGTGTTGGACGGAGAACAGAATGCCACCTTCCGGGATAACTTCCTGGAGGTCCCCTTTGACCTGTCTCAAGTCCTGTTTATTACCACCGCGAATACTCTGGATACCATTCCCCGGCCTCTGCTGGATCGGATGGAGGTCATCGAGCTGTCAAGCTACACCGATGAGGAGAAGGTTCAGATCGGGAAAAAGCATCTGCTTCCGAAGGAGATGAAGCGCCACGGCCTGGAAAAGAGCCAGCTGAAGGTATCCGACAGCGCCCTGCGGGAGATCATCTCAGCCTATACCCGGGAATCGGGAGTTCGGGTGCTGGAGCGAATGCTGGCTGCCATCTGCCGCAAAACCGCGATGAGAGTGGTTTCAGATGGCGTAAAGTCGATTCGCATTACAGAAAAAGATCTCAAGGAGTATCTGGGGGTCCCACGCTATTACCCCGAGCGGCAGGCCCTGGAAGAGCGGATAGGCGTGGTCAATGGCCTGGCCTGGACCTCTGTGGGCGGCGAGCTGCTGGAGGTGGAGGTGAATGTGGTCCCAGGGGCCGGAAAGGTAGAGCTCACCGGAAATCTGGGAGATGTGATGAAGGAGAGCGCTTACGCCGCACTCAGCTTTATCCGCAGCCAGTCAGACCGGCTGGGGATCCCCGCCGATTTTTATAAGGAGAAGGATATCCACGTCCACTTCCCGGAGGGAGCCGTCCCCAAGGACGGGCCCTCTGCCGGCATCGCCATCACTACCGCCATGGTGTCCGCCCTGACTGGCTGCCCGGTGCGCCGTGGCATCGCCATGACCGGAGAGGTCACCCTCCGCGGCCGTGTCCTGCCCATCGGAGGTTTGAAGGAGAAAACGATGGCCGCTTTCCGAAACGGCATCAAAACGGTCATCCTGCCAGCGGACAACGGCAAGGACTTAGAGGAGATCGACCAGACGGTACGGAAGGCTCTCCAGTTTATCCTGGTAGAGCGGGCAGACCAGGTGTTGTCGGCAGCCCTCTCACACCCGCTGCCCTCCGCGGAGGAGCAGAGGGAGCCGTCCGCTCCAGTCCTGGGGACTGCAAAGAGAGCCCCTGGTCCCCGGCTGCGCCAGTGAGGAGGGGATAGGATGCCTGTCAACCTGCAAAAGGCGGAATTTATCCTGTCCGCCGCTTCCGCAAGGGACTTCCGGACCGACGGGCTGCCTCAGGTGGCCTTCGCCGGCCGTTCTAATGTGGGTAAGTCCTCGGTCATCAACCGGCTGTTGGGCCGAAAGAATTTTGCACGGGTGGGTGCCGCCCCGGGCAAGACCATCCACATTAATTACTTTTTGATTGATGGGGGCTTCTACCTGGTGGACCTGCCAGGATATGGCTACGCCAGGGTGTCCAAGAGTGAACGAGACCGGTGGGCGCGGCTGATGGAGTCCTACTTCGCCCATCCGGAGCTGATGACCCTGGGGGTGATGATTGTAGACTCCCGGCATAACCCCACCGCCGATGACTGTACCATGGCCCAATGGTTCCGTGACACGGGGCGGCCTATGGTAGTGGTGGCCAACAAACTGGATAAGCTGAAAAAGAGCGAGATCGGTCCCAACCTCCAGAGGATCCGGGAAACCCTGGAGCTGGACGAGGAGACCATCGTTATCCCCTTTTCGGCTGAGAAGGGGACCGGCAGGGAGGAACTGCTGTCGGCTATCCTGTCCGGCGCCGGAGTGAGCTGAAGGATCCCCGGTATGCCCTGCGGCATACCGGGGATCTTTGTACAGGAGAGACTTTATTCTCTATATTGGGAAACCGCTGTTCACGCCTTGTGTTTTGGCTCCATAGCTGGTATAATATTCTGACACAATTTTCCCAAAAGAGGTGAGCCCATGGAAGCACCCATCTACCACCTGGAAGGGGTGGTGAAGGCCAAGGAAGAAAATATGGAGGACTTCGTGGGCCCGCTGGACCTGATTCTCCATCTTTTGAGCAAGAATAAGATGGAGATCAAGGACATTCAGATATCGCTGATCCTGGACCAGTATCTGGAATGGATGAACAAGCGGAAGGAATTGGACCTGGAGGTGGCCAGTGAGTTTATCACAATGGCCTCTCATCTGATCTATATCAAGACTCGGATGCTCCTGTCCATCCACGATGAAGAGGCACTCAGCGAGGTGGAGCAGCTCATCGCTACACTAGAGGCCCATCAGAGAAATGAAAATTTTTTGAAAATCAAGGAAGTCATCCCTGTGCTGGATACCAGGTTCCACTATGGGCGGGACTATCTGACCAAAGTGCCGGAGCCGGTCCAGCCGGACAGGACCTATCGCTATGTCCATGACAGGGAGGATATTTGGAAGGCTATGACCGCTGTATTGTCCCGGACAGACAACAAACTCCCGCCTCCTGTTTCCGCCTTCCAAGGCATCGTGGGCCGGGAGCCCTACCCCGTGACAGACAAAGCGGGAGAGATCGTCCGGCGGTTGCTCCAGTTCGGCGTTACCCGCTTTCGGGCCCTGTTCAAGGGGAACCGGAGCCGCTCCGAAGTGGTGGCTACTTTCCTGGCAGTGCTGGAACTGTGCAAAGCGCGCCGAGTCAGGTTGGCGGGTACCGAGTCGGACTGTACTGTCACCTGCACCCAGGCGGAGGGGGAGACGCCGGCGGAGTTTACCGCCGACAGCTACTAAGAGGAGGATAGCTCTGTGGAACTGAAGGAATTGGAATCCGCTCTGGAGGGTGTCCTCTTTGCCTCAGGAGAGCCGGTGGCTGTGGAGCGGCTGTGCCTGGGGCTTGAGGTGGACAGGCCCACCCTGGACGCTGTGGCCCAGCGGCTGATGGACCAGTACAGCTATGAGCGGCGGGGAATACGGCTGATCAAGCTGGATACCAGCTATCAGCTTTGCTCCGCGCCGGAGTTCGCCCTCTATATCAGAAAGACGCTGGAGAGCCGCAAGCCGGCCCGCCTGTCTCAGCCCGCCCTGGAGGTACTGGCGATTATCGCCTATTATCAGCCGGTGACCCGTGCTTATGTAGATCAGGTGAGGGGGGTAGACAGCTCCTATACGGTGGGGCTGCTGCTGGAGCGGGAGCTGATTGAGGAGGCGGGCCGCCTGGCTGTCCCCGGACGGCCGCTCCTGTTTCGGACCACCAAGAACTTCCTGCGTTCCTTTGGGTTGTCCAGCCTGGAGGAGCTGCCTGAGCTCCCCGACTCCTCCCAGGAGGGGAGTCAGATGACCCTGGAGCTGGAGGCGGCGGTAGCCAGGCTTAGGGCGGAGGAGGAGCAGGGGGCCGGGCTGCCGGCGGAGGACGGGCCATGAAGCTCCTGTTCACGGTGGCCGCCGTCCTGCTGGCCCTGCTCCTGCTGGGACAGGTCCGGGTGGGCTGTGTCGTGTCCTATCAGCAGGAGGGGCTGTTCCTCTGGCTGCGAACAGGGGTTGTCCGAATCAGAGTGCTCCCTTGGAAGCGGAAAAAGAAGGAAAAGCCTGTCCGGGGAAAAAAGATGGGAACGGACCTGACAGAAGAAAAACCTGTCCGCGTGAAGGGCGGGGGGCTGGAGTATGCCAAAAGGCTGCTCCCCATCGCACTGGAGGCGGCGGGACAGTTTCAGAAGAAGCTGAAAATAGATATCCTGGATCTGGAATTGACCATAGGCGGTCAGGACCCTGCGGACGCGGCAATGGCCTATGGATGGGCAAACGGGGCCCTGGGCGCCCTGTGGTATCCCCTGGTAGAGGGGTTCCATGTAGTAGATGGCCGGGCTAGGGTCAGGCTGGATCTGGAGGCTCCTGCCGTCAGTCTGCGGGGGAGGGCCTCCTTGTCCCTGAAGCTGGGGCAGATATGCCGGCTGGCGGTGTATTTTGGGATAAAAGCTCTGCGGGCTGTCATGGCGGCGCGTGGGGAACAAAAAGAGCAGAATGTGAGAAAGGCGGCCTGAGGGTATGGAAAAAAAGGACCATCTAAGTGAACTGATGAGCGTCACCATGGAGCACGTGAGGGCCATGGCGGACGCCAACACAATCATTGGCACCCCTATTCAAGCAGATGGAGTTACCCTGATCCCCGTGTCTAGGCTGTCCTTTGGGATAGCGGGCGGCGGGACCGAGTTTTCTACCAAAAAGCAGCCAGCCAGCGATCCGGCCTTCGGTGGGGGCAGCGGAGCCAGTGCTAAACTGGAGCCGGTGGCCTTTCTGATCCTCCGGGGAGGCTCCGTGAAGCTGCTGCCTGTGGCTCCTCCTCCCGCCACTACGGTGGACCGGGTCATTGAAGCGGTGCCCGAGGTAGTGGACAAGGTAACGGACTTTATTGAAAAGCAGCAGGAAAAAAAGGCACAGGAGGCGGAGCGGGCGGATTTTGCCGAATAAAGCCAAATTCGCAAAAATTTCCGGGCAACGAAAAAAGTTAGACTGCCATACTATGGTCACCTATGTTTTTGAAGAAGGTGACTGATATGAAACGGATCATGAGTTTGTGTCTGGCGGTGCTGACAGCGGCTGTTGCACCTGCCGCGGCCGCGGCGGCCTCCGGAGCGCCTGGTACCTCCGCCGCCTCGGTAGTCCTGATGGATGGAGAGAGCGGGCGGGTGCTATATGAGCAGAACGCCCATGAGCCGCGTCTTATCGCCAGCATCACCAAGCTGATGACCGCCCTGGTGGCCCTGGAATCAGGCCATGTGCTGGAAGAAGAAGTGACCATCTCCGGGGAGTGGGCCGGGGCTGAGGGCTCCTCCATCTACCTGCGGGCGGGGGAGCGGGTAAGTCTGGAGGCGCTGCTCTACGGGATGCTCCTACGCTCTGGAAACGATGCCGCTCTGGCGGTAGCCGGATACTGCGGCGGTACGGTGGAGCGGTTTGTGGACCGGATGAATCAGAAGGCTCAGGAGCTGGGGATGGCAGATACCCATTTCGCCAATCCCAATGGGCTCAACGCGGAGGGGCATTACTCCTCTGCCTATGATATGGCGCTGCTGGCCCAAGCCTGCCTGAAGAATGATACCTTGGCGCAGATAGTGTCCACCAAATCCATCACCATAGGGACCAGAACATTTACTAACCACAATAAGCTGTTGTGGCAGTATGAGGGCTGTATTGGACTGAAGACAGGATATACCGAGAAGGCAGGGCGCACATTGGTGTCAGCGGCCAGAAGGGAAGGGACTGCGCTGATCTGCGTCACTCTCAGTGACCCCAACGACTGGGCGGACCACACCCGTCTCTTTGACTGGGGTTTCTCCCACTATCGTGCGAAGGAACTGACACGTGCGGGGGAACAGGTCTGTCAGCTCCCGGTGGCGGACAGTCTGATCCCAGTGTGTCCCATATCAGCGGCCGAGGATTGTTCTGTGGCCTTGGCAGAGGGGGAGAAGCTCCAGTATGATATTCTGCTGGACCAGGAACTTCTGACCGCTCCGGTGGAGAGGGGGGCCCCTTTGGGCAGGGTGGTGTTCCGCTTGAAGGGGGAAGAAGTGGCGGATATCCCCCTGGTAGCCGGCGCCGATATCCCGCGGGACAGCGTATCGGTCCGCGGGCTGTGGGACAGGCTGTCGGACCGGTTGGCCCAGCTTTCGGAGAGATAGAGAAAGAGAAAGGCGGACCATGGAAGAACGACTGCAAAAGCTGATATCCTCCTGCGGACTGGCTTCCCGGAGAACGGCGGAGGAGTGGATTTCCTCTGGACGGGTCACAGTGAATGGAGAGAAAGCCCATCTGGGGGATCGAGCGGACCTGGACCGGGATCAGGTGCTGGTGGATGGCAAAAGGCTGCGCCCCGGGGGAGCACGGACCTACCTGATGCTCAATAAGCCCCGCGGCTATGTGTCTACCCTCTCTGACGAGCAGGGGAGAAAGACCGTGGCGGATCTGGTGTCCGGTTGCGGCGCACGAGTGTGGCCCATCGGCCGGCTAGACCTGGATTCGGAAGGGCTGCTCCTTCTGACCGATAACGGGGAGATCACCCACAGGCTCCTCCATCCCAGCCACGAGGTGGAAAAAGAATATCTGGTCTGGGTGACTGGAAATGTAGAGAAAGCCCTGCCCATTCTGTCCGGCCCAATGGTGTTGGACGGGGAGAAGCTGGCTCCCGCCCAAGTTCGGCGGGGGCGGACCAGCGGAGGGGTGTCCCAGATGTCTGTCGTCATCCACCAGGGGAAAAACCGGCAGGTGCGCCGGATGTGTGCCCAGGCAGGACTCAATGTGCTGCGGCTGAAGCGGATTCGGGAGGGGGCGCTGCACCTGGACAGGACACTGGCCCCCGGAACATGGCGTAGGCTGACGGAGCAGGAGGTGCTCCTGCTGACGGGAGAAGAAACTACAGATAATTGAACAAGCTGCTCGGCGCTTTTTGCAAGAAAAAATGAATTTCTTGCAAAAAGCGCTTGCATTTTTGCAGGAAAACGGGTATGATAATCCATGAAAGGCGTGTACGCTTTGACTGACGTATAGTATCAGAGGGGTTTCTATATAAACGGGAGATGAGAACCATATGAATCGTGACATTTTGGCCCTGATACAGGAGAATATGCATACCTTTTCCAAGGGACAGAAGCGGATCGCTAGCTTTATCCTGGAGTCCTATGATAAGGCTGCCTTTATGACAGCCAGCAAGCTGGGCAAGAAGGTGAATGTGAGTGAGTCTACCGTGGTCCGGTTTGCTGCTGAGTTGGGCTATGATGGATACCCGGATATGCAGCGGTCGCTGCAAAAGATGATCCGTAACCGGCTGACATCCGTTCAGCGGATTGAGGTGACCAATGATCGGCTGGGCGACCAGGATCTGCTGTCTATGGTTCTGCAATCTGACATCGAGAAGATACGTCTTACCCTGGAGGAGCTGGACAGGGACAGCTTTGAGAAGGCTGTTGACGCCATCGTGTCTGCCCGGAAGCTCTACATCATCGGTGTCCGGTCCTGCGCGGCCATGGCAACCTTCATGTCCTTCTATTTCAATTTGATTTTCGATAATGTAGTCAAGGTATCCGCCACTACAGCCAGCGAGGTCTTTGAGAGCCTCCTACGAGTGGGGGAGGGGGATGTGGTTATCGGCGTCAGCTTTCCCCGGTATTCCAGCCGCACGGTTCAGGCGATGAACTTTGCACGGAGCCGGGGGGCAACTACCATCGCCATTACAGACAGCGAGGTATCCCCCCTGTCGCCCATCTCCACCTACACACTGAAGGCGCGTAGTGATATGGCCTCCTTTGTCGATTCTCTGGTGGCGCCCCTCTCACTGATTAACGCCCTGCTGGTGGCGGTGAGCCGGAAGAAAAATGACGACCTGGCCAATACCTTTGAGGACCTGGAGAAAATCTGGGAGGAGTACGGCGTCTATGAGAAGGTGCAGGAGTGAGCGGTACCCATTATGATCTGATTGTGGTGGGCGGTGGGGCCGCGGGTATGATGGCGGCCATCACCGCCGCCCGTCTGGGGGCAGAGGTCTGCCTGTTGGAGCGCAACCCCAAAGTGGGCCGGAAACTGTATATCACTGGCAAGGGCCGGTGTAATGTGACCAATCACTGTACGCCGGAGGAGGCACTAGCCGCCACGACCAGGAATGGACGTTTTCTATACAGCTCTATAAGCCGCACCACACCCGCCAATGTAGAGGAATTTTTTACCGGACTGGGCGTGGAGCTGAAGGTGGAGCGTGGGAATCGGGTATTCCCGCGGTCGGATAGGGCTTCGGATATCATCGACGCCTTATTCCAGGAGTTAAAACGGCTGAAGGTTCCGGTGATTCATGAGCGGGCTTCTGAAATCTGTATTCAGGATGGCGCGGTGCGCGCCGTGGAAGTGAGAAAAGATAAGGGCAGGACTGGATTTGGCTGTAAAGCGGTCATCCTTGCTACGGGAGGCGTTTCCTATCCCGCCACTGGCTCCACTGGGGACGGGTATCGGATGGCGGAGGCATTGGGCCACACCATTGTGGAGCCGTGTCCCTCGCTGGTTCCGCTGGTGTCCCCAGACTCCTGCTGTGGGCAGATGCAGGGACTGACTCTAAAAAATGTTCAGTTGACGGTCCGGGGACAAAAGGGTAAGATAGTATACCGTGAGCAGGGTGAGCTTTTGTTCACCCACTTTGGCCTGTCCGGTCCGCTGGTGCTGTCAGCCAGTGCTCATATGCGGGATTTTGAGAGAGTTAAGTATGTCTGCTCCATCGACTTAAAGCCAGCACTGGACGAGTCCGTTTTGGATGCCCGCCTGCTGCGGGAGCTGGGGGAAAACGCCAACAGAGATATGGGCAATTTATTAGGCAGCCTGGTCCCAAAGGCGATGATCCCTGTCCTGCTGGCGCGTGCCGGCATCCCAGGGGACAAAAAGGCCCACAATGTGACCCGTGAGGAGCGCCGCCGCCTGTTGGAAGCGCTGAAACATTTTACAGTACCCGTGTCCGGACCACGGCCTATTGAGGAGGCCATCATCACCTCCGGCGGTATCAAGGTGGGCGAAGTAGACCCAAAGACCATGCAGTCCAAAAAGGTGCCTGGCCTGTTTTTTGCTGGGGAACTGCTGGATGTGGACGCCTATACCGGCGGCTTCAACCTCCAGATCGCATGGGCTACCGGCCGGGCGGCGGGGGAAGGGGCAGTGGAGTTTATAGGGGCCGGATAAGGGGGACGCACATCTCGCACAGGTGCCGGGCGATCATGGGGGCGGCGTACCGCTCGATGATGGGGCGCCTCCAGTCGGCCGGCAGGCCCTGGGTCAGGACAGGCAGGTCTTTCCAGAAGGAGAGAATGTCGGCCTCTGTGTGGGGCACTTCAAAGACGGCATAGAGGCCGTCCTCCAAGGTCCTTGTTTCCAGACTGGTGGACTGTCCCCGGCGGAGGACCAGACCCAGATCATATCGGAGCTTTTCTGCCGCCACACGGGCGGGATCGTCCAGGGCGATGCCAAAAATGACAGACTGGTCGTCCAATAGCTGCTCCCGGTCTAAGGTTTGCTTAAAGTTCTCCATAAAATGCCTGTTGTGCTGGCCGTATGGGCCGATGCTCCTTTGATATGCCAGGGTAATGTTCTCAAATCTCTCCTGTATCATAGGACCTCCATATTGCAATAAGATTACGGTGATTTAGGTATAGTATCCCGAATTAAAAGGAAGTTCAAGAACTTTTTTAATTTGTTCTATGGAAACCAAAAAGTGTTTGGAGCGGTTGTATGAAGTGTGTCAGCATTGCTATCGACGGCCCCGCCGGGGCCGGTAAGAGCACCCTGGCCCGAAAGACGGCCAGGGAGCTGGGCTTTTTATATGTAGATACCGGGGCCATCTACCGCACGGTGGCCCTGAAGGTCCTCCGGGCGGGTGCGGATCCGTCTGAAGAGAGCCAGGTGATCCCTCTGCTGAAGGGGCTGGATATTTCTATGGACTATGGCCCAGACGGGGAGCAGCAGATGTTTCTGGAGGGCGAGGATGTGTCCAAAGCGATCCGGGAACATCAGATCTCCGGACTGGCTTCTAAGGTATCCGCTATCCCGGCAGTGCGGGACTTCCTGTTGGAATTTCAGCGCACTCAGGCTCGTGAGCACAATGTGGTCATGGACGGCCGGGATATCGGAACCGTCGTGCTGCCTCAGGCAGATGTGAAAATATTTCTCACTGCGGCACCGGAGTCCCGTGCCCGCCGCCGTCTCTTGGAGCTGGAAGGGCGGGGGCAAAAGACTGATTTTGAAACTGTCCTGCGAGATATTGTCCAGCGGGATGAACAGGACCGGAATCGCCCGATTGCACCGCTGCGCCAGGCGGAGGACGCAGTCCTTCTGGACACCACCCGGCTGAATTTAGAGGAGAGTTTGGCGGCCATGCTTTCCTTGATAAAGGAGAAGATTCATCTGTGAGCGAAGAATCGGTGAAAGAACCCCAGGAAAAGAATGAGCTCCAGCGCAAAAGCCTAGACAGATACTTTTCCTTTTTATACGCTGTCATCTGGCCCTTCTTTAACCTCTTCCGCCCAATCCGGGCGGTTGGACGGGAGAATATTCCGGAGGGCCCGGCAGTCATCTGTCCCAATCATACCACCGCGGGGGACCCTTTTTATGTCGTCTTTGCTTTTGGACATAAATGTCCCATGCGGGCCATGGCCAAGATACAGATCATGCGTGTCCCATTTGTCGGCTGGATATTGTCCAAGGCCGGCGTCTTTGGGGTGGACCGGGGAAACAATGATATGAAGGCAGTGAAGACAGCCTTGAAATTCTTAAAGGACGGGGATAAGCTGCTGATGTTCCCGGAAGGGACCAGAGTTCACGAAGGGGAAAACGTGTCGGTCAAGACGGGTGCCGCCCTCTTCGCAACCCGAGCCGGTGTCCCCCTGCTGCCGGTGTACATACAGCGGAAGAAGCGGCTGTTCCGACCGAATACTGTGGTCATCGGACAGCCCTATTATCCCAAGTATGAGGGCCGTAAACCTACGGCGGAGGAGCTCCAGTCAATTGCCCAGGAAGTGATGAACCGGGTGCAGGCCCTGGGGGAGGGGATCGGATGAAGCTGGAATTGGCCAGGAGTGCTGGCTTCTGCTATGGTGTACGGCGGGCCGTGGAGCTTGCGGAGCAGGCTGCCGCACAGGGCACGCCCTGCGTTATGCTGGGCTCCATTATCCATAACCAGGCGGTGATCGGCCGGTTGGCGGAGCAGGGCCTTCGTTCGGTGAAAACACCGGAGGAGGTGCCGGATGGCGCATCGGTCATTATCCGCTCCCACGGCGAGAGCCGCGCGGTTTACAAAACGCTGGAGAGTCGGGGCGCCCAGATCTTGGATGCCACCTGCCCCAATGTGACCCGAATCCATGAGATCGTGCGCCAGGCGGAGGAGCAAGGGAGAAGGCCCGTAATCGTAGGGACTCCTGACCATCCGGAAGTGACGGCTATCGCTGGCTGGTGTCGGGAACCAGTTGTGGTATCGGGGGCAGAGGCATTGGAAAAATGGCTGTTAGAGGCTCCGGACCGGCGAAACCTGCCTATCACTTTGGTATCGCAAACCACATCTACCAGGAAAATTTGGGACGACTGCGTGAAAAAAGCAAAAAAAGAGTGTACAAACGCAGAATTTTTTGATACAATATGTGGAGCGACGTCCAAACGCCAGGAAGAGGCCCGTCAGCTGGCTGAAAAATGCAGCATGATGGTGGTCATAGGCGACAGTCAAAGCTCCAATACGAAGCGGCTTGCGGAGCTTTGCCGGGAGGTTTGTCCCCGCGTTCAGCTGATTGAGAGCGCGGAGGAGCTGGATTTTACCGGGCTGCCCCAGGCGGATATGGTCGGCATCACGGCGGGCGCGTCCACGCCCGCGTGGATAATAAAGGAGGTCTATGACAAAATGAGCGAAGAAATCATGGAGATCGAGCAATCCTTTGCGGAGATGCTGGAGGAGTCGATCAAGCCTATAAATAATGGAGATAAGGTCACGGGCATAGTGGATTCTATTACCCCCACTGAGATCCAAGTCGACTTGGGCTTTAAGTATCCCGGCTATATCCCCTTGGCTGAGTTGAGCGACGACCCCACCGTCAAGCCTGAGGACCTGGTGAAGGTAGGCGACGAAATCGAAGCCTATGTGATGCAGGTCAGCGACCGGGACTGCCAGGTCAAGCTGTCCAAGAAGCGCCTGGATATGGTCAAGGGCTGGGAGGAGATCGAGGCCGCCAGCGAGAACGAGACAGTGGTTGAGGGCTTTGTGACTGAGGACAACAAGGGCGGTGTGGTTGTTTCCGTCAAGGGCATCCGCGTCTTTGTGCCCGCCTCCCAGACGGGCCTGCCGCGGGAGACTCCCATGGCTGAACTGCTGAAGCACAAGGTCCGTCTGGTCATTACAGAGGTCAACCGGGCCCGCCGCCGTGTAGTGGGCTCCATCAGCAAGGTGCAGCGCGCCGAGCGGGCTGCCGCCGCGGAGAAGGTGTGGGCCGAGATCGAGGACGGCAAGCGCTATACCGGCACGGTGAAGTCCCTGACTTCCTACGGCGCCTTTGTAGATATTGGCGGCGTGGACGGCATGGTCCACATCTCCGAGCTGTCTTGGAGCCGCATTAAGCACCCCTCTGAGGTAGTAAAGGTGGGCGATACCGTAGAGGTGTACGTCATCTCCGCCGACAAGGAGAAGAAGAAGATTTCCTTGGGCATGAAGGACCACAGCCAGGATCCCTGGACCGTATTTACTTCTACCTACCAGGTGGGGGACACCGCTAATGTGCGCATCGTCAAGCTGATGACCTTCGGTGCCTTTGCCGAGGTAGTTCCCGGTGTGGACGGACTGATCCACATCTCCCAGATCGCAGACCACCGCATCGAGAAGCCCGGCGACGTACTGGCTGAGGGCGATAAGGTGGACGTGAAGATCACCGATGTGGACATGGAGAACAAGAAGATCTCCCTCTCCATCCGTGCCCTGCTGGAGCCCGCTGTGGAGGAAGATAGCGCCGAGGAAGCTCCTGCCGAAACCGAGGAGTAATTTTGATTTAAAAACGGCCCTGGTCTTTTTGACCAAGGGCCGTTTCCTATATGATGTAAAAAATGACAAAATTTTAAAATCATTAGGGGTTTTGCTTGCGTAAAGCCGTTTAAATTGCTATAATTAGTGTGAAAATAGAGGCAAGGACGGGGTCATGATCGGTATGGAGGTGTAAAAGTTGTACCAGATTGGGGATAAAGTCGTCCACCCAATGTACGGAGCAGGCGTTTTAGAGAGTATCGTCCAGAGAAAAATTGACGGTGTAGAGCGAGATTATTACATGATGAAGCTCCCCAATCGGTCCATGGTGGTTATGATCCCCACAGAACATAGCGAGGATATCGGCGTCCGACCAGTAGTGGACGCGAATCAGGCCGATCAGGTTATGGCGGCGATTCCTTCCATCCAGGCGGAGATGACCTCAAATTGGAACCGCCGTTACCGAGAGAATATGGAGCGCCTGAAAAGCGGTGATCTCTTTCAGGTCGCTTGGGTCATCAAGGGGCTCACGGCCAGGGACCACTCGAGGGGGCTGTCCACTGGGGAGCGGAAAATGCTTCACTCGGCTCGGCAGATGCTGATCTCCGAGATCGTGCTCTCCAAGAGTCTAAGCTACGAGACAGTGGAGGAGCAGTTGGATACGGCGCTGGCATAGTTTGTCCTGCCCAGACATAGTGATTGATAAAAGCTGACCTGAAAAGGAGCCCACCGGCTCCTTTTTTGTGTAGGAGGTCCCTAAGATGCTGGAAGTATTGCGAAAATTAGCGAAGAAAAAGGCCCCTCCCCCGATTTGTTCCGCTGTGATTGTGGCGGCGGGCTCCGCCCGTAGGATGGAGGGGATAGACAAGGTATTGGCTCCTTTGGGGGAACTGCCCGTCCTGGTGCACACGATCTATTCCTTTCAGGACTGCCCCCGGTTTGATGAGATCGTGGTGGTCACGAGAGAGGACCTGCTGGTTGAAGTCAGCCGGATCTGCAAAGACTTCCAACTGGATAAAGTGTCCAAAGTGGTGGTAGGGGGCAGAGAGAGGACCGACTCCGTGCTGGCTGGGCTCAGGGAGGTGCGTCCGGATGCGGACCTTATCGCAATCCACGACGGCGCCCGCCCACTGGCCCCCCAGCAGGTGCTGGAGGAGGTGGTGGAGCGGGCGGCGGAAACGGGAGCAGCCGCCCCCGCTATACCGGTCACAGATACAGTAAAGAGAGCTAGAGAGGGACTGATAGAGGAAACCGTAGACCGCTCAGAGCTTTGGACGGTTCAGACGCCCCAAGTCTTTGAAGCCGGGCTGATCCGGGCCGCGGTGGAGAAGGCGGCGGTTGACGGGGAAAGCCTGACAGACGAATGTGGGGCGGTAGAGCGGCTGGGGATGAAGGTGTCCCTGACCGCTGGAAGCAAGGAAAATATTAAGATCACCACCCCCTTTGACCTAATATTGGGGGAGGCTATCCTGGAAGCGAGAGTGAGGGGAGAGCTATGAAGATGCGGGTCGGGCACGGATACGATGTCCACCGGCTGGTAGAGGGGCGCAGGCTCATCCTGGGCGGGGTAGAGATATCCTGGGAAAAGGGATTGCTGGGCCACTCAGACGCGGACGTACTGACCCATGCGGTGATGGACGCGCTTCTGGGAGCGGCAGGCCTTGGGGACATCGGCACACATTTTCCCGATACAGACTCCGCCTACGCCGGGGCGGACAGCATAAAACTGCTGGAGAGAGTGATCGCCCTGCTGGACCACCGGGGTTGGAAGGTGGGGAATATCGACGCCACCATCCTGGCTCAACGGCCTAAGCTGGCGCCCCATATTCCGCAGATGCGGGAGCGGCTGGCCAGAGCTATGGGAGTGTCCCCGGAGCAGGTCAATCTAAAGGCTACCACGGAAGAAGGCCTCGGCTTTACTGGCTCCGGTGAGGGGATGGCGGCGCACGCAGTAGTGCTGATTTGGAAAGATTGAACGGCAAGCACGAACGCTGCAAATAGTTCGACTCCGGCAAGTATCAGGGGGGCCATTTTCGCCTGGCGTATGGCGAAAATGGAGATATGGGCTGTTTGACCATTGTAAAGAGAAAGCAAGTCTGCGGTGTCACCGCCTGAAAAAGAGCATACAATGGAGATGAGAGGGGAACGCAGGCTCCCCTCCCAGCTATTTCCGAGGGGCGGCCGACAGACTGTCCCGAGAAAGGAACCAAGTCATGCTCTATTATCTCATTGTATGCCGCTCTCTGACCTACGCACAGCGGACAGCCGCCGCCCTGGAGCGGGCGGGCATCACGGCGCGGATTCTCCGCTCGCCAAAGAGCGTGGCGGGGGAGGGGTGCAGCCACTCGGTCAAGATATCCCAACGCAGTCTGCCTGACGCCCTCCGGGTCCTCCAGCGGACGAATCTTGAGCCAAAGCGTATCTATATCACCGCCGGGGATGGCAGCTATCAGGAGGTGGAGCTGTGATCTATCTGGACAGCGCGGCCACCACCCTACAGAAGCCGCCCTCTGTGGCTCGCGCCACCGCACACGCCATTGACCACTTGGCCAGCCCTGGACGGGGAGGACATCGGCCGGCTATGGCTGCCGCCGATACTGCCTTCGCCTGTCGGGAGGAGGCGGCTGCCCTCTTTCATGTGACCAGCGTCGATCAGGTGGTTTTTACGTTTAACGCTACCCATGGACTCAATATCGCCATAAAAACCCTGGTCCATCCTGGGGACAGAGTGGTGATTTCCGGCTATGAGCACAACGCGGTCACCCGGCCGCTCCACGCGATTCCGGAGGTGGAAATTTTGGTGGCCCGATCGCCTCTCTTTGACAGGCAGGGAATGATAGACTCCTTCCGCCAGTGTCTGGACCAGGGGGCGGACGCGGCTATATGTACCCATGTATCCAATGTATTCGGTTTTATCCTCCCAATCCAGGAGATCGCGGAGCTGTGCCGGCAGCGGGAAGTGCCTCTGATTGTTGACGCCTCACAGTCCGCAGGCGTCCTGCCGCTGGATATCCAGGAACTGGGCGCCGCCTTTGTAGCGATGCCGGGCCATAAGGGGCTCTACGGCCCACAGGGCACCGGCCTGCTGCTCTGCAACCGTGACCCGACTCCGATTCTAGAGGGCGGGACAGGAAGTGAATCCTTGAAGCAGTCCATGCCCCAGTTCCTGCCTGACCGCCTGGAGGCGGGGACCCACAACATTGCCGGTGTGGCCGGCCTGCTGGAGGGCCTGCGTTTTTTGCGCCGCCGGGACATACGGTGGATTGCGGGACATGAGAGCCGGCTGATCCAGCGGATGGGTAACGGGCTGTCCAGATTGCCGGGTGTGGAGGTGTTCCAGGCGTCTATGCCCAAGGCGCAGTCCGGTGTGCTCTCCTTTCGAATTAAGGGAAGGGACTGTGAGGACGTAGGTGAGGCACTGGGGGACCGAGGATTTGCGCTCAGAGCCGGCCTGCACTGTGCCCCGGAGGCACACCGCACCGCTGGCACTCTGGAAACAGGAACCGTCCGTGCCAGTGTATCTGCCTTTAACACCGAGATGGAAATTGACCGCTTTCTGCGGGCAATTGGAGATATGGTCAGACGTTGAATCATGAAAAAAACGCTTTGAAGTGGGACTCAGGCGAATGAGCTCCGTTTTGAAGCGTTTTTTTCGCCGGAAAAACGGGTAAAAAAGTAACAAAGAAAATTAAAAGAAAATTCATGAATTTTTCTCCGGGAACGCCCCCTTTCGTGTTGCCAACCGGGCGGGAATATCGTATAATAACAAAATAGGAAAATTGCGGCCGGGTATGCGAAGACAGCCGTTGAGAGAGGTGATCCATGTGTTTCAGGATATCACGAGTCTGCTCCAAAATGAGCTTCCGATTATCAGCACCATACGTCTTTTTGATCTGCTGGATATTGCCATCCTCTCTCTGATCATATACAAACTGCTCTGGATGCTCCGGAAAAGCAGCTCCGGACGGGTCTTACGAGGAATCCTGATCCTGCTGGTAGCCATGTGGATCTCCTCGGAGCTCCCACTGACGGCCACCAGTTTCATGCTGAACAAGGTAGTAGAGTGGGGCGTTCTGGTCCTAGTTGTCCTTTTCCAGCCCGAGATACGCCGCTTTTTGGAGCGGATGGGGAGCAGCCGCCTGGGACTGAATTTTTCCAGCAGCAGGGCCACGCCTATGGAGATCGAAACCGCTATTACCCAGACGACCGAGGCATATGCCGACCTTTCCAGAGATAAGGTTGGGGCTCTGATGGTCTTTGAGCGCAAGAATCTTCTGGACGATGTCATTAAGACAGGGACGGCTCTGGACTGCGGTGTATCCAGCGAACTGCTGAAGAACATCTTTTGGAATAAAGCGCCTCTGCATGACGGTGCTGTCATTGTTCGGGAGGGCCGTATCGTGGGCGCTGGCTGTATGCTGCCCCTGTCCGGCAATGTGAACCTGAGCCGCGACCTGGGGATGCGCCACCGGGCAGGGATCGGGATGAGCGAGCATTCGGATGCGGTGGTAGTTATCGTGTCGGAGGAAACGGGCTCCATCTCCGCGGCCGTGGGAGGCATGCTCAAGCGGCATCTGGCACCGGAGACCTTAGAGCGGCTGCTGCGGAACGAGCTGTTGAGCGAGAGCAAGGAGGAGGAGAAGAGCAGCCAGTTCCCTCTGTTGAGCCAGCTCTTTGGCGGAAACAGGAAAGAGGGTGACCGCTCATGATGGGACGACTGAGAGAGAGCAAATGGGTATATGTCCTGCTGTCCGTCCTGCTGGCAGTGCTTTTTTGGTTTTATGTGCGGGCGGAGGTGGACCCCACTCAGCCTTATACCATCCATAATGTGCGGGTAGAGCTGACTGGGACCAATGTATTGACCAGCCAGGGGCTGACCGTGGCTGGTCTGTCCACTGAAACTGTGAACTTACGGATTGAGGCGCCCACCAGCGTGGCGGCCAACCTGCTGAAGAACCGTTCAAATCTCTATATCCCTCTGGATGTTTCCCGCTGTGTGGAGGGGGAGAATGAGTTAAGCTACAAGCCCAGCTATCCCGCCAATGTCAATGTGTCTGATGTGACCTTGCAGGAGCAGGACCCGGCGACCATTATCGTAACAGTGGATAAACTCTATACAAGCTCTTTTGACGTAGAGTTTCAACTGAAAGGGCAGGTGGCGGAGAACTATCAGATGGGCACCGCGGCTGTGAGTCCGGAAAGTGTGACCGTCAGCGGCTCGGTAGAGCAGGTCAGCCAGGTCGCCAAGGTGGTTGCCATCCTTGAGGATGAAAATTTGGACGAGCGCTTTGCCGGAGATCTTCCTCTCACCCTGCTGGACCGGGAAGGGAATCCGCTGACTGATCTGGATGTCACCCTCAGCGCGGACTCCGCCTATGTGGTGGTTCCTGTGGTGGTGCAGAAGGATGTGGGTCTGACGGTCAATGTGATTCCTGGCGGCGGAGCCACAGCGGATGACGCGGTTATCGAGATCGAGCCGGATATCATTACCGTGACCGGACCTGAAACAGATATAGAGGGTCTGGAGGAGATATCTCTGGGCAGTGTCGATCTATCCAAGGTCGTGGGGACGAAAGAGTATACCTTCCCCATCACACTGGACCCTGGATTAGAGAATGTCAGTGGGATTACCTCTGCTAAAGTGACTGTTAAGGTAGATGGCTTGTCAACTGCTACCTTCGAGGTGGGCAACATTACGGTAAGCCAGCCGCCGGATGGATATACGGCCGAGGCGGTCACGCAAAACCGTACAGTGACTATCCGGGGTAGAACGGAGGATCTGGAAAAGATCGATGCCAGCCAGATCCGGATCGTAGCGGACGTGTCGGAGGTGACCACCACTGGGCTGATCCCGGTCACCGCCCGAGTCTATCTGGACGCCGGCGGGAGCGTAGGGGTCATCGGGGATTATTCCATTGTAGTCAATGTGAGTCGGAGCTAATTTGGAGGCAAAATACCATGGTTCAGAACGCAATCGTAAAACAGCGGATAGGTGAGGGAGTGGTCCAGGTCTCCCTCCTGCGGCAGATGGAGTGCGGACTTCACTGCGATGGAGCCTGTGCTGGCTGTACCCAAAAACCCACGCAGGAGATCCTGGCGTTGGCCAGCGATCCCATTGGGACCAAGCCCGGCGATGTGGTGGAGGTTGAACCCACGTCTGGGCACAACATCAGCACCTCCGTGGTGGTGTTCCTGCTGCCCTGCGTTGGGTTAGGTGCGGGTTATATGCTGGGCCAATCCCTTCTGCATCTGGGCGATATTGCCGCTCTGGGGACCGCGTTGCTGGGACTGGTACTCGGCTTTGTTCCCGCGTGGCTGATTAACCGGGCAATCCTCCGCAGCAAGGCCCCTGAATTTGCTGTTTTGAAGCTGCTCCATTAAAGACGGAAACGTGCAGTGTTTGGATATGTAAGGCCCTGCCGCCCGGAGATGAAATGCAGGGAGTTTGACCTGTACCGGGCAACCTACTGCGGCTTGTGCCGCTGCTTGCGCCGGCGCTATGGGTTGCTGGCCCCTATGTTCCTGAACTTTGATTTCACCTTTCTGGCTCTTCTGCTGTGGGAGCCGGAGGAGCGTTTTACTCCCTGTCAGGGGCGGTGCCACGCCAATCCTCTGGTCAAAAAGCCCATGTGTCCTGACAGCGAGGCGCTGGAGTTGGCGGCGGATGAGAGTGTCATCCTGGCATGGTGGAAGCTGCGGGATTCGATCAAGGACGAGGGCTTTTGGAAAGCCATGCCCGCGAGAGGACTTTCCCTTCTGCTGCGTCCATCTTACCAGAAGGCTGCGGTTCGCTGTCCTGCCTTTGACCAGCAAGTCCAGGACAGCCTGGTGGAATTGGAACAGCTGGAGCAGGCGAGTTGTCCTTCGATGGACCAGTCGGCCGATACCTTTGCCCGGCTGCTCCAGGGAGCGGCATCGAAAGAGGGAAAACAGGACCGGGTGTTATCCCAACTGCTCTATCAGCTTGGGCGATGGATCTATTTGGTGGACGCGAGGGACGACATGGAGGAGGACCGGGCAGCCGGGCGGTATAACCCGGTGATAGCCCGATTTGGCCCCCAGGGGGATGATGAAAACTTAAGGCGTACCTTAGACCATTCCCTGGGGCTGATGGGCGCTGCTCTCCAATTAGGGGAGTTTGGCTGCCGAACCCCGATTTTAGAGAATATCCTGTACCTGGGGCTGCCTATGGTGCAGCGGGCTGTCTTTGATGGCAGCTGGCGAGAGATAAAAAAACAAAAGATTTGGAGTAACAACTGATGAGAGATCCGTATAGCGTCTTAGGTGTGGACCAGAATGCCAGCGATGAGGAGATTAAGAAAGCTTACCGTGAGCTGGCACGAAAATACCACCCCGACAACTATCAAAACAACCCTCTGGCAGATCTGGCGGAAGAGAAGATGAAGGAGATCAACGAGGCCTATGACGCCATCACCAAGAGCCGTGCCGGTGGTGGCGGCTATCAGCAGTCCTCCGGGAGTTATAGCCAGCAGAGGTCTTATGGCGGCTCCGCAAACCCCACCTTTGCCCAGATCCGCAATCTGATTAACGCCGGTGATCTCCAGACCGCGGAACGCCTTTTATTGGAGGTGCCCCAGAAAAACGGGGAGTGGTATTTCCTCTCCGGCAGCATCGCCTACCGCAAGGGATGGCTAGATGAGGCCATGCAGAACTATTCCATGGCGGTCCAGATGGAGCCCAACAATATGGAATACCGCCAGGCTCTGTCTATCATGCAACGTGGCAATGTGGGTTATCGCCCCTATGGCTATACCAATACAGTAGACGGGATGGACTGTTGTACCTCAATGCTGTGTCTGAACTGTCTGTGTGGGGGAGGACACTGCTAAATGTCACGTCGGGATCGTGAACAGAGCGTTAGAATTGCTCTGGGCGGTATGCTGGGGGCGGGGAGCCTGGTCATTTTATGGCTGGCCTGTATCGTACCTTCGGGCTGGCTGGGTCTTACAGCTGTGGCTGGCCTGTTTCCAGTGACTGCGACATTGTATGCTGGCCGCGCGGCTGGCTATATGTGCTGGGCAGCAGGTTCCTTGCTGGGACTGGTCCTGCTGCCAAATAAGGGGATACCTCTGCTCTATCTGGTGTTTCTGGGCCTCTATCCGGTGGTAAAGAGCCGCATCGAGGGATTGCGCCGTGGAGCGGTAGAGTGGCTCCTGAAGCTGATTTTCTTTAATGCTGCTTTGATCCTGTGCTGGTTTTTATTTCAGGGATTGCTTCTCCCTGACCCGCCCCAGTGGCTGGAGGAGGGAATCGCTATCTTTTTTGCTGGGGGAAACCTGGTATTTATCTGTTACGACATCGGCCTATCCAGGCTCATCGGTTTGCTGGGACATCGTCTGAGTCGGGGAGGCAGGCGTTGAGCTATAATCCATATCAAGGAGAGTGACCTGATTTGGTCAAGAGCATGACCGGTTACGGCCGGGCGGAGGAGACGGTCAACGGCTGCACAATCACAGTGGAGCTGCGCTCCGTCAATAACCGCTATCTGGACTGTAATGTCCGCATTCCAAGGCTGTATCTGTTTTCTGAGGATGCCATCAAGACACGGGTGCAGAGCGCCATTTCGCGGGGAAAGGTAGACGTATTTGTCACGATGGACAGCACGGGCGCCGACGATATACAGGTGTCGGTAAACAGGCCCCTGGCCGCCCAATACGCCGCTGCTCTGAGAGAGCTGGCAGAGTTTTGCGGCGCGGGCTCCTATCATATTACCCCTGAGACACTCTCGCGTTTTCCTGAGGTGCTGTTGGCCCAAAAGGCGGAAGAGGATGTAGAGCAGATGGCAAAAGACATATGCGCGGTCCTGGACCGGGCCTTGGCTGATTTTGACCAGATGCGCACCCGAGAGGGGGGACGGCTTAGGGAGGACATTCTGGCCCGTGCCGCCTTGATTGAGGAGAAGGTGGGGGTGGTGGAGGCGCGTTCCCCTCAGACTGTTTCCGAGTATCGGACCAGGCTGGAGAGTAGGATGAACGAGGTGCTGTCCAACACCCAGCTCGATCCGGCGCGCATCCTGACAGAAGCCGCGATCTTTGCGGACAAGGTGGCCGTGGACGAAGAAACTGTGCGGCTGCGCAGCCACATCGAACAGCTCCGGGAGATGCTGGACAAGGGTGGAGCGATTGGACGGAAGCTGGATTTCTTGATTCAGGAGTTCAACCGGGAGGCCAATACCATCGGATCTAAATGCAGCGATATTGACATCGCCCGTCAGGTGGTCGATATCAAGGCGGAGATTGAAAAGATTCGGGAGCAGGTCCAGAATATCGAATAAGGAGGAACGGCGCTGTGAAGCTGATCAATATCGGATTTGGCAGCCTGATTTCCGCCCAGCGGCTGCTGGCGGTCATCGCGCCGGAATCAGCCCCGATCAAACGCATGATCCAGGAGGCCCGAGAGCGGGGCGTACTCATTGACGCCACCTATGGGCGTAAGACCTGCTCCGTGCTGGTAATGGACAATGACCATCTGATTTTGTCCGCTCTTTCGCCCGATGATGTGGCCAGCCGGCTGGAAGGAGAAAAGGCGGACAGACAGGAAGAGGAGGGGGCCACATGGCCATAAAGAAAGAAAAGGGGCAACTGATCGTCCTCTCCGGGCCCTCTGGTGTGGGCAAGAGCACGGTGATCGCTGAACTATTGGGACAGCGCCCTGACATCTATTTCTCTGTGTCCTACACCACCCGTCAACCCCGTGTGGGGGAGCAAGATGGGGTCAATTATAACTTTGTAGACCGGGCTGAGTTTGAGCGGATGATCGCCGCCCAGGAGCTGCTGGAATATGCCGAGTATGTCAATAACTACTATGGGACCTCACTCAAGGTAATACGGGAGAAGCTGGCGGCCGGCATTGATGTGCTGCTAGATATCGAGGTTCAGGGAGCGGCCAAGGTAAAGGACCAGTGCCCAGACGCACTGTCCATCTTTATCATTCCGCCCTCCTTTGAGGAGCTTTCCCGACGTCTTCACGGCCGGAATACCGACAGTGAGGAGGTTATCTCCGGGCGTCTGGAAAAGGCTCGGATCGAATTTCGGGAGATACCGAATTATGACTACCTGGTGATCAACGACAAGGTGTCAAATGCGGTTTATGAAATCGAGTCCATCCTGACCGCCGCCCAATGCCGGGTGGAGAACCGGAGCGGTATGCTCTCCCAGTTTATCTGAGCGAAAAAGTTTTAACGATTATGGTTGAAAAGGGGTTTTTATCATGATGCTCTATCCCGCTATGAAGGATTTACTGAAGAAGGTGCCCAGCCGCTATGAGCTGGTAAACGTTGTGGCCTGCCGGGCCCGCAAGATCGCCAGCGAGGCGGAGACGGCTGGTGTGCCGCTGGACGACAAGCCGGTCAGCATTGCCATCCGGGAGGTGGCGGAAGGAAAATTGGACCAGGAGTAAAGGGAGAGAAAGCAGGCGAAGGGGAACCTTGCGCTTGCTTTCCTTGTGATAGGGGGTGGTCGGACCGTGGGACGGAAAATCGCAAAAGTCGCTGTTTCCAGGGCCGTCTACGCTATTGATAAGCCCTATGACTACTGGATCCCCAAGGAGTTGGAGAAGGAACTGGTGCCTGGTATGCGGGTGCTCGTCCCTTTTGGAAGCGGAAACCGGGGGACGGACGGCATTGTCCTCTCCATCCGTGAGGAGGGGGAGGGTGGCCCCTCTCTAAAAGCCATCCAATCTAAGTTAGATGATGCGCCGGTGCTGGACTATAAAGGGATCCAACTGGCCCTTTGGATGCGGGAACGCTGTTTCTGTACGATGTATGACTGCGTCAAAGCCATGCTGCCGGCAGGGCTCTATTTCTCACTCCGGGATCAGGTAGTGGTCCAGGGAGACAAGGAAGCGGCCTATCAGACGGCGGAGGGGGCGGCCCTGGCGGTACAGCTCTTGGACCTGCTGTATGACTGGGGCGGAAGGGGAGATATGGAACAGATCCGTATGGCCTTCGGCCCCAAGGATCCCAATCCGGCGATCCATCTTTTGGTGGAGAGAGGCGCGGCGCGGCTGGAAACAAGTACACGCCGGGGCGTAGGGGATAAGCGGGAGAAGCTGGCGGTGTTGGCGGTCCCCACGGAGGACGCTATGGCGATGGTCACGCCCAAGCGAAAGACGGCTCCCCTTCGATACTCCGTAACCGAACTGCTGTGTACACTGGGTGCGGCTTCGGTCAAAGAGTTGTGTTATTTCACCGGGGCTTCTATGCCTACCATAAAATCCCTAGAAAAAAGTGGAATATTGACCTTGGAGGAGCGGGAGGTGTTCCGCCGCCTGCCTGCCATCCAGGTGGAGCCGGCCCAGCCCCTGGTGCTCAACCGGGAACAGCAGGAGGCGTTTGAGGGGCTTGACCAGCTGCGCCGGAGCGGTCAGCCGGCTGCCGCGCTGCTCTATGGTGTGACAGGCAGCGGCAAGACACAGATCTATATCCGACTGATCCAGGAAACCAGAAAGCAGGGGAAAACAGCGCTAGTCCTGGTGCCGGAGATCGTTCTGACACCGCAGCTGCTAAGAATATTCACTTCTCACTTTGGGGATCAGATAGCCGTCCTTCACAGCTCACTTCGGGCGGGGGAGCGGTATGACGAGTGGAAGCGGGTACGTGAAGGAACAGCTACCGTGGTCATTGGCACCCGGTCCGCTGTCTTTGCCCCTCTGGACAACATCGGCGTCATCATCCTGGATGAGGAGCAGGAGACCAGCTATAAATCAGAAAATGTTCCACGGTACCACGCCCGAGATATTGCGAAATACCGCTGTGTCCAGCACGGGGCTCTGCTGGTGCTGGGCTCCGCTACTCCTTCTGTGGAGAGCATGTACCATGGGCAGGAGGGGACATACCACCTGTTCCAGCTGAAGAACCGCTATAACCAGCACCCGCTTCCACAGGTTATCCTGGCCGATATGAAGCAGGAGCTGCGTCAAGGCAACGCCTCCGCCATCAGCTCCGTGCTCCGGCGGGAGCTGGAAGAAAATCTAGCGCGGGGCGAGCAGTCGATTTTGTTCCTCAACCGCCGGGGAGCCAGCCGAATGGTCTCCTGCGGAGAGTGCGGGCAGGTGCCTGAGTGCCCCCGGTGCTCAGTGAAGCTGACCTATCACTCGGCCAACGGCCGGCTCATGTGCCATCACTGCGGCTGGTCCCAGCCCCTGCCCCCGGTGTGTCCCTCCTGCGGAGGACTGCTGAACTTTATCGGGGTGGGGACCCAGCGAGTCCAGGAGGAGCTGGAGACGCTGTTTCCAGGCACGCAGGTCCTGCGGATGGATACGGATACAGTTTCAGCGGCCCACCCCCATGAGGAGCTGCTGGACCGCTTTCAGAAGGAACGGATTCCCATTTTAGTGGGGACTCAGATGGTAGCCAAAGGTCTGGACTTTGAAAATGTGACTTTGGTTGGGGTCATCGCTCCCGATTTGTCCCTGTATGTGGACGACTTCCGGGCTGGGGAACGCACCTTCTCTCTGCTGACCCAGGTCGTAGGCCGCGCAGGGCGGGGGGACAAACAGGGGCGAGCGGTCATCCAGACCTTTACCCCGGAAAACGATGTGATCCGATGTGCCGCAAGCCAGGATTATGACAGTTTCTACCAGTCCGAGATCCTGCTGCGTCGGCTGCGGGGCTACCCGCCTTTTCAGGATATTATCGTACTCACCGCCTCCAGTGTGGATGAGGTGGCTGTCCTGCGGTGCTGCGACCGACTGCGGCAGGCGCTTGATCAGGAGCTGAAGCGATACGCTCCGGGCGGTTGGCAGGTGCTGGGTCCGGCTCCGGCTGCGGTTGCGAAGGTGAATAACCGCTACCGTTATCGCCTGACTTTGACTGGCCCCTGTACCAGAGAAGTCCGTAGATTGATTGCTCATCTCATCCGGTCCGTCCATCAGGATAAGGACAACCGGGGGGTGTCCGTGTATGGAGATTGGGATCCCTATCAGAGTTAGACTTGGGCTTTGAGGCCCCGACAGAAGAATAAAAGGAGAAAATAACATGGCGATTCGTACGATCCTAACCAAGGGCGATCCGGCCCTGAATAAGATGTGCCATCCCGTCACCAAATTTGACCAGAAGCTGTGGGAGCTGCTGGACGACTTGAAGGAGACGCTGGCAAAGGCCAACGGCCTTGGGCTGGCCGCTCCTCAGGTGGGCATCCTGCGCCGTGCGGTCATCGTGGTGAATGATGATGGAGAGATGCTGGAGCTGGTCAACCCTGAAATCGTTGACCAGAAGGGCGAACAGGACGGACTGGAGGGCTGCCTGTCTGTCCCTGGACTGTGGGGCTATGTGAAGCGGCCGGCTTGGGTTAAAGTAAAGGCCCAGGACCGGGATGGAAACTGGTTTGAGGTGGAGGGACAGGAACTCACCGCCCGCTGTTTCTGTCACGAGTTGAGCCATCTGGACGGCCATCTGTACACGGAACTGACGGACAAGCTCTATACTAACGAGGATTTGGACCAGATGATGTCGGAAGAGGAGCAGGAGGAGCGGGGATGAGGATCGTCTTTATGGGCACTCCAGACTTTGCTGTTCCCTCCCTAGAGGGGCTGATTTCCGCGGGACATGAGGTGTGCGGGGTGTTCAGCCAGCCGGACAAGCCGGTTGGGCGGCACCAGAACAAGCTTCAGCCTACACCGGTCAAGTCCTGCGCCGCAGCTCATGGGATCCCGGTCTACCAGCCTACCAAGCTTCGGGATGGCACAGCATTAGCCCAGCTCAGGGAGCTGGCACCGGAGCTGGTGGTGGTGGCCGCCTATGGCCGTATCCTACCTGACGATATCCTGGCTCTGCCTCCAATGGGCTGCATCAATGTCCATTCCTCTCTGCTGCCCAAATACCGGGGGGCTGCCCCCATCAACTGGGCGGTGATTCGTGGGGAAAAGGAAACGGGTGTGACCATTATGTATATGGCCGGGGAACTGGACGCCGGGGATATCATCGCCCAGGAGACAACCCATATCGACCCGGAGGAAACGGTAGAGAACGTCCACGACCGGCTGGCTGACCTGGGTGGGCGGCTGCTGGTCCAAACTGTGGCGGAGCTGGCTGCCGGGACCGCCCGGCGGATCCCTCAGGACCACAGCCAGGCTACGCTGGCTCCTATGCTGTCCCGAGAGCTCTCTCCCATCGACTGGAGCAGGAGCGGGTGGGACATCCATAACCAGATCAGAGGGCTGGTGCCATGGCCCGCCACCTCCACGGACATCTTTTCTGCGGAGCCAGTCAAAGTGTTCAAGTCCACCCTTCTGGACCAGGGGACGGACAAACAGCCTGGTACAGTGGTCGCCGCGGGGAAGGAAGGCATCGATGTGGCCTGTGGGGACGGAAGGCTCCTCCGTATCCTGGAGCTGCAGGCTCCTGGCGGCAAGCGTATGTCCGCCGCCTCCTATTTGGCTGGCCATCCCATTCACCTGTGATCGAAAAAGGAGAAACGCCATGGGAGCGGTCATTTATCATGGCATTTGCCAATTTATAGGGAGACTTGCCTGTATTTTATAGTCATCCCGGCTGCTATGATAGGAGGACCTGATTGGCATTCTGTTGTTAACGCTGAGAGAAATGGTAAGAAAGTGAGAGAAAACGAAGTTTTTCTCAAGTTTTCCCCTCCTTTTTCTTTCAAGAAAAAAAGAAGAAAGGCCGGTGAGAAGCATGGACGCACGCGAGGTATCGTTGCAGGCGCTGTATGCCTGCTACAAGCAAGGGGGCTGGTCGGATGGTGTGTTGAAGAAACAACTAGCTCAACACGGAGCGGACAGACGGGATGCGGCCCTTGCCACCCAACTGTGCTTTGGCGTGCTTCAAAATCAGATGCTGCTGGACTTTTATCTGTCCCGGTTTTCCAATATTCCCCTGAAGAGGATGGAGGAAAAGGTGGTACAGGCCCTGCGCTTGGGGGCATACCAGCTTCTCTTTCTGGATAAGATTCCCCAGAGCGCGGCGGTAAACAGCTCGGTGGAGCTGGCCAAACGGCACTGTAAAAACCCAAGGGCGGCGGGGATGGTAAATGGTATTTTGAGGGCGTTGGTCCGAAGTCTGGACGATCTTCCCACGGTACCTCAGCGGGACCCCACCTCTTATCTGTCTATTTTGTATTCCCATCCGGAGTGGATGGTAAAGGAATTTCTCTTGGCCATCGGGACAGGGGAAACATCCAAGCTGCTTGCAGCAAATAATAGCCAGCCACCTATGTCCGTTATGGTGAACACAACAAAGATTACGGCCCAGGAGCTGCAGGATAAGCTGGAGGAGGCGGGGGTGGAGGCACGACTCCACCTATGGCTGAACGACTGTCTGCTTTTGGCCCGGACGGGTAATCTGGAGGAGCTTGATGCCTTTCAAAAGGGTCTGTTCTATGTGCAGGACCCAGCGTCCCGGCTGGCCGTCCTCGCCGCAGGCCCCATCTCCGGCATGAGGGTGCTGGACTGCTGTGCCGCCCCCGGAGGAAAGTCCTTCGCTGCGGCGATTGCGATGGAAAATTGTGGCCAGGTCATTTCCTGCGACCTTCATCCCCATAAAAAGAAACTCATCCAGGCCGGCGCGGACCGGTTGGGTCTGGACATCATTACTCCACAGACCGCCGACGGCAAAGTATTTCACCCGGAGTGGGAGCGTGCCTTTGACCTGGTACTGGTAGACGCCCCCTGCTCCGGGCTGGGTGTCATCCGTAAAAAGCCGGATATCCGCTACAAGGACCCGGCACCTTTGGAGGGACTTCCAGAGATCCAGCTGGCCATCCTGTCCAATGCGGCCCGGTATGTACGGCCCGGCGGGACGCTGCTCTACTCTACCTGCACGCTTCTCCGTCGGGAGAACGAGGAGGTCATTGGGACCTTTTTAACAAGGGACAGCTCCTTCCAAAAGGAGCCCTTTGTACTGCCTGACCCAGTAGGAGCGGCCCCGGAGGGGATGATAACCCTGTGGCCACATCGCCACGACACCGACGGATTCTTTATTTGCAAGCTTCGGAAGGGGGAGGATTCCCTTTGATCGACCTAAAATCCATGACACTGGAGGAGCTGACCGCTTGGCTCCAAGAGCAGGGAGAGCCCGCCTTTCGGGGAAAGCAGGTCTTTCGTTGGTTCTACCGGGGGGCCACCTCCTTTGGGGAGATGAGCGACCTGTCCAAGCCCCTTCGTCAAAAGCTGGAGGAGCAGTGCTTTCTGTCCAAGCCCAAGGTGGCCCGGAAGCAGGTTTCCGCCCTGGATGGGACGATCAAATACCTCTGGGAGCTGGCCGATGGCAACTGTATTGAAACAGTTTTGATGCGGTACAAGCATGGAAATACGGTATGTATCTCCTGTCAGGTGGGCTGCCGCATGGGGTGTGCCTTTTGTGCCTCTACCCTGGCTGGAAAGGTCCGGGATCTGACTCCGGCGGAGATGGTGGACCAGGTCCTGTTTACCCAGATAGACAGCGGTGAGCCAATCTCCAACATCGTTCTGATGGGCATCGGGGAGCCATTGGATAACTATGACACGGTGATGAAGTTCCTCACCCTGGTCAACCATCCCGACGGATTGAACATTGGGATGCGGCATATCTCTCTGTCCACCTGCGGCTTGGTAGACAAAATTGACAAATTGGCCCAGCGTGGGTTACAATTAACACTATCCGTTTCCCTCCACGCGCCCGATGACGAGACGCGGTCGAAAATCATGCCAGTAAATCGGGGCATAGGGGTGGAAAGGCTGATGGATTGCTGTCGCCGGTATTTCCAGACCACCGGACGGCGGATCTCCTATGAGTACGCCATGATCGACGGAGTTAACGACTCTGACCAACAGGCCGACCGGCTGGCCAGCCTGCTGAAGGGAACACCCGGTCATGTGAATCTAATTCCTCTCAACGACGTGGAGGAGAGTCCTCTGAAACCAAGCAGGCGAGTGGCGGCTTTCCAGAAGCGGCTGGAGAGCCAGGGGGTTACCGTCACCGTCCGGCGCAAGCTGGGGGGAGATATCGACGCCTCCTGCGGCCAACTGCGGAGAAAGGCCATGAGAGAGGAAAATTGACGAAGCGGTGCCGGTGGTGTACCGCTAAGAAGTGAGGTTACATTCCATGGAAGTATGGGGGATCACCCATCGGGGTGTGGTTCGGCAACAAAATCAAGATGCGTTTTCTGCCCGGACAATGGATGACGGACGGGTGATCGCTCTGGTCTGTGATGGAATGGGAGGCGCCAGAGCAGGCAATGTGGCCAGCGCTATGGCTGTGGACCTGTTTATGGACCGCTTTCTCCGGGAGAGTGGCGATGACCAGGAGCGGATGCAGCGGGCGGCCTCCCAGGCCAACCAAGAGATATTCCAAAAGGCAGCCACAGATGAGGATTGCACTGGGATGGGCACCACACTGGTGGCTGCTCTGGCCGGAGCGGGGGAGGCGGTCATCCTTAACGAGGGGGACAGCCGGGCCTATCATATCAATGGGGACGGCATCGTGCTGATCACCAGGGACCACTCTCTGGTCGAGGACCTGGTGGAGCGGGGAGAGCTGACGAGAGAACAGGCCAGGACTCATCCGCATAAAAATTTGATTACCCGGGCCCTGGGCGCCGAGCCTGTGCTGTTGGCGGACTGCTTTCGCCAGCCGCTGGCCCAGGGTGATTTTCTCCTGCTGTGCAGCGATGGGTTGAGCAATCTGGTCACAGAGCAGGAGATGCTCTACGAGGTGATCCACGGTGGTGACAGCGAAAGCTGTCCCCAGCGTCTGCTGGACATCGCCCTTCACCGGGGCGCGCCGGACAACGTGACAGCGGTCCTGATCCGCTGCTGACGGCCCCGGTTATGAACAAGAAGATAGGGAGGATGTTACCATGGATCAATACATAGGTAAATTACTCGACAACCGATATGAGATACTGGAGCTTATCGGCTCCGGCGGCATGGCCAGGGTGTATAAGGCACGGTGCCACCGCCTGAACCGGCTGGTGGCTATCAAGATTTTGCGGGAGGATCTGGCCCAGGACGCCGAGTTCCGCCGCCGCTTCCACGACGAGTCCCAGGCTGTAGCCATGCTGTCCCACCCAAATATCGTGGCTGTCTATGACGTGAGCCGCTCCTCCCAGCTGGAGTATATCGTCATGGAACTGATCGACGGGATTACCCTGAAGCAATATATGCAGAAGAAGGGGAACAAGCTGAACTGGCGTGAGGCCCTCCACTTCATCACACAAATTACCAAGGCGCTGGGCCACGCCCACAGCCGGGGCATTATCCATCGGGACATCAAGCCCCACAATGTGATGGTGCTCCGGGACGGGAGCGTAAAGGTGGCCGACTTCGGCATCGCGCGGGTGGCCTCCGGGGGCCACAGCACTTTGACCCAGGAGGCGCTGGGCTCTGTCCACTATATCTCTCCGGAGCAGGCCAGGGGTAGCTTTATTGACGCACGCTCCGATCTGTACTCCGCCGGTGTGGTGCTCTATGAAATGATCACCGGACGGCTTCCATTTGAAGGGGATACCCCGGTTTCGGTGGCCATTCAGCATATCAACTCGATCCCTCTGTCTCCCAGAGAGATCGATCCATCAATCCCTGAGGCACTGGAGGCCATCACTATGAAAGCGATGGCCCCCAATCCGGACAACCGATACCTCAACGCGGATGAAATGCTGGCGGATCTGGAGGAGTTTCGGAAGAATCCTACCATTAATTTTGAGTATAATCTCAACGAATTTTCCGTCGCATCCCCTGAAGAGGAAGACAGAGACAAGACTCAGATCCATGCGGTATCGGCCTCACATCGGAGCCGGGAGGCAAGACCAGAGCGGCGCCATTCCGGCGGCCACAGAGAGGACCACCACCCTCGCCGCCAGGAGGAGGACGAGGATGGGCCGCAGGGAGGCTTCCCTTGGCCGGTGGTGGGGGCTGTGGTAGCTATACTGGCTTTTATCGGCGTGGTTGTCTATTTCCTCTACAACACCTTCCTGTCCGGCCTGTTTACACCGCAGATCAGCTATGATGTACCAAATTTGATTGGTAAGAGTTATGAGGAAGTGATGACGGACCCGTCCATACTGGGTGAGCATTTTACGGTGGTCCTGGGAGAAACAAAGACCGACGAGGACACCGACGCAGGTGTAATCCTCCACCAGGACCCGGCAGCGGACTCCAAGGTCCAGGATGAGGTGACACCTATCACCGTGACTGTCAGTGGCGGACCGGAAACAGTGAATATGCTTGACCTAAAAAATATGGAGTATTCCAAAGCCTATCTGGCGGTCACAGAGATGGGGCTGAAGGTGGCCACCCCCACCTATGAGCATGACGATACGATTGCCTACAACCATGTCATATCATTCACGCCGCTGGAAAATAATCCGGTTCCCCTGGGAACGGAGGTCCATATGGTAGTCAGCCTGGGGCCAGCTACGGAGACCTTTTCCATGCCCAGCCTGGTAGGCTTAACCCAGGAAAAGGCGGAAGAAGATATTACCGCCCTTGGGCTGAAGGTGGGGACTGTCACCCCTGTGTACAGCGATACCGCTCAGGCGGGGCAGGTAGTGTGGCAGTATCCTGAGGCGTATAAAGAGGTCGAGGCTGGAAGCGTTGTCAGTCTTCAGGTCAGCCAGGGACCGGACCCCAGCACCCAGGCTAAGGATGTCACCAAGACGTTGAGCGTCCCTCTGCCGGAAACTGGTGGAGTAGCGTTTATTCAGATCCTGGCGGACGGAGAGGTCGTTTTTTCCGACGATATAGACACCACAATGGAAATGCTGGTTGAAGTATCGGTGACGGCCAAAGCGGGAGAAAGCAAGAATATGTCCCTCTATGTAGATGGCGTCCTACAGAACAGCTGGACAGAAAGTTTTGAAGGATGATGGCGGAAGGTACGATCATGAAGGCCCTCAGCGGCTTCTATTATGTGGATGACGGAGCGAGCGTCTATACCTGTCGGGGACGGGGCAGGCTTCGCCATATTAAGATGACGCCTCTGGTGGGGGACCGGGTACGGTTTACCCCATCCTTAGATGGCAGCCCGGGCACGCTGGATGAGATCCTGCCTAGGAGAAATGAGTTTTTCCGTCCTGCGGTAGCCAACATCGACCAACTGGTTATCATCGCTTCGGAAGCTGTACCGGTTACGGACCCTTTTCTTATCGACCGGGTGGCCGCCATCGCCCAGAGCAGGAACTGCCAGTGTATCATCTGTATCAATAAATGCGACCTTGCAGATGGCCAGAAACTGGCTGGAATCTATCAAAGGGCTGGCTTTCCAACCCTTCGCATCAGCGCGGAAACCGGGGAGGGACTGGAGGAGCTTCGCAGTCTAATCACCGGAAAGGTATCTGCCTTTACAGGAAATTCGGGGGTAGGGAAATCAAGCGTATTGAACGCGCTGGACTCTGGAATTGCCCTTTCCACCGGGGATGTGAGCCAAAAGCTGGGCCGGGGCCGGCATACCACCCGCCATGTAGAGCTGTACCGCCTGTCGTGTAGCGCCTTGGCAGCGGATACGCCGGGGTTCTCTTCCTTCGATGTGGACCGCATGGAGCTGGCCCGCAAAGAGGAGTTGCAGTATGCCTTTCCAGACTTTGCGCCCTACCTGGGACGATGCCGGTTTCAAGACTGCGCTCATGTGAAGGAGAAGGGCTGCGCCGTTTTGGCGGCTCTGAAAGAGGGAGAGATTGAACCAACTCGGCATCAGAGCTATGTACGCCTGTATGAACAGGCCAAAGCGATTCCAGATTGGGAGCGCGGATAGGAAAGGAGCGGATGACGATTTCGTCATCCGCTCCTTTCCTATTTCTAAATCCCAAAGTGGAGGAGATGGAGAGAAAAGAGGAGGATCAGTGACACGGACCAGCCCTTCCGCCATATAATGGTAACAGCCGGAGACGGTCAATTTAGGGGAGGGGAGGCGTGTTCATGGGTATCGTAGTGGTGCGTTCCCCCAAATGCCTGCGGGGACTGCTGCGCAGGATCTTCGGGGTGCGATAAGTCCTGAGAGGGGAAAAAGCAGTCATACATTCTGCCGTTCTCTCATATGGTGTCACAAAGCCGGGGCCGCGTTCCGCCGGCCTGACACCATGATAAGGAGAGGACAATGACCATGGAACTGGAATTTGAACGGGATACGATCGTATGTTATGAAACACTGACTGAGGTGACGCTCTGCCAGGAGGAAACGCTGGAGTCCATTGTTCCGGACGCCTGTCCGGATATTCTGCGGATCGTGGATGTGTGCGGTCAGGCTACACTCAGCTCTAAGGCAGCCAAAGAGGGTATGGCGGTAGTAACCGGCATGGTCCGGGCTGTCATTCTGTACCAGCCTGAGGGTTCTGCCGGGCTGCGCCGTATGGAGGTGGGACTTCCATTTACCTGTCAGGCCGAGGCCCCAGGGCTCACGGACCAGGGATATGTAGAGGCCAGTCCTCGCCTGCGCTGCGCTGAAGCGAGAGCACTAAACCCCAGGAAGGTGCTGCTCCGGGTGGATCTAGCGGTAGATGTGACAGCACTCCAGCCAACAGAAATCCCTATCTGTAGCGGCGCGTCTGATACTGAAGACCATACACTGTGCCAGCGCCAGTATCAGGGAGAAAATTATCAGATTTCATCTGTCCAGGAAAAACCCTTTACATTTACTGAACAGATCAGACTTCAGGGAAACCAAGGAGAGATCCCTCAACTTCTGGCCAGCCGGGCCAGTGCTGTATGCTCAGAAAACAAGCTCATAGGAACCAAACTGATTCTGAAAGGGGTGGTTGAGCTGGAGCTGCTCCTTCTGGAGGCGGGCGGCGGATTGACCACTAACCACGAGTCCATGCCTTTCTCTCAGATTTTGGAGGTAACAGGTGCTGGAGAAGAGGGAGATTGCCAGGTCCTGGTGGAGATTACAGACTTCCGGTGCGGTCCCAGCAGTGAGGACAGCCGCAGCTTGGAGGTGACGCTGGAGTTGCTGGCCCAAGCTGAGGTGCGCTGCCACCGTCCGGTAACCTTGCTCCAAGACCTATACAGCACCAGCTGGCAGTTGGAGGCGGACCGGGACAATCAGCAGCTGTTCCAGCTGGGGGAGCAGTCGATCCGTCCCCAGGCCGTCCGGGAGCTGCTGGAGACAGGTGAGATGGTACGAAGCGTGGTAGACAGCCGCCTGGCTCTGGGCCAGGTGAGCCAGAGCAGGGAGGGGAAAGAGTTAGTCCTGACCGCCGAGGCTTGGATCACTGTCATGTACCTGGATGAAAATGAGATGGTCCAGTGTGTCCGCCGGACTATTCCAGTCCAGTGCCGCCTGAACTGTTCCGAGGGCAGTCGGTGCAGCTGCCGCTGTTCCACCTCAGGCGAAGTATTTGCCACCCCCTCCGCCGGCGGCGTGGAGGTACGGTTTACCGTCGAATTCCACTGCCTGACTACGGAGTGCATCTCTGTGCCTGTGGTTCGTGGCGCCAGACTTGGGGAGGCACGGTGCAGCAGCGGCGTTAGACCCTCTGTGGTGCTGAGGCTGGCTGCCCCCGGAGAGGATATCTGGGATATTGCCAAGGCCTACGGCACAACTACCCAAGAGATACTGCAGGCCAATGAGTTGGAAGAGGGCACACTGCCCACTGGTATCATGCTGTTGATTCCCAGTACCCGGTGAAAGGAGTGCTTGTGCTCCGGACATAGAGAATAGGGAGGATGGATTCGCTCTGCGGCCATCCTCCCTATGTTTTTATGGAAAAGAGGTTTCCTGCTGTTATATTATACAGCTTATCCTCATAGATTGTATGGAAACTACCGGCTGACCAAAGAGCCGAAGGAGGAATTGCAGTGGAAGATCGCAAAATCTACGAGGATATTGCCCTGCGGACCGAAGGGGATATCTACATCGGCGTCGTGGGGCCGGTTCGTACAGGAAAATCCACCTTTATCAAGCGGTTCATGGAGACTCTGGTGATTCCCAATATCGAGAATGTATACCGGAGGGAACGGGCACGGGATGAGTTGCCTCAGAGCGGCTCCGGCCGCACCATCATGACCGCCGAGCCAAAGTTCGTCCCCGAGGAGGCCGTCTCTGTCCAGGTAGAGGGGGGAGCTGCCTTTCAGGTCCGGCTGATCGACTGCGTAGGCTATATGGTCAGTGGGGCCGTGGGCCAGCTAGAGGGGGAGAATGAGCGCATGGTCACCACTCCTTGGTTTGACCATGAGATCCCTATGGCTGAGGCCGCGGAGATCGGTACCCGAAAAGTGATTTCAGAGCACTCCACGATTGGCATCGTAATCACAACAGATGGGACGATCACCGACATCCAGCGGGAGGATTATTTAGAGCCTGAGGAACGGGTCATCTCCGAACTGAAGGAGCTGGGCAAGCCCTTTGTTGTACTGCTCAACTCCGCCTATCCGGAATCTGACCGTGCCCAGGCCATCCGGGCGGATATCGCGCAACGGTACGACGTTACCTGTGTAGCGGTCAACTGCCTGGAACTGAGCCAAGAGGAGATCAACGATCTACTCAAGGGCGTCCTCTATGAGTTCCCCATTAAGGAGCTGGACCTGTTTCTTCCGCCTTGGGTGGATGCCCTGCCCCAGGAGCATCCCATCAAAGCGGAGCTATACAGCGCCATCCGGGAGGGGACCAGTGAACTGCGCCGGATACGGGACGTGGAGCAGGCCGTCTCCTCATTCCAGAACTGCGAAGTGGTAAGTGGAGCGCGGATCACCTCAATCGATTTGGGCACAGGGCTGTCCGCGGCCACACTGGACTTGCCCCGTAGCCTATTCTACGCTACACTGTCCCAGCAGTCTGGCTTCCAGGTAGGGGATGACGGAGATCTGATGGCCCTGCTGACAGAACTGGCCAAGGTGAAATGCGCCTACGACAAAGTATCGGACGCCTTAGAGCAGGTGGAGCAGACGGGATACGGAATTGTGGTGCCCTCTATTGACTCCCTCGTGCTGGAGGAGCCTGAAATCGTCAAGCAGGGAGGACGATACGGGGTACGTCTGAAAGCCAGCGCCCCCTCCATTCATATGATCCGAGCAGATATTGAAACAGAGGTCTCGCCCATCGTAGGGGGAGAGAAGCAGAGCGAGGATATGATTAACTATCTCCTTCAGGAATATGAGGGTGATTCCAGCAAGATCTGGGAGGCCAATATTTTTGGAAAGTCTCTCCATGAGCTGGTCAATGAGGATCTAAATTCCAAGATCAAACGGATGCCTGAGGATGCCCGGACCAAGTTAAGGGAGACCCTCCAGCGTATCATCAACGAGGGATCTGGAGGGTTGATTTGCATCATCCTGTAGTGAGAATGAAGGATATAGCCCGCGCCTCCCCGGCAGATCTGCCGGAGAGGCGCGATTTTTCTAAAAGAGACAAAAGACCCGCTTCTGGGTGTTTCAAGTTAAAACAACAGAAAAGAAAATTTTTAGCACAAAATAGATTGAGCGAAATCCTTTCGGAATTAGCTCTTGTATTATAAAAAATTTGAAGGTATAATGTAAAAGAAATTATATCATAGAATGGGGTATCGTAAGGATATAATTATTAAAGCAGACGCGGGTGATTATATGAAGGAGCTGGACAAAAACTATCTTGCGCCGATTGCAAGTAAATCGATGGTGGATATTGTGGTGTCCAGACTGACCGAAGCGATTATCAGTGGAGAGTTAAAACCTGGCGACCAGATCCCAGTGGAGTCGGAACTGGTCCGGAAATTTGGCGTCGGGCGAAATACAGTGCGTGAAGCGGTTCGTATTTTAGTCGCCTATGGCGTATTGACGATTCGACGGGCCGAAGGGACCTATGTATGTGACGGGTTTTCTCCCAAGGTACTCAATCCAATGGTATACAGCATCATTCTGCGCAGTGGGAGCTCTTTTAATGAGTTGATTGGTCTGCGTGAAGTGGTGGAGAACGGTATTATGCAGATGCTGCTGGAAAAGCGCATTTCAGAGGAACAATGGAAGGTGCTTTACCAGAAGTATGAGAAACTAAGAGGCTATTTGATGGAGGATCCCCCGGATTTTCAGAAGATTGCCGACGCCGATATCGAGTTTCATGATGAGCTGGCCCGGTCCACCGAGAACGCTGCCATCATGATTGTACATAGTAATATCGTGGAGCTGACCAAGGCATCTCGACTAAAGACTATTGAAACAGTCATTCAGAAAGGGGACAGGCAGTACCTGATCGATACGCACAAAAATCTGCTGGATAAGTTGGCTGGTACAAATATGGAAGAATTGTATCAGGCAATCAATGACAGCTACTTCTATTGGCGTGGAGTTTATAAGGATCAATAGGGTACAGTGTTTCGATTCGTACCAAAGGAAAGAGGTCCGGCTTTTGGCCTGGACCTCTTTTTTTGTCTGACATTCCGAAAAGATTGAAATAAAAAGCGAAAATGTCCAGAAATTAACTCAGAAAGCCTGCTTTGGTGAAATTATACAGCTTTAGATTTAAAAATTAGTTAGTTCAACGAAGTTGCCCGAGTTGAAAAAAAGGACATTGACTTTCCCTGAAAGATAGTCTATTATGATGGTCGTAACATCCTATGTTCGGAAGTTTGCTGTCAAATCTACTAAAAGCGGTCGCTTCAGCGGATGGAAGAATGAGGAAAGGGAAACACATTTTTTGGAGGGAAACACATGAAGAAGAAAATTTTAGCTTTGGCTATGGCTTCTGCCATGGCGCTGTCCCTGCTGGCTGGATGCGGCAGTGGCAATGACACAAACACAAATAGCACTGGCAGCAATGGGGGTACCGCTTCTGGACCTCAGTATGATAAAGTGACCCTGCGTTTGAGCTGTAACGGTACGGACCTGGGCAACGACACCCGTACTGCCAAGCTGTTTGCCGAGAAGATTGAGGAGAAGTCCGGCGGACTGGTCACTGTTGATGTATTCCCCAATGACCAGCTGGCCAGCGGCAATATGAGCAAGGGCCTGGAACTGCTGGCCGACGGTACTGTGGATATCGACATCCATTCCACCTCCATCATCGCCAACCTGGATAACCGAATGATGGTAAGCACTCTGCCCTGGATTTTTGCCGACTATCAGGAGGCGGAGGACGCTTTCTTTGGCGAGGGCGGTGAGTTCCTGAGCTCTGTTCTGGCTGAGAAAGGCATCACTTATCTGGGCGCTGTCCACAACGGCTTTAAAGCTATGACCAATAGCAAGCATCCCATCCAGGATCCTGATGACCTGAAGGGACTGAAGATCCGTGTGCCCGGCGGTGACTTCTTCTCCGCTTTTTATACCGCCTTTGGCGCTAGCCCCCAGGCCATGAGCTGGAGTGAGGTCTTTACTGCTCTGCAGCAGGGCACCATCGACGGCCATGATAATAGCCTTGGTACCATCAACTCCGGCAACGTCCAGGAGGTCCAGAAGTACATCTCCATTTCCAACCATGTGTACGAGGCGTTTACTTGGATGGCCAATTCCAACAATTTCAACAAGCTGAACGCTGATACCCAGGCTTTGATCCGCGAGTGTGTGGAGGAGGCCTGCAAGGAAATGAACCAGACCCTCATCGCCGAGGAGGCGGACCTGAAGACTAAGTTTGCCGAGGAGAACGGCTGTGAGATCTACGAGTTCACCGACGAAGATGTGGCTGAGTTTACCGCTGTTGTTCAGCCTGTCATTGACGAGTACAAGGAGATCTACGGTGCGGATGCTTGCGCTGCCTTTGGCATCGAGTGATTCCAGAGTTTTCTAAGTAATTAAGGAGGCAGGGACCACAAATGAAAAAGTTTTTCTCACTGTTGGAAGACAACATCTGTGCGATCATCCTGCTCGTCATGATGCTGTTGACCTGTGTCAACGTAGTTGCCCGGTATGTGCTGAAGGCTTCTATGCCCTTTGTTGAGGAGCTGACCTGTCTGGGTCTTATCATCCTAAGCCTGACCGGCGCCGCTGTGGCCGCCAAGCGTGGCGCACACCTTGGCTTGACTGTTCTGACCGATTTTTTCCCAGCGAAAGGGCAGAAGTTTTGCACTCTGCTGGGCGACTTGATGGGGATTATCTTTGGTGTCCTCATTCTCTGGTTTGGTTTCTTCATGGCCAAGCAGGAGTACGTTTTGGGTCAGCTTACCGCTGGTATGCAGTGGCCTGAGTGGATGTTTGGCATGTTTGTACCCATCAGTGGTGGCGTGCTGGTCATCCGTTATATTCAGCTGTTCATTACCCATTTGGTGAAGAAGGAGGAGAAGTAAGCTATGGTTTCACTGATTCTGTTCGGCTCCTTCTTTGTCCTTCTGCTCCTCAATGTGCCGATTGGACTTTCACTGGGAATCTCCAGCGTGGCCGCTCTGATTGCTGAGAATCTGCCCTTCTCTATGATCCCCAGCAACCTCTACTCTTCTACGGGTAAGTTTGTACTGCTGGCCATTCCCTTCTTTATCTTGGGCGGCAACGTCATGGAAAAGAGCGGGATCTCCGCCCGGCTGATCGATTTTTGCCGGACCCTGGTGGGCCATCGAAAGAGCGGTATGGCTCTGGTCTGCGTCATCGTGGCTTGCTTCTTTGCTGCCATCTCCGGCTCCGGCCCCGCCACAGTGGCTGCTCTGGGCATGATCCTGATTCCCGCTATGGTGAAGGCTGGCTATGATAAGGGCGATTCTGCCGCCTTGATGTCTACCGCCGGTGCCATCGGCATCATCATCCCGCCGTCTATCACCTTCGTTATCTACGGCTCCGTTACCGGCAAGTCTGTGGGCTCTCTGTTCGCCTCCGGTATCGTCCCCGGTATCCTGATGGGTATTTTCCTTGTGTTCGCCATGCAGTTTGTCAGCCGGGGCCGTGAGTTGGTCCTGTTGCCGAAGGCCAGTGGGAAAGAACGCTGGGCAGCCTTTAAGGAGGCTTTCTGGGGTCTGTTGATGCCTGTCATCATCTTGGGCGGTATCTATGGTGGTATCTTCACCCCTACTGAGGCTGCTGCTGTTTCCGCTCTGTATGGCCTGATTGTCGGTCTATTTATCTACCGTACTCTTTCCTTGAAGGACATCATGCCCATCTTGCGTGATTCTGTATCTCAGACCGCCGTGGTCATGTTTATCGTCGGTACAGCCAGCCTCTTCGCTTGGGTGCTGACCGTGACTGGTGTGGCTGCTGATGCGAGCAACCTGCTGATCCAGGTTTCCGCGGGCAATAAGTACATCTTCCTGTTGATCGTCAACATCATCCTGCTGATTGCCGGCTGCTTCATCGACGCAAACTCCGCCATGTATATTATCGTCCCCATCCTGTACCCTGTTGCTGAGGCTCTGGGTATCGACGGCGTACACCTGGGCTGTATCATGGTCATGAACCTGGCGATTGGCCTGGTTACTCCTCCTGTGGGCGTCAATTTGTATGTGGGTTGCGGTATCGCTGATATCAGCTTGAAGAGAATGTCAAAGTCGGTGTTGCCCTTTGTGGTGGCATCCATCATAGCCTTGTTGCTGACGACTTACCTGCCCTTCATTCCTATGACGCTTCCCAACTTGTTGGGTTAAACCGTTGTTCTGATCTGCCAAGCTTCTCTGCCGGTACACGATTGGGTGTGCCGGCAGGGGAGAGAGGCAGGGAAGAAACAAATTTTTTTCCCCAAAAACATCCCATGTTAGGACATTGGGTGTTCTGCTCAAATGAAATAATTTTATGAGGTGAAGTCATGAAAAACATTAGTGCAAAGGAGCTAAAAGAGTACGCCAAGCAGCTCCGGAAAACTGCTGTGACCATGATCTACGAGGCACAGTCTGGTCATCCAGGAGGGTCTCTGTCCATTGCTGATATCGTGGCCTGTCTCTACTTCCGTGAAATGAATGTGGACCCCAAGAATCCAAGGTGGGCAGACCGTGACCGCTTTGTGCTGTCAAAGGGCCATGTATGCCCCATCCAGTATTCCGCGCTGGGTCTGCTGGGTTTCTTCCCAGAGAAAGACCTGCACACCTTGCGGAAGGAGGGTTCCAAGCTCCAGGGCCATCCCTCTATGAACAAGTGTCCTGGCATCGACATCTCTACCGGCTCTCTTGGACAGGGGTTGTCCTGCGCCGTGGGTATGGCTCTGGCTGGGAAGCGCGATCATAAAGACTACATGGTCTACGCTGTCGTAGGCGACGGCGAGGCTGATGAGGGCCAGATTTGGGAGGCAGTGATGGCTGCCTACCGGTATCATCTGGACAATCTGGTGGTCATCATCGACAACAATGGCCTGCAGATCGATGGCACCACAGATGAAATTATGCCTCAGCTGGATCTGACTAAGAAGTTTGACGCCTTCGGCTATGACACCTATGAGATCGATGGCCACAATATGGAGCAGATCATGGAGACCTTTGATAAGATCCATGCTGCCAAGGATGGAAGACCTAAGTTCATCAATGCCCACACCGTAAAGGGCAAGGGTGTGTCTTACATGGAGAATCAACTGGCTTGGCACGGTATGGCTCCCAACGATGAGCAGTATCAGCAGGCTATGCGTGAGCTTGAGGAGGGTATCTGAGATGGATAAAAAGTTGATCGCTACCCGCGATGGCCTGGGGGACGAGCTGGTTGAGCTCGGAAAGAACAATAAGGACATCTATGTAGTAGACGTAGACATCGGAAAGTCTTGCAAAACCACCGCTTTTGCTAAGGCCTATCCGGAGCAGCATGTGAACGTGGGCATCGCGGAGCAGAACGGAGCCGGTCTGGCAGCCGGCTTGGCTACCTGCGGCAAGATCCCCTTCGTGGTTACCTATGCTGTGTTCGGCTCCCTGCGTATGTGCGAGCAGATCCGTCAGGAGATCTGCTATCCCAACCTGAATGTGAAGATCGCCTGCTCTCACGGCGGCGTTACCCCCGCCAATGACGGCGCTTCCCATCAGTGTATCGAGGATATGGGTGTTCTGCGCACCCTGCCCAACATGACGGTTATTATGCCGGCTGACTACTGGTCCGCCCGCAAGCTGGTGGCCGCGGCGGCGGAGATGAATGGCCCCTGCTACCTGCGCTTTACCCGTGACGCGATCCCCGTCATCTATGACGAGAACACCACCTTTGAGATTGGCAAGGCCAACCTGCTGAAGGACGGCAAGGATGTGGCCATCATCGCCAACGGCGACACCGTCCGTCTGGCTCTGGAAGCCGCCGAGGTGCTGGCTGGCAAGGGAATCTCCGCCCGAGTGCTGGATATGCACACCATCAAGCCTCTGGACGTAGAGGCGGTCAAGGCTTGTGTCAACGACATCGGTAAGATTATCACAGTGGAGGACCACAACATCATCAACGGCCTGGGCGGCGCTGTCTGCGAGGTCGTGGCCGAGATGGGCAAGGGCCAGGTCAAGCGCGTCGGCATCCAGGATCAGTTCGGCCAGTCTGCCCCCTATGAGCGCCTGCTGGCAATCAACGGCATCACTGTTGAGAACATTGTCGCCCAGGCTGAGAATTGGTAAGAGAGGGGTAGCGTGGTCATGAGAGCTGGTTTTATCGAAAAGCCGGAAGTCGCCTATTTTAAAGAGACTGAAGAACCGCAGATCAACAACCCTACTGATGTAAAAATTAAGGTCAAGGTGACTGGTATCTGTGGGTCCGAGGTCCATGCTTACCATGGAAAACACGCTTGGCGTGTTCCCCCCCTGGTTTCCGGACATGAGTTTGCGGGTGAGGTCTGTGAAGTTGGCAGCGCCGTCACGAAGTTTAAGGTTGGCGACCGTGTTACCGCAGAGCCCCAGTACGGTTGCGGTCACTGTGAGCTCTGTAAGGCCGGTAAATATAATCTGTGCCAGGATAAGAAAATATTGGGCGCTTATTACTGGAGCGGCTCCTTCGGTGAGTATATTGTAGCTCCTGAGGGATGCGTGATCCCCCTGGGGGAGAACGTCAGCTTTGACCAGGGCGCGCTGATTGAGCCTTTGGCTGTTGGTATGCACGCAGTCCGAGAGCATAAGGTCAATGAGGATAGCGTTATCGCCATCATTGGTTGTGGCACCATTGGGCTGGGTGTTCTGCTCAGTGCAAAGAGATTCAATCCGAAGAAGATCATCGCCATTGATGTGGTGGACTTCAATCTGGAGAAGGCCAAGGAAATGGGCGCCGATTTGGTGCTGAATTCGATGAAGGACCCGGTTTTGGACCGTGTTTTGGAAGAAACGGATGGCTATGGCGTGGACATGACCTTCTTGGCCTTCGGAAATGCGCCCTGTGTGCAGCAGGCCGCTGAGATTACGAAGCGCGGTGGCATCATTTCTGAAATTGCCATTATGGCCAATGTACAGGCTCCCTTTGACTTGATCCAGATCAAGGAGCTGAAGCTGTGCGGTTCCAATATGTACACCGCTGATGACTTTAAGGAAGTTATTGACGGAATCAATGAGGGTGATATCAAGTTAGATGGCTTTATCACCAAGCGGTTCCCTGTCGAGGAGTTCCACGATGCCATGGAGTGGGCCGATAAGCGACCGGAACCTGTGGTCAAGGTTGTTGTAGACTTCTGAGCAATAACGTGTCAATATTCAAATATAATAAGGCGGCCGCCCCACAGGGGCGGCCGCCTTATTATATTTGTAGCATCCTGCGGTGGGTCAGCTATTTGGCAGTCTTTTTTTCTCCATGAAAGCGGCGATCCGCTGTCCTTTTGCCAGCCGCGCCTCGTCACAGGACAGAGCGATGATAGAATGGAGAATGGAGATGGCGGTCAACTCGCAGGTCCTGGCAGCAGCCAGATCGCTGAAGTAGTCGCTGCGGAAAAGGCTTGTCCGGATCTCAATGTCCAAATACTGTGAGATGGGAGAATTGGAGGAACCGACGATGCCGATGGTCTTGATCCCGCAGGCATGGGCCAGTTGGGCATTTTGGACCATGTTGGCTGTACGGCCAGAGTTGACGATTAGGAGCAGTACATCTGTCTGCTTCATAGACCCGATCTCCATGGCTTGAAAGAGGGGATCTGATACATAGCGGCATTGGATCGCCAGCTTTAGAAAGATGTCGTAAGCAGCTCTACAAATGGTGCCAGAGCCCCCCTCGCCAACGATAACCAGTTGTTCTGCCCTGAGAATCTCCTGGGCCGCGCAGGCCAGGGCCTGATCATCCAGACTTTCCATCAAATGGTCTGCCACCATTTTGGTAAAGCTGATGACCTTCTGCTTGATCTGATGGACATTATCCCCTCGGTCCAGGTCCATGATGATGTTTTCACCGTTGGCATAGCGATAGGCCATGCTCATTTTCAAATCAACAAGACCGGAAAACCCCAGCTTCCGGCAGAAACGGACCACCGTTGCAGAGCTCGTCCCGGTGACCTCTCCCAGCTCGGCAGCCGTGGTGGAGGCAACACAGGTCGGATGCGCTAGGATATAGTCGGCAATCAGGCGGTCAGATTTGGAGAAGGTCCGCGATTGATACATAGCTTTGATGCGCTGGATATAAAGCAAGGATTCTTCCATGAATAAAACTCCTGTTATCCGGCTTATTTCTGTCAAGACATGGTCAGTATAGTGAAATTATACTGCTTTTCGATGTAAAGTCAAGGATGACAGCCTCATATCGGTCCATTGTCCCCAGAGAGGCGGCGGCAACCTACAAATTTCTTTGTGCATTATAAATGAAATAATATTTCAATATTTTTAAAATATAATGATTGAAATTTCATAATTTAAATGATATGATACTCATGAGCTGAAGGGAACCGGGGGAGAGATTCCCTGTGTAACCGCTCCATGGGCTCGGACTGTGGAGTATCAAAAAAGCTGAACAGGAGGAAATCATCATGGATTTTGAAGGTAAGGTCGCCATTGTTACCGGCTCCGGCTCTCCACACGGGATTGGCCGGGAGATCACCCGCGCTCTGACCGAGAAGGGTTGTAACGTCGTGGTCGCTGATATGAATCTGGAGGGTGCCCAGAAGAACGCCGACGACCTGAATACGGAATTTGGCTGTGATTCCATGGCCGTCAGCGTCAACGTTACCGATGCTGACTCTGTTACCGCTATGTTTGAGGCTGTGTTTGCCAAGTACGGCCGTATCGATGTGCTATGCAACAACGCCGGTATCACCCAGCCCGTCGCCATCGCTGATATGACCAAGGATGACTTTATGCGCATTATGAACGTTAACCTGGTGGGTACCTTCCTGTGCTCCAAGCTAGTCGTGCCCTACATGGTCAAAAACAGCTATGGCCGTATTGTCAATACTTCCTCCGTTTCCGCCAAGTGCGGCGGCGGTGTGTACGGCGGCGCTCACTACTGCGCTGCGAAGGCTGGCATCATAGCCTTTGCCCGTGCCCAAGCCATGGAACTGTGCAAGCGGTACAAGGATATGATCACCGTCAACTGTGTGTGTCCTGGTCTGATTGCCACTGATATCCGTGCTGAACTCTCTGATGAGGCGGAGAAGGAGTCCCGCGCCAAGCAGGCTATGGGCCGCGCCGGCACTGCCCGTGAGGTGGCTAATACCATTGTGTGGCTGGCTTCTGACGAGGCCTCCTATATTTCTGGTGAGGACGTCAACATCAACGGCGCCTCCTACTTTGGTTGAGCCTTGGAACAGTTACATAAAAACAGCGGACCCGACAAACGTCGGGTCCGCTGTTTTTTCATACTGTGGGGAAGTGAAATGGTTTAGGATTCCTCTTGCCAGCCCTTGCAGATATCGATCCACTCCAGACTGCCGGAATATTCCTCCAACTCCGGGCAGGTCAGCTCAATGGCGGAGTTGGAGCTGCCGGCGGCAGGGAAGATGCTCTGAAACCGGCGGAGAGAAATATCCAGATAAGTTTTCACCCCCGGAGGGTTGGCGAAGGGGCAGACGCCGCCGACCGTGTGTCCGGTGAGCTGGGACACCTGCTCCGGAGTCAGCATTTTGGCCTTGGTATGGAAGAAAGCCTTGAATTTGCTGTTGTCGATTTTTGCGTCTCCAGCGGTGACCACCAGAATACACGCCCCGTCCACCAGGAAAGAGAGCGTCTTGGCGATCCGGGCAGGGATAACACCGACCGCCTGTGCGGCCAGTTCCACTGTCGCGCTGGATACCGGGAACTCCAGGATATCCTGTTCCCGGCCCAGTGGACGGAAGTAGGCTTTGACCTTCTCGATAGACATGGACTCAGCCCTCCAGCTTCCGGGCGGCCTTATCCAGAAAACGCCGGTCCGTGATAATGAACCGCTCATGGGTGCCCTTCCCAATGGGCCCTCTCTCATCGTAGGCGGTTACCTGAAAAAGGATGCGCTTGCCGTCCACTTCAGTGACCTCGCTTTCAGCCCACACCTTCAGACCTAAGGGCGTGGCGGAGTCATGGGAGACGTCCAGCTTAGTTCCTACGGTACTCTCCCCCTCCTCTAGTCCGGGGGCCACGGCGGTCCAAGATGCCTGTTCCATCAAAGCACACATCCACGGGGTGGCGAAGACAGGCAGCGTGCCGGAGCCGGCCGCCTGAGCTGTGTTGCTTTCACAGACAAGGGCCTCTGCACTGCCTTTCATTCCAATCGTGACAGACATGAAAACGTCCTCCTTTGTATAAATCAATGCCTATTATACAGCAGAGGAGGAAAAAAATCCAGTCCCCGATGAAAGCTCTTCCCGGATGTGGTACAGGGAATTGAGGACTACCCAGTTCTGCGGGAAGGGCCGCATCAGGTTCCAATACCCCACTCCATAGAGATCGTATTCCTGAGCCAGAGCGAGCTTGGCCTTGATGCTCCTGGCATCCTCGAACCAGACCTCGTGTTCCTGCCCACTTCCATCCACATACCGGAACCAGGGGGACTGAGCCTCCTGATCATAGCGGATGGCGGCGTAATGGCGGATCGCCAGTTGGACTGCCTCCTGGTTAGAAATGGAGGGCGCGCGCCGCCCCTGCTGATAGGGGAGCAGCCAATCGTAGCCGTAGTTGGGGATACCTAAAAAGATCTGTTCTGCTTTCATCTCCGTTAGCGCGTATTCTATCACCTGACGTACGTTTCGGATAGGCGCTATGGCTATAGGAGGTCCATAAGAGTAGCCCCACTCATAGGTCATCAGCAGAACATAGTCCGCCGCCTGGGCCAGCAGGCGGTAATCATGGCCCTCGTAGAGAGAACCGGGCTGATCCCGTGAGGTCTTGGCTGTGAGGGCCACTAGGACAGGGATGTTGTGCGGAGATAGGGCTTCACGGAGGCGGCTGATGAACTGGGCATAAGCCTGAGCGTCTTGGGCGGCCACATTTTCAAAGTCCACATCAAGTCCCTGATAGCCGAGGCTGTGCAAAGTTCCCAGCACTTCATGAATCAGTCTGGTCTGGACCTGCTGGTCTGTGAGGGCAATGTGTGCCAGATCCTGGGAAAAAGCTCCCTCAGTGTCATCCAGGTTGGAGAGATGAAAGACAGGCCGTACTCCCATATACTGGGCGGCATCGATCATATACTGGTCGTCCAGCTGGATGAGCGCCCCTTGGTTTGTAAATCGATAGGTAAAGGGCGTCAGATCGGAGAGGAAGGGGAGCGTGCGCTGGAGTAGTCCGCGGTCGATATGGGGATAGGCGTATCCGTTGACAGATAAGGTGCCCTCCCTCGTCTGACGGTAGGAGAGAATCAAGACCTGACCGGGGAAGATCCGGTCCCCGCCGCCCAGCGCCGGGTTATCGCGCAGCAACTGGCGCACAGTAGTCTGGTGCGCGGCAGCGATGGAAAAAAGAGTATCGCCCGCCTGGACCGTGTAGGTCTGTTCCGGGTATTGGATTACGATGGCCTGCCCTACGACCAGGCGGTCCGGCTCCGGCAGCTGATTATCAAGGATTAGCTGTGACATGGGCACGCCATGCTGGAGGGCGATGGAATAGAGAGTATCTCCGGACTTGACTACATGGATATCCATAGGAAAGCCTCCTTTCTTAGGAAAAAGCTAATTCAGTGTTACAAAATCGTCCTTAGCGTAACCGATAGAGCCCTGATAGTTGACCAAATACCAGCCATCCCACTGATTGATGATGGTGATGGGAGCTCCGTCCGGCGCTTGGGCGATCACAGGGGCCTGGGTAGTGGGACGGGAGCGGATATTCAAGTAACCATAAGTGACATCTACTACGCCGGGATGGCGGTTTTCTGATTCAAAAAAGGGAATCTGGAAATATTCAGTGAGGGAGAGAACAATATTGCGGGCGATGGCGCCCAGGTTGTCGATGATCCAGTTTGCGTCCTCCAGGTTGTCATGGAATGCCAGCTCAATGAAAACAGAGGGAGCTCGGACCCGGCGCACCTCACCAATGGAGGTGGTGGGAACTGTCTGCACCAGATTAGGGACCGGATAGATCGCTTTCAAACCATCAGCCACGATTTGTGCCGCCTTTTCTCCCTGGACACTGCCGGGATAGTAGAAGATCAGGGAGCCCCGTGCAGTGCCATACTGTCCTTCCGGCGCGGCATTGGAGTGAAGAGCCAGGTGCAGGTCAAAATTTCCGGCATTAGAGGCGGCAATGGACGAGGCGGCGGTCATATCAGGGGTATTGCGGACATACCGGATACCTGAGGCATCCAGATAGGGTACCATCAGGTCAGCCAGTTGGTTCATGTACTGCTCTTCCGTGCCGCCAGTGACAAAGTAATTCCACTCCTGGGTGGAGGGGGAGAGATAGATAATGGGCATAGAGATACCTCCGTTTTTTCTCCATTCTATGAAAAACGGGAGTATCTGGTGCGCCAGAGTCCTTGACCACTTGCCAAGAGCAAAAAAATCCAATATAATAACGGCAGACCACTTGGCGAGAAAGCGGTATGACCGCTGCGACGGAGGGAAACAAGATATGGAACTGGATAGAAACTATTTTGAGGAGATGGAGGCTAAAATCCCCAAAGGGAAGGTACGCACCCGATTTGCCCCCTCTCCCACAGGATATATGCACGTGGGTAATCTGCGAACAGCCCTTTATACCTGGCTGATCGCCCGGAACGCCGGCGGAACCTTCATCCTGCGTATTGAGGACACCGATCAGGGCCGCCTGGTGGATGGAGCCACCGAGGTCATTTATAAGACTCTGGCCGAGTGCGGGCTGGATCATGACGAGGGCCCGGATGTGGGTGGCCCTGTGGCTCCCTATATCCAGTCAGAGCGAAGGGATACCTACGGAAAATATGCAAGGCTACTGGTGGAGCGGGGGCACGCTTACTACTGCTTCTGCGAGAAGTGCGAGTCGGAGGAGGACTCCGGTGATTTTGACCGGTCCGATGACCCCTGCCGCTCCTTGAGCAAAGAGGAGGCGGAGGCCCGTGTGGCCGCCGGGCAGCCCTATGTCATCCGGCAGAAGATCCCTCATGGTGGGAGCACCACCTTCCACGATGCCATCTTTGGCGATATCACCGTAGAGAACGACACGCTGGACGACCAGGTGCTCATCAAGAGGGATGGGATGCCCACCTACAACTTCGCCAATGTCATCGACGACCACCTAATGGGCATTACTCATGTGGTCCGTGGGAGCGAGTACCTGTCCTCCGCCCCAAAATATGACCTGTTGTACCGGGGCTTTGGCTGGGACATTCCCACCTATGTCCACTGCTCACCTGTCATGCGGGACGCCCAGAACAAGATGTCTAAGCGCCACGGAGACCCCTCCTATGAGGATCTGAAGGCCCAGGGGTTCCTGACCGGGGCCATTTTGAACTATGTGGCCCTGTTAGGCTGGTCGCCCAGAGGAGAACTGGCCGAGCAGGAAGTATTCTCCCTGGAAGAGCTGGCACGGGCCTTTGATCTTGGGGGGATGTCCAAGTCCCCGGCCATCTTCGATATAGAGAAGCTGACCCATTTCAACGCCCTGTATATCAGGGCCATGTCCCCCGAAGCATTTGCTCGGGCGGCGGAGCCCTATATCCGCCAGGGGGTGAAGAACCCGGATATCTCGGCAGAAGCCGTGGCGGCCCTGCTTCAGGCCAGATGCGAGAAACTGATAGACATTCCCGAAAAGGTGGACTTCTTTGATGCTCTGCCAGAGTATGATGTGGCGCTGTTTACCAACAAGAAATCAAAAACCGATCCCGGTGTCTGCCGGAATATGCTCCACGCGGCTATCCCCATGCTTGAGGCTATCCCTGTATGGAACCAGGAGATGATCCACGACAGCCTGGTCGGTCTGGCGGAGGGGCTGCAGGTCAAGAACGCCACCTTGATGTGGCCCATTCGCATCGCCGCCGCCGGCAAGGCGGTGACACCTGGAGGAGCGGTAGAGATCTGCCAGATCCTCGGTCGGGAGGAAACGATTCGCCGGCTGAAGCTGGGGCTGGAGAAGTTGAGCTGAACAAGGCAGAAGTGGGAGCCCCCTCTGAAACGTTCCCTAATGGGCCGACGTAACAGTGTTCAATCTACCCCAGGAAACAGAGACGCCCGCCCATCTGACGAAAGTAGATGGACGGGCGTTGACATATAAGAATTATAAGCTTTTCTATCCCAGTGCGATGTCTAAGATCATCATTACGACAAAGCCAAACATCACGCTCATCGTGCCGGTATTGGAGTGCTCTCCCAAATGCGCCTCCGGGATGAGCTCCTCTGTGACTACATACATCATGGTGCCGGCGGCGAAGGAGAGCAGCCAGGGCATAAAGGGGGTGATGGTTCCCGCGGCCAAAACCACTGAAATGCCGAAAATAGGTTCTACCACTCCGGAAAGAGCGCCATACAGAAAGGCTCGGCCGGTGCTGATCCCCTCCTGACGAAGGGGGAGGGAGATAGCGGCGCCCTCCGGAAAATTCTGAAGGCCAATGCCCACCGCCAACGCCATGGCGGCAGACAGGCTTCCGCCGTCACTCTGGGCGGCCAGGGCGAAGGAAAGGCCTACCGCCATTCCCTCTGGGATGTTGTGGAGGGTGACAGCCAGCACCATCAGGGTGGTCCGCCGCCAGGAGGAAGGGAGACCCTCTGGAGCGTCTGACTCCGGATGTAGGTGGGGTAGAAGGGAGTCTAGTCCCCACAGGAACAGCACCCCCAGAATAAAGCCTCCTGCTGCTGGGAGCCACCCAACCCCGCCAGCGGCCTCCGCCTCCTCGATAGCGGGCAGGAGCAGGCTGAATACTGAGGCGGCCACCATTACCCCGGCCGCGAAGCCCAAAAACATCCGCTGAAGGGTGGGGGTAGTCTTACCCCGGACAAATAGAACAGTGGCGGAGCCAAGAACCGTGGACAGACAGGTAATTCCGGTGCCAAAGGCCGCCCATAGGACAGGATGATACATATAACGCTCCTTTACTCTCTGCGATACAGGTGGATGTCAAATCCAATCTGTGTGTCAATCTGGCTTAGTGAGCTCAACCGTTTTATGCCCTCACGGGGTGTTTTCCAGGCATAGGGGGTCATGCGGAACAGTGCCATAATATCCTCAGGGCGATCCAAGTGGAGACCATAGCGAACCTGTTCCGCCCCAACCCAATCAAAGCCTGGATAGTCTTCCCGCTTTACAGGATTTTCATAGGGGACGGGGTATAGGATCTCTTTCATTTCCCAAAGATGACGGGCTGAGGGGACCACGTAGCAGAATAGTCCACCAGGCCGAAGCACCCGAGCAAACTCCTCCGCCGCCAACGGGGAGAAGATATTTGTTACTAGGTCTACGCTCCGGGCGGCAAGGGGAAGCCGGTAGACTGAAGCTACGGCGAACTCCCCCTGGGGAATCCGCTTGGCCGCACGGCGCAGGGCGAATTTGGAGATATCGATGCCGGCTGTTCTGGGCTGCCGCCCGGAGTGAGTAAGGGCATTGTGCAGTCCGGCGGTATAATAGCCCTCGCCGCAGCCGCTGTCCAGCAGGACAGGGGAGGAGGCGGTCACCTGGTCTAGCACGGCGGCGCACAGGGCAGACAGCAGCGGGGCATAGTGCCCGCGCTCCAAAAAGGCCGCACGAGCGGCCACCATCTCTTTGTCGTCACCGGGATTCTTGGAGTGCTTGCGGTTGGCGGGCAAGAGATGAGTATAGCCGGCCGACGCCACATCGAAGCTGTGTCCGGAAGAGCAGTGGTATCGTCCCTCGCTCCGCTCCAAGTTTCTTAAGCAGAGAGGACAGCAAAACAGACTTTCCATGGTGTCACCTCAAGCTTTATTATGGGGCGAGACAAAGAAAAAGGCAAGGAATTTTTATAGCAGAGCAGGAGACCGGGCTGCAAGCGTGATTAGGGGCCGCCATGAACAAAAAGATATTTTCAAAAACTTTGTCTTTCCCTCTATGCAAATGGAAAGAATTATATTAAAATAGAAAAAATGAAACACGAGGAGTGGTTCCTATGGAGCAGCCCAAATATAAAAGAGTCCTGCTGAAAATCAGCGGTGAGGCCCTGGCTGGCGAAGCTTCCCGCGGACTGGATTTTCATGTGATCGGCAGTGTCTGTGATGTAGTGAAGAAGTGTGTGGAGCTTGGTGTCCAGGTAGGCGTGGTCGTCGGCGGCGGAAACTTCTGGCGCGGAGTAAAAGACGGCGGCGATCAGATGGAGCGAGTCCGCGCTGATCATATGGGTATGCTGGCTACGACCATCAACGCCTTGGCGGTCGCAGATGTGCTGGAGCAAAAGGGGGTGCCAGTCCGGGTCCAAACGGCAATCGAGATGCGGTCCGTGGCAGAGCCCTATATCCGATCCCGTGCCATCCGCCATTTGGAGAAGGGCAGAGTGGTCATCTTCGGCTGCGGCACTGGAAATCCCTTCTTTTCTACCGATACTGCGGCGGTCCTTCGTGCCGCGGAGATCGACGCCGATGTCATCCTGCTGGCCAAGAATATCGACGGCGTCTATTCCGCAGACCCCAAGGTGGACCCCAGTGCGGTCAAGTATGACGCCATCACCTATGACGATGTGCTAGCCCAGCATCTGAAGGTGATGGACTCCACTGCTACATCTCTGTCTATGGACAATAAGATCCCTGTTTTGCTCTTTGCACTCAAGGACCCGGAGAATATCCTCCGAGTAGTTATGGGGGAGAAGATTGGTACTATTGTGGGCGGATGAGCCCTGAACAGAGAAATGGAACAAGGAAAGGAAGTTAAGACCATGAGTCCAGAGAATAAGGTATACGATGATAAGATGCTCAAAACCATCGAGGTAGTCAAGTCCAATTTTGCCTCTGTCCGGGCGGGCCGCGCCAATGCCGGCGTGCTGGATCGGATCATGGTAGAGTACTATGGAACGCCCACGCCGCTGAATCAGGTGGCTGCCGTGTCCTCTCCCGATCCCCGGACCCTGGTGATTCAGCCTTGGGATGCCACCCTGCTTAGGGCGATTGAAAAGGCAATTCAGACCTCTGACCTGGGCATTAACCCCCAGAATGACGGGCGTGTGATTCGATTGGCTTTTCCCCAGCTCACGGAGGAGCGCCGTAAAGAACTGGGTAAACAGGTCCGCAAGTACGGCGAGGAGGGCAAGGTGGCCGTCCGTAATATTCGCCGGGACGCCATGGAAGATTTCAAAAAGATGAAGAAGAACGGCGAGCTCACCGAGGACGACCAGAAATCCATGGAGAAGGAGCTGCAGGACCTGACAGATAAGCGATGCAAGGATATCGATGACCTGACAGCCAAAAAAGAAGCCGAGCTGATGGCAGTCTAATGAACTGAAAATGCACAATGCAGAATGCGGAATGATTTTTTCTTCTGCATTCTGCATTTGTGCGGATAGGATATCAATTTATGGATTTTTTCAGATCAAAAGCGGATAGAGCGCCAGCGGTGGACCTGAAGCGGTTGCCCCGGCATATCGCGATTATCATGGACGGAAATGGTCGCTGGGCAAAAAAACGAGGAATGCCGCGTACAGCCGGCCACGCCGCCGGCGCAGAGAATTTCCGTACCATAGCCACCTACTGCAAGGAGATTGGACTGGAATACCTTACAGTTTATGCCTTTTCTACGGAGAATTGGAAGCGGCCTCCGGATGAGGTATCTGCCATCATGGGCCTGTTGAAGAAATATCTTTTGGAGGCCATCGGGCAGATGGAGCGGGATAGAGTAAAAATGGAATTTTTTGGAGATCTTTCCCCTCTGACCCCTGAGCTTCGACAGCTGTGTGAGCGGACAAGAGAGATATCCCGCCACTACGAGGGCTGCCAGGTCAATATCTGCCTGAATTACGGGGGGCGAGACGAGCTGCTTAGGGGGGCCATGGACTATGCCAAAGATTGCCTGGAGGGAAAGGCGGACCCGAACCATCTGACACAAGAGCAGTTTGGACGATACCTTTTTTCCAGAGGAGTCCCGGACCCGGATCTGGTCATCCGCCCCAGTGGGGAGCTGAGGCTGTCCAATTTTCTCCTGTGGCAGTCTGCCTATTCGGAGTTTTACTTCACTGATGTACTCTGGCCTGACTTTTCTAAGGTTGAGCTCCACAAGGCTATTGCGGCGTATCAGAATAGAGATCGTCGGTTTGGAGGTGTGTGATTTGCTGAAACGTATTTGTGTCGGGGTGGTACTGGCCCCCCTTTTTCTAAGCGTGCTATTCTTCCTGCCGCCAATCTATTTGGTCGTGATGCTGGCCTTTATTTTGGCCCTTGCCTCTTTTGAACTGCTGCGGGCGACACAGGTAGCTCACCATAATGGACTGTATATTTTTACTGCCATCGCTGCGGCTATGATTCCCTTTGGATGCTGGCGGTGGGGCTATGGTGGTTGGTATATCCGGGCGGTTTCTCTCGCATTGATGGCTGTGGCCTTTTTCTTTGCTGTCCGCCAGTACGGCACAGAGCGAGAGATCAAATTCAGTGAGATTGTTGTCTGCCTCTTTGGGGGCATCGCTGTTCCCCTGTTTCTGTCCTCACTGATACCCCTCAAAATGATGGAGAACGGCAGATTTTTAGTGCTGCTGCCTGTGCTCTGCGCCTTTACTACCGACATCGGAGCCTATTTTGCGGGCGTATTTCTTGGGAAACACCGGGGTGTCACCAAGGTCAGCCCTAATAAATCTGTGGAAGGCTATATTGGAGGACTGCTGACCGGAGGTCTGTTCCTCCTGGGTTACGGCCTGCTTCTGCGGCAATTCGCAGGCTTGTCTGTGGAACTTCACATCATGGCGCTCTATGGGATACTGGGAAGCGCTATTACTGAGTTGGGTGACCTGTCTTTTTCTTTGGTAAAGCGGCAGTTCGGCATCAAGGATTATGGGACTCTGCTTCCAGGACATGGAGGGATGCTGGACCGGTTTGACTCTATGATCTTCGCCGCACCCATGCTGTTGATTTTAGTGGAGCTGATTCCGGCCTTCTAATTTCCTCTCTTTTAGAAAAGAAAAGAGGTAAAGAAAATTTTGGTCGGGCGAACTTCGTGTACTTGGCGTTGTAAGGAGGATAAACTTGGAATTTGCCGGTTTGCCCTGGTTTCTTTGGCTGGCAATCTTCGTTGCCATATTCTCTGGAGCTGCCGCGTGCTATAAGACCCCGGCACAGAAGAAACAGTGGGACCCGCACACAGTGATTGCCTCCCTTCTGACCGGGATTGTTGTGTGCCTTGCCGTTTTGATTTTGAGGGTATTTTAATATGAGTAAACGAATCACAATCTTAGGCTCCACAGGCTCCATCGGGCGGCAGTCTCTGGAGGTGATTTCCGCCTGCGGTATGGAGGCGGTGGCGCTTACAGCCAATTCCAGTGTGAAACTGCTGGAGGAGCAGGCGCGCCGATACCGGCCTGAGCTTGCTGTTCTGATGGACGAGAGAGCGGCCGGCGATCTGCGGGTCAAACTTGCCGATACGAACGTCAGGGTGTTAGGTGGTATGGAGGGCATTCTGGAGGCAGCTTCCCTTTCCAGCGCTGACACTGTCATTACCGCTGTGGTGGGAATGATCGGTCTGCGTCCCACCTTGGCCGCGATTCGTGAGGGGAAGCGGATCGCTCTGGCCAACAAAGAGACGCTGGTATGTGCCGGCCAGCTTGTACTGGAGGAGGCTCGGGACTATGGGGCCCAGATCATACCTGTGGATTCAGAGCACTCCGCCCTATTCCAATGTCTGGAGGGCAACAGGGACAGGGGAGAGGTCAAACGGCTGATTCTCACCTGCTCCGGTGGCCCTTTCTATGGCAAAAAACCTGCTGAATTGAAAGGAATGACCAGGGAAAATGCTTTACAGCATCCGAACTGGTCAATGGGGGCGAAGATCACTGTGGATTCGGCCACCCTGATGAATAAAGGGCTGGAATTTATTGAGGCTATGCACCTATATCGGATGCCACCGGAGAAAATTTCTGTCCTGATCCACCGGGAGAGTATTATCCACTCGCTGGTGGAATACTGTGATAATGCCATGATTGCCCAGCTTGGCGCGCCAGATATGCGTCTGCCCATCCAATATGCCCTGACATGGCCTAAGCGGACGCCCGGTCCGGCTGTCCCACTGGACCTGTGGAACTGTGGGTCAATGACTTTCGGGACACCGGATACAGATACTTTCCGGTGCCTAAAGCTGGCGATGGAAGCAGCCGAAACAGGGGGAACAGCCGGCGCCATCCTCAACGGCGCTAACGAGGAGGCGGTGTCCCAGTTTCTGGCCGGGAAGATCGGATTCCTGGAGATCGCTGAGAAGGTGGCCTTGGCCATGGAGCGGGTACCAGTAGTTCGGGAGCCTGGGTTAGACGACGTCCTGGAGGCTGACCGGGCAGCGCGAGAGGCCATTGATTGATTTTACCTTTTTTGGAGGTTCTATGCTCTATATCATCGTCGCAATTCTGATTTTCGGCGTCCTGATCGCTACCCATGAATTGGGCCATTTCGCCACGGCAAAGCTGCTGGGGGTAAAGGTCAACGAGTTTTCTGTGGGGATGGGCCCAGCTATCTGGAAAAAGCAGCGGGGTGACACCCTTTACAGCGTCCGTATCCTTCCTATTGGCGGATACTGTGCCATGGAGGGGGAGGACGATGACTCCGTTGATCCGCGGGCCTTTGGAAAGGCGGCCAGTTGGAAGAAAATGGTCATTCTGTGCGCCGGAGCCGCAATGAATTTTCTCACTGGACTGCTTCTGATCCTGATTCTCTATGTTCCACAGCAGGCTGTCCTTGTGGAAACCTACGGAGGTTCTACCCCCGGCTATGGAACTGAAGAATGCGGGCTCCTGCCAGGGGATCGGTTTCTGTCTATTGACGGTCACCGAATCCTGGTTTACGGCAATGCCCAGATGTATCTGGAGCGGGCGGGGGATACGCTAGACATCGTAGTGGAGCGCGACGGGCAGACGGTGCGACTGGACGGCCTCTATCTGCCCCGTCAGGAGCGTACCGACGAAGAAGGAGTGACCACAAACCGCCGCGGAATCCTGGTGGCTTCGGAGGCTGCGCCTCTGTCCGGATTTGGAAAGGTGCAATACGCCTGGAATATGTCCCTGGACTTTGTCCGCCTGGTGTGGATCAGTCTGGGGGACCTGATTTCAGGATCTGTGGGAGTCCGCGACCTGTCCGGACCTGTCGGCATCGTGGATACCATGACGGAAGTGGGGAGCTCGGCTACGTCTGCCTATGCGGCCTTTTACAGCCTGACCTATTTTGCGGCCCTCATCGCGGTCAATCTCGCGGTCATGAATCTTCTGCCGCTGCCAGCGTTGGACGGCGGGAGAGTGTTTTTCCTGTTGCTTAACACCGTGCTTTATAGACTGTTCCGAAAGAGAATAGATCCCAGGTACGAGGGATACGTCCACATGGCCGGTCTGGCTGCGCTGATGTGCCTGATGCTGGTGGTCACCCTAAGTGATGTGGGCAAGCTGTTCGGAAGATAAGAAGTGTCCGGAAAGGGAGGATTTGTGACATGACCAGACAGATCCGTGTAGGAGGCGTACCTGTAGGCGGCGGGGCGCCGGTTTCCATCCAGTCTATGACCAATACCCGTACAGATGATGTGGATGCCACTCTCTCCCAGATACGGGCTCTGGCTACCGCCGGGTGCGATATCGTCCGGGTGGCTGTCCCTGACCAGGCGGCGGCCCATGCGGTAGGAAAAATCAAGGAGCGCAGTCCGCTGCCTGTGGTGGTGGATATCCACTTTGATTATAGGCTGGCGCTGGAAGCCATTGCGGCCGGCGCCGACAAGGTCCGGATCAATCCCGGAAATATCGGGAGTGAGGACCGTGTAAAGGCGGTGGCCGATGCCTGCCGCCAGAGGAACATCCCGATTCGCATCGGGGTAAACGGCGGCTCGCTGGAGAAGGATATTCTGGCCAAATACGGCAAGGTGTGCCCAGAGGCGATGGTGGAATCTGCCTTCGGCCATATTCGGTTGCTGAACCGATTTGACTTTGATGATATCTGCGTGTCCCTGAAGTCCTCCAGTGTCCCCACTACTATGAAAGCCTATCAGCTTATGAGTCTGAAAAGTGATTACCCTTTACATATTGGAGTAACTGAGGCGGGCACGGTCCGTATGGGCACTCTAAAGTCGGCCATTGGAATAGGTGGGCTGCTGGCTTTGGGCATCGGTGATACGATGCGGGTGTCCCTGTCCGCCGACCCGGTACAGGAGGTCATGGCCGCACGGGATATCCTGAAGGCGGCAGGCATCCGAAGAGAGGGAGCGGAACTGGTTTCCTGCCCCACCTGCGGTCGTACTCGTATCGATTTGATCTCCCTGGCTGGGGAGGTGGAGGAGCGTCTGAAGGCGGTGGATAAGCCGATCACCGTAGCGGTCATGGGCTGCGTAGTCAACGGTCCTGGGGAAGCCTCAGCCGCCGACTGTGGAATTGCGGGAGGACAGGGGGAAGGCCTGCTCTTCAAAAAGGGGCAGATCGTCAAAAAGGTCCCACAGGATCAGTTGGTGGACGAGCTGTTTGCACTGATCGATACACTATAAAAACAGATGGACTGGGCGCGGTGAGGGCGTTCCAGGTAAGAAGCGCAAGGAGAATCGAGCACCAATGTCCCAGAAGATACCTTTTTTAGAGATGTTTGCCGCCCTGCGCCAGTGGACCGAGCTGTCCAACGGCGTGGAGGGCTGGCTGATCGTATCCGCCGCCATCGACAAAGGCAGCCGAAGCGCTAAAATATTGGTGGAGAGAGCGGAAGGCGCGGGGCCGAACCTAATAGTCCAGGCGGAGGAGGCGGTGTGCAGAGCCTATGGCCTGGGCAGTGTGAAAATCGAGGCGGCAGCTCCGGCAGACAACTCCGTATCCCAAACTGGAGCCCAGAGAAGCGGGTCCGATTTGGAGAAAAGGAGCGGCGAAGTAAGTGAGCTTTTGCCAACAGCCGGAAGCGAAGGATGCGAACCCCGCGGCGACGAGGATCCCTTCGCACGCACCGAGGCCATTCGGCAGGCAGCCTTGAAGCGGGCCGGCGTAAAGCCCTCAGGCCCTTCTGCTCCTAAGGGGGAGAAGAAGAGCACCGGCAAAGCAATCTTCGGCAAGACTATCACCAAAGCTCCCACCCCTATGGGGGACCTGGAGCTGGACATGGGTACAGTGGTGGTGGAAGGCGATGTCTTTGCTGTGGATAACCGGGAGCTGAAAAAGCGGGGAGCCTGGGTAGTCGCCTTTGATATGACCGACTATACCGGCTCTATCCGCGTCAATAAATTTTTTCCAGGCGATGAGGGAAAACCGCTGGTGGATGGGATCAAAAAGGGGCTGCATGTCAAGGTCCAGGGCCGGCTGAACATGGACCGGTTTTATGGTGATATGGTGCTGGAACCTGTGGCCGTTACCGCTGTGGAAAAGAAAATGAAGGAGGATACAGCACCGGAGAAGCGGGTGGAGCTCCACCTGCATACTACCATGTCCTCCATGGATGCGCTGACCTCTGTGGGACCAAAGCTGGGGCCAGACAAAAATGTGGTAAAACGGGCTGAGGCCTGGGGACATCCTGCCATCGCTATCACCGACCACGGTGTGGCCCACTCTTTCCCAGACGCCTGGCATTCGGCCAAAAAGATCAAGCTGCTCTATGGCGTAGAGGCCTATTTTGTCAACGACGTGGACGACCGGGTGGCCATCCATGGGACACCGGACCAGGGATTTGAGGAAGAGATCGTATGCTTTGACCTGGAAACCACCGGATTTCATAAAAAATATGAGGTCATTATTGAGATTGGCGCCGTGGTGCTGAAGAACGGCGAGATCACCGATACCTTCAATACCTTTGTTTCACCAGGCCGTATCCTGTCTGCCGACATTATCAATCTGACCGGAATCACGGATGAAATGCTGGTAGGAGCCCCATCCCAGGAGGCGGCACTTCGTGCCTTTTTGGAGTTTGCCGGTGACCGTCCTCTGGCTGCACACAACGCCGAGTTCGACATGGGCTTTCTCGCAGAGGGGTGTCAGCGATATGGCATCCCCTTTCACAATCCCTCCATTGACAGCCTGATCCTGGCCCAGAATCTGTTGCCGGAGCTGAACAAGCACAAGCTGAATATTGTGGCGGAGCATCTGCATCTCCCGGCCTTTAACCATCATCGGGCCAGCGATGACGCAGCCACAGTGGCCTATATGCTGCCCCACTTTTTTGAAATGCTGGAGGAAGCCGGCCTTGATAACCTTAACCAGATCAACGGCTACATGCCCAAGCTGCGCAAGGGCGGCAGAGCCAAGCGCCAGCCAAAGCACCTGATTGTTCTAGCTAAGAATCAGACCGGCCTTCGCAATCTATACAAGCTGATCTCCCTGTCCTACTTAGAGCACTTTAAGCGAGTCCCTATCATATCCAAATCTCTTATTGAAGAGAATCGGGAGGGGCTTATCATCGGTTCGGCCTGCGAGGCGGGAGAGCTGTTCCGGGCCGTGGTGGACGGGAAGAGCTGGGAAGAGCTGAAGCGTATTGCCTCCTGGTATGACTATCTGGAGATACAGCCGATCTGCAACAATATGTTCATGCTGCGTAAGGGGATGGTCCGCACCGAGGAGGAGCTGCGGGACTTCAACCGTACCATCGTCAAGCTGGGGGAGGAGCTGGGGAAACCAGTCTGCGCCACCGGCGACGTCCACTTCTTGGACCCAGAGGACGAGATATATCGGCACATCCTGTTGGCCTCTAAGGGGTTTGAGGATGCCGACGAGGCCCTGCCAATCTATTTCAAGACTACGGACGAGATGCTGAAGGAGTTTTCCTATCTTGGAAAGGAGAAGGCGCATCAGGTGGTGGTGGAAAACACCAATCTGATCGCCAACTGGTGTGACCCCATTGAACCGCTCCCAAAGGGGCTGTTCGCCCCCAAGCTTGAGGACTCTGATGGAGAGCTGACCCGTCTGGTCTGGGGGAAGGCCCATGAGCTCTATGGAGAGGAGCCGCCCCAAATCGTGGTGGACCGGATCAACGCCGAGCTGGGAGACATTATTCGGTGTAAGTATGACGTCATCTATATGTCCGCCCAAAAGTTGGTTCAAAACTCCTTGGAGCATGGCTATCTGGTAGGCTCACGGGGATCGGTGGGCTCCTCTCTGGTCGCCTTCATGTCCGGTATTACCGAGGTCAACTCCCTGCCAGCCCACTACCGCTGCCCCAAGTGCAAGCATTCTGACTTTGATTATGCCCAGGATCCCGCTCACCTCTATGGCTGCGGAGTGGACATGCCGGACGCTGTCTGTCCCGTTTGCGGGACAAAATATGTCAAGGACGGCTTCAACATCCCCTTCGAGACCTTCCTGGGGTTCGGCGGCGACAAGGTCCCAGATATCGACCTGAATTTCTCCGGCGAGTACCAGTCCAGCGCCCACAAGTATACCTTTGAGCTCTTTGGTCAGACCCATGTGTTCCGGGCGGGCACCATCGGGACCGTTGCGGAGAAGACCGCTTTTGGTTATGTAAAAAAATATTTTGAGGAAAAAGGAAAGAGTGTTTCAAAGGCGGAAGAGAACCGGCTGGCCATCGGCTGCACCGGCGTCAAACGCACCACCGGACAGCATCCGGGCGGAATGGTGGTCATTCCCCAGGATAAGGAGATCTATGACTTCTGTCCCGTCCAGCATCCTGCGGACGACCCGAACAGTGACATCATCACGACTCACTTTGAATACCACTCCATGGAGTCCAACCTGCTCAAGCTGGATATGCTTGGACACGATGACCCGACGATGGTGCGTATGCTGGAGGATCTGACGGGGGTGAATGCCAGGGAGATCCCGCTGGATGATCCAGACACCATGTCACTGTTTACCTCATCCAAGGTCCTTGGGTTTGAGAACGACAAGGTATTGGGGCCCACTGGCGCCGTAGCCGTTCCGGAGTTCAACACCAGATTTACTCGTGGGGTGCTGGAGGAAACGCAACCTACCCAATTTGATATGCTGCTTCGGATCTCCGGTTTTACCCACGGTACGGATGTATGGCTGGGCAATGCCAGGGATATTATCATGAGCGGTACGGGCGGCGTGTCGGAGTGCGTAGGCTGTCGTGATGACATTATGCTGTTCCTTATCTCCAAGGGGATGCCGCCCAAGCGCTCGTTCAAGATCATGGAGTCGGTCCGAAAGGGCCGGGGCCTGCCCGAAGGAGCGGAGGAGGAGATGCGGGCGGCGGGCGTCCCTGACTGGTACATCAACTCCTGTAAAAAGATCGCTTACCTCTTTCCGAAGGCTCACGCAGTAGCCTATGTGATGATGGCGTTTCGCATCGCCTGGTTTAAGGTCCACCGCCCTTTGGCTTTCTACGCGGCCTTCTTCTCCATCCGGGCCAAGGCTTTTGACGAGAAGTTTATGTGCCGGGGCATGGATGTGTGCCAAAAGAAGATGAGAGAGATTATCGCCAAGGATAAGGAGGCCACAGCGGTGGAGCAGGATATGCTTATTACCCTGGAGGTCTGTTATGAATTCTATCTCCGGGGCTTCCATTTCGAGCGGCTGGACCTGTATAAATCCCAGGCCATCCATTTCGCTATGGATGAGGAAAAGGGAACTCTGATTCCTCCATTTGTGTCTGTGGCTGGACTGGGGGAAACAGCGGCCATCTCTCTGGCGGAGCAGGCCAGGGACCGGCATTTTATCTCCATTGAAGAGGTGACAGCGGCCTGCCCCAAAGTGTCCAAGACACACATTGAGATGCTGAAGGAGGCCGGAGCCTTCGGAGATATGCCGGAAACCAGCCAAATAGATTTGTTTTCTCTATTTGGTTAGAGCATTTGACTGGCCGATCTTCTTTTCCAGGGAAGGGGAAGAAAGGGACTTGTAAAAGTTTACCTGCTGTGATAGGATACATCTGCCTCATAAGGGGTAATCATGCAAAGAAAGGGTCATTTTTATGTTGGATAAAAAAGTTGCGGAACTCATCAATGACCAGATCAATAAGGAGTTTTACTCCGCTTATCTGTATCTGGACTTCTCTGTGTACTATGAGGAGGTGGGGCTGGACGGCTTCGCCAACTGGTATATGATCCAGGCCCAGGAAGAGAGAGACCACGCCGTACTGATGCTGCAGTACCTGCAGAATAATGGTGAGAAGGTCACCCTGGAGGCTATTGCCAAGCCTGACAAGGAGTTGAAGGACAAATTGCAGGTGCTGGAACTGGGGCTTGAGCATGAGAGATATGTTACCAGCCTGATCCACACGATTTATGAGGCTGCCTATTCCGCCAAGGATTTCCGGACCATGCAGTTCCTGGATTGGTTTGTTAAGGAGCAAGGCGAAGAAGAAAAGACAGCTGAGGATATGATCAAGAAGATGAGGCTCTTTGGCGACGATGCTAAAAGCCTGTATGCGCTGAACAGCGAGATGGCCGGCCGGACCTATACCGCCCCATCGTTGACACTGTAAGGGACCAGAAGGAAAATAGAGACCCGCCCCGCTGAAAGCGGGGCGGGTCTTTTTACTTCTTTTCTTCATGGTCTGAAAAAGTATGCCAGTTTTCTCTCTTTTGCGGAAGGAAGAGCTCTTTGATTCGTGCTAGTGCCCCCTCTACCAGATGGAACCAGAGATTTCCCACGACAAGGATCAGAAGCAGGACCGCTAACAGGCCGCCAAATAAAATCAGATGCTCCATACCTTATTTGGTAGCGTAAACGTTGAGGAAGAAGTCGCGGAAGTCTTTTTCCTCCTGTTCCTGGTCTACATAGATATACAAATTTTCGTCATCCAGCCAGCTGAATGTTTTCAGTGCCGTATACCCCTTTTTATCGGGATAGATCACAAGGCTATCCAGCATTTTTTCCCGATACGCCTTTTCAATTTCGGACTTTTTATAGACTAGAGGGTCACCGCAACCGGACAAGTCCGGCACAGTTGGAAGGATGACCACAGTTGGGTCCTCCTCCTTCCATCCCACGATCAGACTGGCGATGGTGCTTTTGCTGCCGTGGACCAGACCATAATTGAACCGGCGTACATCCTCCGTGTAGCAGGCCAGCAGCTTATACTGTGCCCCGTTTTCCACTACCTGGTCAAAAAGAGCACGCATCTTTTTCTTGTTGTTCTCACTTTTCTCCTGATCAACTTCAGGCCCTTTGAATAGCTTGCCAAACAGTCCCATGAGAAAACCTCTTTCTATTCTTCAATTTATAAATACTTTTCTATAAAAAGGTATTTATAAATGCAGTATAATAACAGAAGGTCTATTTGTCAAGACAAAGCCCAGCGACTCTGCCGGGCCCGGAGTCGAGTTATGCGTTTCGATAAATTCCCTCTAAGTAGTCAATGATCAGCCGAATCTGGAGGGACACCGTTTCCTCATCGACACCAGGATGGAAGGGAAAGGAGGAGTATAGATGGGAATGATAGCTGAGTAAGAGCGTATTGACCATGTTCTGGATCAGATGACACTGACCAGCGGTGACTGGGATGTTCCAAAGTTCCAAAAGCGCCTGATAAAATTGAGTAAGTCCCATTTCGAAATCCTGCAATTCATGCTGGGACATATGGCGGCACAGATGGGGGAGATCATCTAACTCCAATACAAATACGCCATGCCGGTCGCCGTGGAAGAACAGGTCAAACACAGTCTCCAGACTGCCTCTCCAAGAGGCGCTCTCCTGTGCCACCTTCCGGGCCCGCTCCAGCATCTTGGTCCGCTGACGACGAAGCACTTGAATTGCTAGAGCCTCTTTAGAGGGAAAGAAGGTATAGAAAAACGCTTTGGATATCCCGACTGCCTCATAGATCTCTTTTAGAGAGGCCTCACGATATCCCTTTTGAGAAAAAGAACGCTGCCCCAGATCCAGCAGCTGCTCCCGAATGTCCTCCCGATCCTGGACGGTATAAGTTTTTTTCGCCATGGTATCCCTCCTTTTTCCCCCTGGATAGAATCAAGTATATCAGAATATCCGGCGGGAGGGAATGGATATTTTTCACAGAAGGTCTTTTTCTGAAAAGAAAAATCGGGCAAACAGAAGTCATTGGGTTGACCTGGCTGGAGAGTTTCGGTACAATGTAGTCACTGTGTTATGGATAATCAGACAAATTTTAGGAGGCAGGAGCCATGGACGAGAGAGAAAGCTTTTCGTCCCGCTTGGGATTTATTTTGATTTCAGCCGGGTGCGCGATTGGGCTAGGGAATGTATGGAGATTCCCCTACATCACAGGAAAGTACGGAGGTGCGGCCTTCGTCCTGATCTATTTGCTGTTTTTGGTCATTCTTGGACTGCCCGTCATGGTGACGGAGCTGGCGGTCGGCCGGGCCAGCCAGAGGAGCATGGCCTTGTCCTTCCACGTTCTGGAGCCGGCCGGCTCCAAATGGCATTGGTACAGCTATCTCGGTTTTGCGGGAAACTATCTACTGATGATGTTCTACACGGTCATAGCTGGTTGGCTGCTCTACTACTTTGTCAAAATGCTACGGGGTGATTTTATGGGCCTGGATTCCGCCGGCGTGGCAGAGCAATTCAGCCAGATGCAGGCCCGCCCCGGCGTTATGGCCATATATATGGTGATCGTGGTATGTATCGGAATGCTGGTGTGTGCCCAGGGCCTGCGGAATGGAGTGGAGCGGGTAAACAAGGTCATGATGCTGTGCCTGCTGGCGCTTATGCTGGTGCTGGCGGTCAACTCCATCACTCTGGAGGGAGCGGGGGAGGGGCTGAAGTTTTATCTTCAGCCCAATTTTCGGAATTTGATGTATGACGCCCAAGGAAATTGGATTTTGGGTGAGGCGATTTTTGCCGCTATGGGGCAGGCATTCTTCACCCTGTCGCTTGGAATTGGCGCCATCGCCATTTTTGGGAGTTACATCGGCAAAGAGCACCGCTTGACCGGGGAGGCTCTGAGGATCGGCGTACTGGATACCTGCGTAGCTTTTGTAGCCGGGCTAATCATCTTCCCGGCCTGCTCCGCCTTTGGAGTCCCCACCGGAGAGGGGCCCTCTCTGGTCTTTGTTACCCTGCCCAATATTTTTGACCATATGCCCATGGGGCGGCTGTGGGGAGCTCTCTTTTTCCTATTCCTGTCCTTTGCGGCTTTGTCCACCATCATTGCTGTCTTTGAGAATATCATCTCCTTTTGTATGGACAAGGGATGGAGCCGGAAAAAAGCTGTGCTGGTCAATTTTATCTGGGTCTTGATCCTGTCCATGCCCTGTGTGCTGGGCTCTAACCTGTGGGCAGCTTTCCGGCCCCTTGGAATGGATATCTCTGGTATAGAGGACTTTTTAGTGTCCCAGAACATTCTGCCCCTAGGTTCGTTGCTCTACCTATTGTTCTGCGTCTCCAAACGGGGATGGGGCTGGGATGCCTTCCTTGCCGAGGCCAACGCCGGCAGCGGACTGCGTTTTCCGGCCGCTACTCGCTTCTATGTCACCTATGTCCTGCCGCTGATTGTGCTGTTCATTTTCGTGATGGGATATTGGAATACCTTTTGGAAGGGCTGAACCGGCTGTGTCAGCAGGGCGCGTTAAGCGCCCTGCTTTTTATTTTTCTTGACATATTTTTAGTATAGTAGTATATTAGCGTGGTAAAGAATTTGAGAAGGAAGCTTCTCACCAGACAGAGGGAGCGATACCATGAAGCTGACAGTCAATACGCCAGAGGGAACGAGGGACCGTCTTTTCTCGGAGTGCCAGGAGCGCCGCCAAGTCCAGAGCCGTCTGATCCGCTTGTTTCGGCAGCGAGGCTACTTAGAGGTTTCTACACCGGAAACAGAGTACTATGATCTATTTGCGCTGTCTGGCAGTGCGATTCCCCAGGAGCGGATGTTAAAAGTCGGGGATCCAAGTGGAAAAATTTGTGTGATGCGGCCAGACTCAACCACTCCAATCGCCCGTGTGGCTGCCACAAAGCTCCGCTCTATGGCGCTGCCCCAGAGGCTGTACTACGACCAGAAGGTTTACCGGGCCAACCCTGCCCACAACGGCAGCAGCCGGGAGATTCCCCAGTGTGGTGTTGAGCTTATTGGAGCCAAAGGGTTGAAAGCTGATCTGGAAATCATCGTTACCGCCATTGACTCCCTGCGGTCTTGTGGAGCGCCCCGCTTCCATGTGGAGTTGGGACACGCCGGCTTTTTCCGGGACCTGGCCGCCCGTCTGAACCTGGACGATGGCCAGGAGGAGGAGATACGCACCCTGGTAGAGGGAAAAAATTTTGCGGCACTGAACGCCTTTTTATCTCCTTATAGAGGTAACCCGGCTTGTGCCGCGCTGGAGCGGCTGTCCCGACTCTTCGGCGGGACAGAGGTCCTGGCCGAAGCGGAGAGGCTGGCGGGGAAAACAGAGGCGGTGGACTATCTCCATGCCCTCTATGACGAGCTGTCCGCCGCTGGATACGGACAGTATGTCCGTTTTGACCTTGGGATGGTCCACCAGATCGACTACTATACTGGTGTCGTTTTTCGGGGCTATGTAGAGGGGGCTGGTGACGCGGTCCTGTCAGGCGGCCGGTATGATGCGCTGGTAGAGATATTTGGCCGTGAGGCCCAGGCCACTGGCTTTGCGGTGGATGTGGATGCCGTAGCCCGTACCCTGCCGGAGACCGCGCTGCCCCAGCTTCGGGCGGTGGTCCATTATGAGCCCGGCTACCTATCCCAGGCATTGGAGGCTGTGGACGGGCGCCCCGCCGGCACCTGTGAGCTGTCCCCCTGCCGTACCTTGGAGTCCAGCAGAAATATGGCACGGGAGAAGGGGGCAGAGATGGTGCTAGTCTTTGATAAGGACGGAGAGAGGAGAGTGCTGGTATGAGCGAACGGCTGCGAATCGCAATTACAAAGGGGCGGCTCCTGGACCAGTCTGTGGAGTTGTTTGAACGGGTCGGGCTGGATTGCGGACCCATCCGGGACCCGGGCCGCCGGCTTATCCACTCGCTGCCTAACTATCCACTGGATGCCGTGCTGGCCAAGGCTCCAGACGTTATTACCTATGTGGAGCATGGGGTATGCGATCTGGGCATCGTGGGAAAGGATACCATTCTGGAGAAGGGCGGCAGCTTTTATGAGGTCCTGGACCTGGGCTTTGGACGGTGCCGCTTTGCTTTGGCAGTGAAGTCAGGCAGCGATTTTTATGGGACGTATAAGACCCGCCGGGTGGCCTCCAAATATCCTGAGGTGACACGGGCCTTTTTTGAGAAGAAAGGGATGGATGTAGATATCATCAAGATTGAGGGCAGTGTGGAGCTGGCCCCGCTCCTGGACCTAACTGACGCCATCGTGGACATCGTGGAGACCGGGGCTACCTTAAAGGCAAACGGACTGGAGCCCATTGAGACAGTGGCTGATGTATCCGCCCGCCTTATCATCAACACGGCCAGTATGAAGCTCTATAAGGGTCAGATCAACGATTTGATTGCCAAATGTGAGACTGGATTGGAGAAAGAGCTATGATTACTATTATCGAAGCGGATGGACGGCGAGAGCGTGAGCAGTTGGAGGCCATGCGGGCCCGGGCTGCCCAAAAGAACGAAGCGATAGAACTGGCTGTCTCCTCCATTATGGAGAATGTAAAGGAAGAAGGCCTGCCGGCAGTAGAGCGATATACCAGGAAGTTTGACCACCGGATGCCCTATGAGGTACCTAATGAGAGGCTGGAACAGGCCTATCAGAGCTGCCCGCCGGAGTTGATATCTGCCCTGGAACATGCGGCGGACAATATCCGTGACTATAATCAGCGATTATTGACCAAAACAGTGGAGTGGACCTCTCCGGACGGTGGCACTGTTGGGAGGATCGTACGGGGACTGACCAGGGTTGGAATCTATGTTCCCGGTGGAACAGCCGCCTACCCCAGCTCCGTACTGATGAACGCCATTCCCGCCAAGGTGGCTGGTGTGGAGGAGATCATTATGGTGACTCCTCCTACAGATAATCTGAATGACGGCGTTCTGGCTGCTGCTAAGATCGCCGGAGTGGACCGGGTTATCGCTGTGGGTGGGGCCCAGGCTGTGGCCGCTTTGACCTATGGCGCCGGCTTTATTCCCAAGGTGGATAAACTGGTGGGCCCTGGCAATGCCTTTGTCGCCGCGGCAAAGCGGATGGCCTATGGTACGCTGGATATCGATATGGTGGCCGGCCCCTCTGAGGTGTTGATTATTGCTGACGGTTCAGCCGATGGGAAATATGTGGCGGCGGACTTGCTAAGTCAGGCGGAACATGATAAACTAGCATCCGCGGTACTGTTGACGGACAGCATGGAGTTAGCTCGAAGCGTGGACCGAGAGATCATCCGCCAGACCGGCTATCTGGAGCGGTCTGAGATCATGGAGGCGTCTCTGCGGGATTTCGGCTGCGCCATCGTCTGCCCGAATCTGGACTGGTGTGTGGAGCTGGCCAATGAAATCGCGCCGGAGCACCTGGAGATCATGACCTGCCAGCCACGGGAGCTGCTGCCCCGCGTCAAAAACGCTGGAGCCGTATTCCTGGGGGCCTACAGTCCGGAGCCCCTGGGTGATTATCTGGCGGGACCTGACCATGTGCTTCCTACCAGTGGGACGGCCAGGTTCTTCTCCCCACTGAGCGTTGACAGCTTTTTGAAAACAATGAGTGTTATTCAGTTTGACCGGTCCAGTCTGGCACCTATTTCTTCTGAGATCATGACGTTGGCCCAGACAGAAAAGCTTACCGCCCATGCCAACTCGATCCGTGTGAGGTTTGAGGAAGGGGAGCCTGAGATTAGGCGGGGGTAAAACCGCGGTGGATAGACATCCGCTACTACACTTAATCTTCTTGACTAAAAAACTGCCGGGACAAAGTCCCGAGAAGCGAATCAGAATAGAACATAGAGGGAGGGGTCGTGCTGTGCGGACGGCTGAAATTTCCCGTGTGACAAAGGAGACAAATATACAGGTCAAGTTGACCTTAGAAGGCGGAAAAATTGAAATAAAAACAAGAATCGGCTTTTTTGATCATATGCTCACCGCCCTGGCCTTCTATGCCGGCTGGGGTTTGGAACTGGAGGTAGAGGGCGACCTTCATGTGGATGGACACCACACGGTAGAGGACACGGGGATCGTCTTGGGCCAGACACTGAAGCAGGCGCTTGGGGAAAAAACGGGCATCCGGCGTTTTGGCGCTGCCTTTGTTCCCATGGATGAAGCCCTGTGCTTTACCGCCCTGGATTTTTCTAACCGGCCCTTCCTGGTTTTTGACGCGGAGATGCCCCAGGGGATGATCGGTGGCTACGACTCCTGTTTGACGGTCGAGTTTATGCGTGCCTTAGCGATGAACGGTGGGCTGACACTGCACCAGAAGTGCCATTACGGGTCCAATGCCCACCATATCACAGAAGGGCTGTTCAAGTCCTTGGGACTGGCCGTCAAAGAGGCCATCAGAGTGGAAGGGGATCAGGTGGTGTCCACTAAGGGGCTGCTGTAAGCCGGGAGAGAGACGAGTTATGAGCTATATCGCTGTTGTAGATTATGGTGTAGGCAACCTGAAAAGCGTATCCAACGCCTTTGCCTATCTGGGAATAGAAACGAAAATTACCGGAGACCCGGACGAGTTGGAGCTGGCTCAGGCCATCGTCCTGCCTGGAGTGGGTGCCTTTCCGGATGCGGCAGACAAACTAAGGGCCACAGGCTTGGATCAGTCTGTGGTGAAACAGGGCCGTAAAAAGCCTGTGCTGGGGATCTGCCTTGGAATGCAGCTGCTGTTGGACAGGGGAGAGGAGGTCAGACCCTGCCCAGGTCTGGGTGTCATAAAAGGAGTCTGTGCCAGGATCCCCACGGAAGAAAAACTGCCCCATATCGGCTGGAACAGCCTGACATTTCCTAATCGATCCCCGTTGTTTGAAGGGGTAGATGAGGGCAGCTATGTATATTTTGTCCATTCCTTCTCCGCACAGCACACAGATCCAGACCAGGTTAGTGCTGTGTCCCAATATGGGGTCCCTGTGATTGCCGCCGTCCAAAACGGGAACTTTTTTGGCTGTCAGTTCCACCCGGAAAAGAGCGGAGAGACCGGGCTGGCTATCTTACAAAATTTTGCGGGTTTAACCCGCTGAACCTATTGAATTTCCAGGGGGTAATTTCCCATGTCCCGTCCTTACAGTGGTAAACGCATTTATCAGGAGCGCCGGTCTAGCCGAACAGGGTCCGGCTCTGGGCAGACTTTGGGGCGAGTGATGTTCTTTCCCCTCCAGATCCTCTATTTGGAGCTGGTGCTTCATATTTATATGGGCAATTATTTAGGGTACTTGCCTATTTATCTGGTGTTCAGCCTGGCGGGAGGCCTTTTTGTGGCCGCATTTACCCTGCCGTTCTCTCGGCTGGCCAACTGTATTATCACCAAAGTGCTGGCGTTCCTGTTTTCTCTGATTTATGTGGTGGAGATTATCGCAAAAAAGATTTTGACCACTTATTATGGGTTCAGCGCTGTGAAAATGGCGGCGGGAAATCGGCTCATTGACTACGCCGACGTGATCGTATCTACCCTAGTGCGCTCCATTCCCATCATTTTGCTGCTTTTCCTTCCGGCGATTTTGATTATCGCCTTTGGGGGGCGCCTACTGGGCTTTGGACGATTTGATATCCGTTTTTCCGGGGTAGTGTTGGCCGGGGCGGTAATTTTTCATCTGCTTGGCCTGGGTGTGGTCCATCTGCCCTGGAAGGGGGATCTGACTCCGAAGCAGCTGTACCGCATGGACACCAATATGGATGACCAAGTAGAGCAGCTCGGTATGTTGACATCGCTGAGACTGGATGTGAAGCACCTCTTTTTCCCGGCGGACAACACATTAGACGCGGACTTTAGTGGTCTGGGCGACTTGGGAGGCAGTTCCTCCTCGGAAGAGGGCGGCTCCTCCCAGAATCTAGAGGACCCGGAGCCGGTCATCGACACATCACCCAACGTGATGGATGTGGACCTGTCCCAAATTGCGGAAACGGCTACGAATCAGGACATCCAGTGGTTAGCCAACTATTTCAACAGCGTGACTCCCACCAGAAAGAATGAATATACCGGGATGTTCGAGGGCTATAACGTGATTTTCCTGACACTGGAAGGTTTCTCTGGCTACGCTATTGACCCGGAGCTGACCCCTACACTCTATAAGCTGACCCACGAGGGCTTTGTATTCAACAACTTCTATACCGCCCTCCATTTTACTAGCACCTCCGGCGGCGAGTGTCAGAACTTGCTAGGACTATACCCGAAAAACGGGAATCCGGCCACCCTGCCCCGGACCGGGGACCTGGGGACCAACCTGTACTTCTCCCTGGCCCAGCAGTTGGGACGGGAGGGATACCTGGTCCAGGGCTATCACCCCAACTCCAATATGTATAACCGGGAGAAGTCTCATCCTAACCTGGGCTACGATTGGCGACAGTTCGGCATGGGCTTTGACAATTTGGAGCTGTCCGAAAGCGGCAAGCTGCTGTGGCCCCAGCGGGACAAGTATATGATCCAAGCCAGCATCGACAACTATCTCAATAGCGAGGCGCCCTTCCATGTGTACTATCTGACCATCAGCGGCCACATGCCATACTCCAACAACCGTGTGGCCAATCAGTACAGAGATCTTGTGGACCCGTTGCCTTACAGCGATACCACCAAGAACTATGTGGCCACCGTGATTGAAGTGGATCGGGCTTTGGAGTATCTCGTCCAGCGGCTGGAGGAGGCGGGCAAGCTGGACTCTACCTTGATTGTTGCTGCCCCCGACCATATCCCTTACTTCGATGTAGCGACACTGGAGGAGCTGGCGGGTGAATCCTTTGGAAGCTCAGAGGACCTGGAGTATCTGAAGGAGGGCAACATCAATTTTGACGTATACAGAAATTCCCTGATCCTGTGGTCGGCCAGCATGGAGGAGCCTGTAGAGGTAGATAAGGTGTGCTGCCAGGTGGATATCCTGCCTACGGTGTCCAATCTTCTGGGGCTGGAGTACGACTCACGGATGCTGGACGGAAGCGATATTCTGTCAGACAACGAGGGATTGGTGGTCTTTTCCTCCAAGTGCTGGAGGTCAGATCGGGGGTTCTATGACCGCTATACCAGTACCTTTACCCCGGCTGCGGGAGTCTCCATGACCGCAGAGGAACAGGAGGACTATGTGTCCGCCATGAAGAAGCTAGTACAATATAAGCTGGACAGCACAGCGTTGGTCATAGAGAATGATTTTTACGGCTATGTGTTTGGGAATGGCTAAATAAGCTGGGGCGGGACCAGTGGCCCCGTCCCGCTTTTATCTGAATCAAAGGAGGAGCGGTCCTATGCAGATACTTCCCGCCATCGATTTGAAAGACAGAAAGGTTGTCCGACTCTACAAGGGGGATTTTGATACAGTCCACCAGGTGGCAAGAGATCCGGTGGAGACGGCACGGGCCTTTTTGCGCGCTGGAACTCGCTGGGTCCATATTGTGGATTTGGATGGAGCCAGAGATGGAACCAGAAAAAATGGAGAGATCGTCCAAGCGGTGTCAGATGTGGGGCTTCATGTCGAACTGGGCGGGGGAATCCGCTCTATGTCGGATCTGGAGGAGGTCTTTGACCTGGGCGTATCTCGGGCCGTCATCGGTTCCGCCGCTGTCACCCATCCCCAACTGGTATCCGACGCTGTGAAACGATGGGGAGATAAGATCGCGGTGGGCGTCGATACCAAAGACGGACGGGTCAAGACCGCCGGCTGGGTAGAGGACTCTGGCCTGGATTACCTGGAATTTGCGCGGTCCATGGAGAAGCTCGGTGTAAGGACGATCATCTTTACAGATATTGAGACAGATGGGACTCTGTCCGGCCCCAACTTTGGAAGACTGGAGGAGCTGCAGAGGACCGTCGGCTGCCATATCGTGGCCTCCGGCGGCGTATCGAATAACGGAGATATCCGTGTACTAGCCGCCATGGGACTGTACGGCGCTATCATTGGCAAGGCGTACTACGCCGGAACGATTGATCTGGCGCGGGCGGTGGCGGACGGAGGCACACAGGAATGAAGATCGAGGTCCTGGGATACAGCGGGGCCGGAAAGTCCACGTTATCCCGGGAGTTGGGGAAGCGGTACGGCTGTCCTGTCCTTTATCTGGACCAGGTGCAGTTGAGGCTGGATGGATAGAACGGGACAGGGGAGAAGCCCTGTCCCAGGTGGAACAGTTTATGTCCCAAGAGAGCTGGGTTATAGATGGAAATTATAGTGCCTTTCTCCAAGAACGAAGGCTGGAAGAGGCGGACTGTGTCATAATCCTACTTTTGAACCGCTTTTCCTGTCTGGTAAGGGCGGTCAAAAGATATGTTATCTACCACGGCCGCACTCGGGAGGATATGGCGGAAGGTTGCCTGGAAAAGTTGGACCCGGAATTCCTTGCCTGGCTGCTGTGGAAGGGGCGGAACCGAGCTTTTTATAGAGCGGTTGCCTTGCGGTATCCCCACAAGACGGTGGTTCTGAACGACCAGAGGGCCATCAATCGATTTTTGGAGGGACTGTCATGTTAGCCAAACGAATCATTCCCTGCCTCGATGTCCGTGACGGACGGGTGGTGAAGGGAGTCAACTTTGTCAACATCCGGGACGCGGGCGATCCGGTGGCGCTGGCCAAATTTTACTCGGATCAGGGGGCGGACGAGATCGTCTTTTTGGACATCACTGCCACCAGCGACAAAAGGGATACGGTGGCTGATGTGGTGGAGCGCACAGCCAGCCAGGTCTTTGTTCCGCTGACCGTTGGCGGCGGGATCCGCACGCTGGAGGATTTCCAGCGTCTGCTCCGGGCGGGAGCGGATAAGATATCTGTGAATTCGGCTGCGGTTGAGGACCCGACTCTGATTTCCAGAGCCGCGGAACGCTTTGGCTCCCAATGTGTCGTTTTGGCCATCGATGCCCGCAAGCGGACCGACGGCACCTTTGAGGTGGTCACCGCCGGAGGCCGGACTCCGACTGGCCTGGACGCTGTGGAGTGGGCTCAACAGGGGGAAGCTCTGGGCGCGGGGGAGATCCTCCTTACATCCATGGATGCGGACGGCACCAAGGCCGGCTTTGACCTGGAAATGACCCGTTCGGTCACTCAGGCGGTATCGATCCCGGTGATTGCCTCCGGCGGCTGCGGCACTCTGGAGCATTTTGCTCAGGTTTTCCAGGAAACAGGCTGCGATGCGGCCCTGGCGGCTTCCCTGTTTCATTTTGGCGAGCTGACGGTGCCCCAGGTCAAGGATTTTCTCCGGGGCAAGAATATCCCGGTGAGGTGATGGATATGTTTGATTTAGACCTCCTTTTTCAAAAGTCAGAGCTGATTCCGGTGATTATTCAGCATGTGGACACCAAGGATGTCCTGATGCTGGGTTTCACGAATAGAAAAGCGGTGGAGCTGACATTGGAAACGGGGACGGCTTGGTTCTGGAGCCGAAGTCGGCAGGAGCTCTGGAACAAGGGGAGCACTTCCGGCAACTTTCTCCATGTGAAGCGCATTATGACAGACTGTGACACCGATACCCTGCTCTACCTCTGCATTCCAGATGGACCTACCTGCCACACCGGAGCACACAGTTGCTTTTTCCGGGAAATCGAGATATAATAAAAACACAGTGTATCCTTTTTCAATGAGGGAAAACTGTCCTAGGATGGGAGCGATAAGGATGAATGATACTTTGGCCCAGCTATACCGGGTGATAGAGAGCCGGAGAGCGCAACCGCAAGAGGGTTCTTACACCTGCTATTTGTTAGAAAAGGGCCTGGATAAGATATTGAAAAAAGTAGGGGAGGAGTGTTCGGAAACCATTATTGCCGCCAAGAACGGCAGGCAGGAGGAAACGGTGGGGGAGATTTCCGATCTTCTCTATCATCTGACTGTTATGATGGTCCAACAGGATATCCCGTTGGAGGCGGTCATGGAGGAGCTGGATCGCCGCAGCACCAAGATCGGCAACTTAAAACAATTCCATGTCAGCGATCATGAGACCTGAAAGGAGTGTTTCTATTGAGTTTTGATCCCAATGAATTTGACCGCAGCTACGCAAGCGGTTATGTTGAGCCCCTTGGTCAGTATACAGCCAAGACCTTCCTGTGGGTGATGCTGGGCCTATTAATCACCTTTGGTACGGCGCTGGCCTGCCGGATGTCCTATTTCACCATCTATGCTTTGGTTTCTGTCCCCTATCTCCATCTGCTGGCTCTGGTGGCTACAATGATTTTATCTTTTACCATGGCTCGAAGGATCGAGCGGATGCGGGTCAGCACGGCTGTTCTGATATTCGTTCTGTTCTCCGTCCTGTTTGGTTTTACACTGTCCATCTACCTGTTTGTCTATGAGATAGAGTCAGTCATTTGGAGTTTCCTGCTCACGGGGCTTTATTTTGGCGCCCTGTCTGCCTACGGCTTTTTGACACGCAGGGACATGTCCAATTTGCGGCCGTTTCTGTTTTTTGGGCTGCTTTTCCTCATCGCCTTTGGCCTTTTATCCATGTTTATCCCTGGACTGGTAATGTTCGACCGGGTGGCCTGCCTGTTCGGCATCGCGGTGTTCCTGGCCTATACCGCCTATGACACGCAGAAGATCAAGGCTTTCTATCAATATTATGCCAGCTATCCCGACATGCTGGCCAAGGCGTCTATCTTCTCCGCTTTGCAGCTTTATCTGGATTTCCTGAACCTGTTTTTATATCTCCTTCGTTTCCTGGGAAATCGCAGACGGTAAAAAAAGCTCCCCGGTGCTAAATTAGCACTGGGGAGCTTTTTGTCTCAATTTATCGATAGGAGAGCAGAATGTCTACGTCCTTCCGCTTTGGAGCAGTCAGCTCGGCCCCTCCTGGCCAGCCGACCGCGATGAGGGCCATCAGCTCTTGATCCTCTGGCACCTCTAGATAGGCTTGAAGCCTCTTCCGGTCAAAGATTCCCATGATGACGGTACCTAGCCCTAATTCATGAGCGGCCAAGCAGAAGGTCTGGGCTGCGATACCGCAGTCGTAATACTGCCAACCGGCCTCTCGGTCTGTGGTAAAGCTGCCGTCCCGCTCATAGCCGCTGCGTGCCTTCACGAAGGTCTGGGCCACAAGCAGGGGACAAGCACGGATAATGGTGGGGTTGTTAGCCCCTGGCAGACAGTACTCCGAAGCGATGGTTTCCCGTGTGGCCGGATCCTCGATGGCGATATAGCGGCTGATCTGAGTGTTTTTCCAGCTTGGGGCATAGGAGGCCAGAGAAACGACTTTCTCCAGCAGCTCGTGGCTGACCGGCCGGTCAGCAAACTGGCGCACGCTGCGCCGGGTCAAAATACACTGTTGGGCGTCCATATCGACACGCTCCTTTTTCATAAGCTGTATTCATGGTATCTCGCCCGAAAGGGATTGTCAAGCCTGGGGCTCATAGGACCCGGTATTCGCCGCCCGTGCGCCTGAAGGTATGCTGCCGGAGTAGGAGGAGGCAGTCTGATTACAGAAGGGCTCCTGCGCTAAATCCTCACGGGCCGGCTGACTGACTTCCCCACCGTCCTGTGGCTCGGTAGGTTCGATGACTATTGGTTCCTCCGAAGTGGGGCAGCCTGCCGGATCTCCGTCTCGTAGGCTGCCTGGAAGGGCGCTGGGAAGGACCTGATAGGACACGGACACATCCTCGTCTGTAGCAGCAAAACCGCCCAGAGAGACCTGGATAGCGTCCCCCTCCGGGTCCAGCTGGGCCAGAATGGCCAGCAGATGGGGATCTTCCTCTGTGATGGTCAGGTCGATACGGTTGTCGATTTCATTGATCCACCAGCCAGACATGACAGCCTTGCACACTGGGTCAGTACGGACAAGCTCGTTGAGCTGGTCCATCAGCCCGCTGAGGCAGGTGTAAGAATATTTTCCAGGGACAAAGACGGCGTTTCCGAAGTCCAGGTCAGGGAGCGGCTGACCCTCTACCTGCACGATGACGTACCGGCCAGTGTCATTGTCATAATAGTATCCACCGAACCAAGGCTGACTCTGCCAGGCAGATACCCCGGCTAGAGGAGGCGGCGCGGCCGCGTCTTTGGATTCCATGGGGTCGGTTTCTCCTCTGCCCTGGGCATAGGCGTCAGGGTCGGGGGCCAGAGCCTCAGGGGATAGGCCGTCCTCCAACACCGCAAGCTTAACCAGCCGGGCGAGAAGTTCCTCCGTCTGCTCCGGGGATGGAGTGTTTACCGCGTAAAAAACGCTGTAACCGTCCCTAGTGGTAAAGGACACCTCTCCATAGTTTGTGCCGTCCAGATCGGTGAATCGGGCTGCCAAGACCTCGATACCCTCGATGACTGTGAGGGCATCCCCCGGATAGCCCTCCGGGCGGCCAATGGCATCAGGAGAGACCTTGGTGCCTAGACCTCCTACCATTAGGGTCAGCTTACCCCAGTCGCAGTCGGCATAGAAGTGACCATAAAACAGCGTGTCCAAGGGGTCGCCGTGCCCCGGTCCGAAGGCTAACATACCGGAGAGCTGGTCAAACCCCTCCCACCCCAATACCTGGGGAATAAAGCCGCCCAGCAGGGTCTCCAAGTCGGACTGAGTAACCTCTCGGTTTACCCCCTCTCCAGCGGCGTAGCTGTGCGCGCTGGCTTGGGATGGTGCCTGGGTATCCCAGATGTTAAGCCGGGGCAGCTCTGTCCCGATTTCGCCATAGGCATCCTCGTTGGCTATCTCATAGGTGCCATATCCGCCCTGACCACCATCCAACACAGGATGAAGTGTGGGGGAGAGTGTGTGATAAATGGGATACGCGGCGATCAATAAAGCGGCGCAGGCAGCCAGCGCCCCATACTTCCAGGGGATGGGCTGCCGTCCGGCGGGAGCGGATTGGACAAGCCGCTCTTTCAGTTGGTCCACTGCCTGTTGGCTGGGTATCAGTTTTCTCTGCATGGAGCAAAACAGATTCTTATTCATCGAAATAATCTCCTTTCAGAGTCTGGCGCAGCCTCTCCCGACCACGGGACAACCGCATTCGGACCGCACCAGGACGGATAGACAGAGCGCGGGCGATTTCCTGTGTGGTCAGCCCCTGAAAATAAAAGAGGTAGATGGGGACACGGAGGGACTCCTCCAGCTCCATCACAGCCTGCCACACGGAGTTTTCTTCCGCGGACTGGAAGGGAAGAGGCCTGTCTTCCCGCTGGGAAAGAGGGACCGTCCTTTTCCTCCAACTGGAGGAGGTGACCCGCCGGCAGAAATTGATCGTGGTCCGAAGCAGCCATGCCTTTTGATGTTCCTCATCTCGAAAAGCTTTGTTTGATTGGAAGTAAGCGAGAAAGACCTCCTGAAATACATCCTCTGCGTCTGCTCGGCTGCCGGTCCTAGCCAGAGCCAGACCGTATACCGTATTTTGATAGCGGACCAGGATATCCTCCACTTGGCCGCCCGTGCGCAGTGGTTTAGCGTCCATCGGCAAAACCTCCTTTCTACCATAACTCAACTCTGGAAGGCCAAATGTCACCGCCTTAAGAAATATTTTTAGACGGATAGATCGCAAGCCCCTGAAGTCCTGTGACGACCACCTATAAAAACAAAGTTTATTTCCAACTTCCAATTCTAACAAAAGTATGTTATCATTACAATGTATTGATATGGACACGGAGGGAATTATGGTCGTCTTAGGCATCGACCCTGGGGTCGCTACCATTGGCTTTGGCCTCATTCGGGCTGATCGGGGCAGGAACGCTCTGCTCCAATATGGTGTCATCACCACACCGCCGGGGCTCCCTCTGTCCCGCCGCCTTTGTCAGATATCTGACGATATGGAGGAGCTGATCCACACCTTTCATCCGGACGAGATGGCCGTGGAGGAACTGTTTTTTACCAAAAATATTACCACTGGCATTGCCGTAGCCCATGGACGGGGAGTTATTTTGCTGGCCGCGGAGAAGCTGGGCGTGCCCGTCTTTGAGTACACCCCTATGCAGGTGAAACAAGCTGTCGCTGGCTACGGAGGGGCGGACAAGCGGCAGGTCATGCTCATGACCCAGCGGCTTCTCAACATGAAGGAGATTCCCCGGCCTGACGATGCCGCCGACGCCCTGGCCATCGCCATCTGCCACAGCCGGGCGGCCACATCTCTGCTGAACACTGAGCGGGTCTTTGACCCCAAAAAGTACGATACGAGGTAATGGGATGAGGATGATCGTCAAAAAGCCCGCTTCAGAACCGGAGTACAGCCTCCATGACGCCCATATTATGGAACTGCAGGCGGAGAAGGATACCCTGCGTCTGGTGACCCAGTACGGCTATGTGTGCACCGCCGCCCCCTATGGACAGGTGGATGGGGATGTGGAGCTCACCGGGGTGGACTGGGACTCCTCTTACATCTACATAATAGAGTACCAGGACGTCCTGTGCGGCAACTGTGGAGCTTTTACTGGCAAAAAAATGACCCTGGAGACCTTCCTGCTGGAGCATTCCGACGGTACTCTGGACATTATGGACGAGAGCTATGGCTTTCGGCTGACCATGTTGAGCGGTTTTCTGAATCTGCAGGACCACATATTAGAATTTAAACTGGAGATCTACTATACCGGGGAAATACGGTATTTGCTAAAAGAATAAACACCGCCCAAAAGGCGGTATGCGGAGGAACTTATGTTTTACTATCTCAGCGGCACGGTGGCCCATATTGAGCCCTACCTGGCCGTGATTGATTGCGGCGGGGTAGGGTTTGCCTGCCGTACCACCAGCTACACCTTGTCAGCGCTGAAAAAAGGAAACAAGGGAAAACTTTTTACATACCTGAATGTCCGTGAGGACGCCATGGAGCTCTACGGCTTCGCCACCCAGGAGGAGCTGAACCTGTTTCAGCATCTTATCTCTGTGTCCGGCGTGGGGCCCAAGGCGGCGCTGTCCATTCTGTCTGCCAGTACACCGGCCAATTTGGCGCTGTCTATCATTACTGGGGACGAAAAGGCCCTTACCTGCGCCCAAGGGATTGGCAAAAAAATTGCCCAGAGGGTGATTTTGGAATTAAAAGATAAACTGGCCAAAGGACAGACCATTTCTGCCAAGGGAGAGGCCTATGGCGGAACGGGCATCACCGTCATCCCGGAGAATAAGCTGTCAGAGGCGTCCGCCGCTCTGGCGGTACTGGGCTATTCCCAGGGAGAGATCAATCTGGCTTTGAAGGGAATCGATTTGGACAGCCTGGCGCTGGAGGAGATTATCAAGCAGGCCCTGAAAAAGATGATGAAGGGATGAGCGCCAGACTTGAGTTCCGAGGTAGTGAAGGCCCGATATGACGCAAGGTACCTTGTACCATTGTGTGGGCGGACTGATTTCAAAAAAGAGATTGAGGTGAAACGCTATGGCCAAGTATGAAGCAAGGCTTCATGGGGACTTTGACGACACCTTGCGGTATATCCACGAAGGCATTTTGAACGCCAGCATGTCGGCAAGCTTTGAGGATGAGAGTTATTTCCAGTCCGCCGGAGTGCGCTGCTGTGTACGGGTGTACGAGCGGTACAGCTTCGGCGGTGGTAACCGAGTGTCCCTGGCCATGACCTTGGCAGGGGATGGGGATGAGCTGTTCCTGTCCGCCATTACCTCTGGCGGCAGCCAGGCCATGTTTTTGAAGCTCAACACCTGGGGGGAGAAGGCCTTTTTAGATACCCTCCGGGAACTGGTAGAAAAGCTCTAAAATCAAACAGGAAGTGAACCCATGGCAATCGATTTTTCCAACATAGAATTTGACCGTGAGGAGCCGGGTGAACCGCTGGTGACCACCTCTCTCACCAGGGAGGACGAGGGGGAGTATTCCCTTCGGCCCAGAACCCTCCGGGAGTATATCGGCCAGGAGAAGGCAAAGGGAAACCTGGAGGTGTTCATCCAAGCGGCCAAGATGCGCCATGAGCCCCTGGACCATGTGCTTCTCCACGGACCACCCGGATTAGGAAAGACTACCCTTAGCGGTATCATCGCCAACGAGATGGGAGTCAATGTGCGTATTACCTCCGGCCCCGCCATTGAAAAGGCTGGGGACCTGGCCGCCCTGCTCACCAACCTGAATGAGAACGACATTCTTTTCGTGGATGAGATCCACCGCCTTAACCGCTCGGTGGAGGAGGTTCTGTACCCGGCCATGGAGGACTATGCCATCGACATCATCATCGGCAAGGGCCCATCAGCCAACTCTATCCGCTTGGACCTGCCCAAGTTTACCTTGATCGGGGCTACTACCAGGGCTGGCCAACTGTCTGCCCCATTGCGGGACCGGTTCGGTGTGACCTTAAGGCTTGAACTCTATACCCCGGCGGAACTGGCGTTGATCGTTACCCGATCCGCCGGCATCTTGGAGGTGCCCATTGAAGCCGACGGGGCCATGGAGATCGCGCGCCGTAGCCGTGGAACCCCCCGCATCGCCAACCGAATGCTACGCCGGGTACGGGACTTCGCCCAGGTGAGGGCTGGCGGTGTCATCACCAAGAAGGTGGCTGATGAAGCCCTCACCGCCCTGGAGATCGACTACCTGGGGCTGGATTCCATCGATCACCGGATGCTTCGCTCCATTATTGAAAACTATCGGGGGGGACCAGTGGGGTTAGAAACTCTGGCCGCTACCATCAACGAGGAGGCTGTTACCCTAGAGGACGTTTATGAGCCCTATCTGATGCAGCTTGGCTTCCTCACCCGTACCCCAAGAGGGCGGTGCGTCACGGAAAAAGCCTATCGACATTTAGGACTGCCTGTCGCGGGAGCGGCAGCCGTGGACCAGCTGGATCAACTGACATTCTGACTTGACACATTTTGTATGATAGAGGTGCGAATTTATGGGTAAATTATTTGGGACTGACGGAATCCGCGGCGTAGTCAACGCCGGGCTTGATGCCGATTTGGCGTATAAAGTAGGACTGGCTGCCGCTATTGTGCTGTCCAAGGACAAAAAACCGGGGGAGAAGCCTCTGGTTACCATCGGGAAGGATACCCGAATCTCCGGGGATCTGCTGAAAGGCTCCCTCATCGCTGGGCTGTGCACTGCTGGGGCCGATGTGCTGGACTTGGGCACTCTTCCCACCCCAGGCGTGGCCTGGGTGACTGTGGACGAGGGGGCGGACGCTGGCATCGTTATCTCCGCCAGTCACAATCCATTTGAGCACAACGGCATCAAGATCTTCAACGGCCAGGGCTTCAAGCTGTCCGATGAACTGGAGGAAAAAATCGAGGATATTGTCCTCTTTGGCCACAACAATGTCCCTATGAAAACAGGTGGCGATATTGGCAAGGTGAGCTATGTGGCCCCCAAGGCCAGCGAGGACTACATCGACCACCTGGAGAGCACTATAGACTCCACCCTGGGTGGCCTGCGTATCCTTGTAGACTGTGCCAACGGAGCGGCCTCTACCACTGCCGCGCGGCTGTTTGACCGCTTCTCTAAGCTGCGTACCGATGTCATCAACGCCGACCCGGATGGAATCAATATCAACGAAAAGTGCGGCTCTACCCATATTGATGGATTGGCCGCTATGGTCAAGGCAGGCGGCTACGACATTGGCATCGCCTTTGATGGGGACGCGGACCGCTGTCTGGCGGTCGATGAACTGGGAAATCTCATCGACGGGGATCAGATCATGGCCGCCTGTGGACTGGATATGAAAGCCAAGGGAAAGCTGCCTGGGAATGCCATCGTGGCCACTGTCATGTCCAATCTGGGCCTACATCTTTACAGCAAGGAAAAAGGTATGGACCTGGAATGTACTGCGGTAGGCGATCGGAATGTTCTAGAGCGGATGCTGGAAAAGGGGTACCGTCTAGGCGGCGAGCAGTCTGGCCACATGATTTTCCTGGAGTACGCAACTACTGGCGACGGCCAGTTGACTGCGTTACAGATGTTGGCCCTGCTGAAGGAGAGTGGAAAAAGGGCTTCGGAGCTGTTTGGATGCTGTCCCCGTTTCCCACAGGTGCTTATCAATGTTCCGGTCACGGATAACGATGTAAAAAAGTCGGCGATGGCCAGCCCGTTACTGGCCCAGGCTGTCCAGCAGGAGGAGAGCGCCCTAAACGGCGAGGGCCGGGTGCTGGTCCGCCCGTCAGGAACCGAGGCCCTGATGCGGGTGATGGTGGAGGCCAAGACAGAGGAGATTGCCCAGGCGGCTGCCAAACGGCTGGCAGATCTGATCCCCCAACTATAAAAGATGAATCGGATATGGTCGAGCTTGGAGGTTTTGACAAAATATTTCTGCCAAGGGCTTGACAAATCCGTTGATTTTGTTTATTATGATTAAGAGCCATCCTATTGATATGGAAGTAACGCGATTCCAGAGTTTGTCCGATGAGGAATTATGTCAGCAGATTTCCAATGGCTGCCGTGAGGCGGAGGATGAATTGGTCCTTCGATATGGTCAGCTGGTACGTGCTTGTGCCCGCCCTCTGTTCTTAGCAGGCGGTGATAGCGAGGACCTGATCCAGGAAGGTATGTTGGGCCTACTGACTGCCATCCGTGGCTTTGATCTCCGGCGGGACACAGCTTTTCGCACTTATGCTGAAATCTGTATCCGAAGCCGTCTGATTACTGCTGTCCGCGCCGCCCAAGGCGGCAAGCATTCCCCATTGAATCACAGCATCTCTTTTGAACCCCCTCTTTTTGACGGGACCAACGCGCAACTGTTTTCCATCGTGGAAAGCCCGGAGGACGTCATCATCGGCAGGGAGGAACTGAAAGAGCGGCTAGATGCTCTGAAGGGCCAGTTGTCTGAGCTTGAAGCCAATATTTTGCCGCTCTATTTAAACGGCCTCTCCTGTGGAGAGATTGCAAAGCAGGTAGACCGCTCCCAAAAGTCGGTAGACAACGCCATCCAACGCATTCGCCGCAAAATGGCGCGGTGATTTTATCCCCGGCGTATCCAGCGTGAGCTGATCGCATATTACAATCGCCCAAGCGAATTGATTTGGGCAACGAGTCAAAGAGAGGGAAAGTCCATGTACGAAGACAAGATCCTGGTATGTAAAGAGTGTGGCAACGAGTTCACCTTCACCGCTGGTGAGCAGGAGTTCTACGCCGAGCGCGGCTTCCAGAACGAGCCCCAGCGCTGCAAGGCCTGCCGTGATGCCCGCAAGAACGCTGCTCGCGGCCCCCGTGAGTATTTTACCGCGGTGTGCGCTGCCTGTGGTGGTGAGGCTAAGGTTCCTTTCGAGCCCAAGTCTGACCGTCCCGTTTACTGCAGCGACTGCTTCGCCAAGATGCGTGAGCAGCAGGGCTGATATCTGCCAAGAAAAAAGGGCGCCCAATCGGGCGTCCTTTTTCTTGCCCCATCAAAAACGCTCGGATCGCCACATCGGCGTCCGAGCGTTTTTGATGGACTTATTTGACTAGCATACTCATATCGTACAGGCCCGGAGCATCCACTGTGGCCATGAATTTTGCGGCTTCAAGAGCCCCTTTGGCAAAAATCTCACGGGAATGGGCGATATGACGGATCTCCATTACTTCATCGTGGCCGGCAAAAATGATCTCATGCTCTCCTACAATGGTGCCTCCACGTACAGCAGAGATGCCAATCTCCTTTTTATCCCGTGGTTGACGGACGGAGTGTCGGTCAAAGACGTATTCGGTTTCATGCCCACAGGCGGAGGCGGCAGCGTCCGCAATCATAAGGGCAGTTCCCGAAGGGGCATCTACCTTGCGGCGGTGGTGCCGCTCGATGATCTCGATATCATAGCTGTCTCCCAATACTGTGGAAGCCTTCTTGACCAACTCAAGCAGTACATTGATGCCAAGGGACATATTAGCCGAGCGGAAGATTGGAACTTCTAGAGCGGCCGCACCAATTTGAGCGACTTGCTCAGGAGTATATCCGGTGGTGGCCAAAATCATGGGAATTCGGGTATCCCTGGCAAAGGACAACAGACCATCCAGCGCGGCCGGAGAGGAAAAATCAATGACAGCATCCGCTTCTCCATGAAATTGGGCAGGGGAGGAGTACACCGGAAATTCTCGGTCACTGGCGCCTAGTACATCAAAGCCAGCGACGACCTGCACCTGGGGATCTGCCTCACAGAGAGAGGTCACCACCCGGCCCATATGACCATTACAGCCGGAAATGATTATCTTTAGCACGTGTGGACGCTCCTTACTTCAGCAGGCCCATCCGCTCCATCGAGGTGCGGAGTACGGCCAGATTCTTGTCAGAGATATCGCACAGAGGCAGCCGAAGTGAACCAGCCTCCATCCCCATTAGATTCATAGCCGCCTTGACGGGGATGGGATTGACCTCACAGAACAGGGCGTCGATTAGATCCATATATTCGATCTGGAGTTTAGCCGCGGATTCGAAGTCATTGTCCAGGCACCAGTGGCTCATCTGTACCATGACCTCAGGGATGATGTTAGAGGCCACAGAGATGACGCCTTTGGCTCCCAGCGCCATCATAGGGACCACTTGGTCATCATTGCCGGACCAGATATAGAAGTCGTCAGGGCACAGATACCGGGTATGGGCCAGGAGGGAGAAATTGCCACTGGCCTCCTTGACGCCGTTGATCTTGGGATTTTCGGACAGCACCTTATAGGTGTCGGCAGTAAAGGATACGCCGGTGCGGCTGGGAACATTATACAGGATGATGGGAAGGTCAGTCCGGTCGGAAATATACTCATAGTGCTTGATCAGACCGGTCTGGCTTGCCTTGTTATAATAGGGGGTGACGTGGAGCAGGGCATCTGCACCGGAATCCTGTGCGTGCTGGGACAGGTAGACGGCGGCAGAGGTGTCGTTGCTGCCGGAACCAGCGATGACCTTGACACGGTGATCTACCCGCTTGACACAAAATTCCACGGCAGCAATGTGCTCACGAATAGACATGGTAGCGGACTCACCAGTGGTGCCGCAGACACACACCGCATCCACGCCGGCGGCGATCTGGTCGTCGATCAGCTTTCCGAAGGCGTCGTAGTTGATGCTGCCGTTTTGGTCAAAGGGAGTGACCAGCGCAGGACAGGAACCGGTAAAAACAGGACTTCTCATAAACAATACACCCTTTCTTCAAATGCGGGAAGTAAGGAGGGTGACCTCCTGGCTCACCTATGATCGATATAGCCCTCGGCGCACAGCAGCTCGGCCAACAGGACAGCGCCGCCTGCAGCACCCCGCAGGGTATTGTGGGACAGGCCCACGAACTTATAGTCATACTGTGTGTCCTCACGGAGCCGCCCCATGGAAACCGCCATTCCGCCTTCCAGCTCACGGTCCAGCTTGGCCTGGGGACGGTCTGGCTCCTCGAAGTAATGGATAAACTGCTTGGGCGCGGAGGGAAGCTCCAGCTCCTGGGCTCTGCCCTTGAAATTGGCCCAGTCTAACTTGATCTGCTCGATGGAGGGCTTTTCACCGGAAAACTTGATAAATACGGCGGCGGTGTGTCCGTCGGATACTGGGACGCGCAGACACTGGGCGGTGATGGAGGGGCCATCCGCCTTGACAAATTTATCGTTCTCGATGCGTCCCCAGATCTTCAACGGCTCCTGCTCGCTCTTTTCCTCCTCGCCACCGATATAAGGGATCAGGTTATCGACCATTTCGGGCCAACGTTCAAAGGTCTTGCCGGCGCCAGAGATGGCCTGATAGGTACAGACCAGGACCTTTTCCACACCGTACTTCAGCAGGGGGGTGATGGCGGGAGCATAAGACTGGATAGAGCAGTTGGACTTGACGGCGATAAAGCCGCGTTTGGTACCTAGGCGGCGGCGTTGTGCGGGGATGATCTCAATATGCTGAGGATTCATCTCGGGGACCACCATTGGCACGTCATCGGTCCAACGGTGGGCGGAGTTGTTGGAGACCACGGGACACTCGGCTTTGGCGTACCGCTCCTCCAAAGCGCGGATTTCATCCTTCTTCATATCAACAGCACAGAATACGAAGTCCACCAGACCGGCGATTTTCTCCACGTCGGCCTGAGCATCCATGACAACCAAGCCCTTGGCCTCTTCAGGAATGGGTTTCTCCATGGCCCAACGTCCGGAGACAGCCTGCTCATAGGTCTTTCCAGCAGAACGGGGGCTGGCTGCGATGACTGTAAGCTGGAACCAGGGATGACCCTCCATCAGTGTGATGAAACGCTGACCAACCATACCGGTTCCGCCAATGATACCTACTTTATACTTTTCCATGTAAAGCAACCTCCAAATCTCTCTTATATAAGGGTATGACAAAGTCTGAACATAGATGAGTCGACCAGGGAAAAGAAAAAAATAAATCAGCGGCTTTTCAAGCGGCTGATTTTGTACTATAATGTCGACTAAGAGCAAATTGCTCGACCGGCAAAATATTCACAAAAGCAGACAGCTCTCCATCAGCCTGACCCTGATGACAGTCGGCTGGCTGTTAACCAGACGACCAGAGCAAACTCTCGACCGGAAGAGCAGCTCTTCGGCGGCGTCCCCTTTGAACATGGATCAGCGGGAACCGGCTCCCTGGCCATGTCTACTGATGTAGCCGCACCTCTATCTTGCAGAATTTGACCCTATCCTATCACGTTTGAAGGTCGGTGTCAATAGTACAAAACCGCAGAAGTGGAGAAATGGAGCAGACCATGAGGAGAAATTGGATGCGGCTTGCCGCCGCTGTACTTGCAATAACCCTGGCAGTCCCCACCGGATGGGCCGTAAGAACCAACAGTGACGGTGAGGTTATGATCCGTGTAGGGCTGGCATCCTCGTACCAGTACGTAGAAACGGGAGAGCTGGAGGCCGCTCACCTCCAAAATAATACAGGGTATGGCGCCGGTTTCCGCTTCGGCTACTACGACGGGAATATGGATTTCGTTGAGCTGGGACGGACGGAGAAGGACATTGACCAGGTGGCGGTGCTTAAGACACAAAACCTCTACTATGGACGGGACGCCTCGTTGGGCAAGACTACCTACTCCTCCTCCATTACCAGCAATATCGCGGTGGGCTGCTATCATATTTTGATCGATAGCGGGTATGGAGACTACGAGGACGCACGGCGGGACGCGGAAGACTATGAGGATGGCTTCGTGGCCTGGATAGATGAAGAATACCAGGTTCGGGTGGGAGCCTATCTCTCAAAGGGCGAGGCGCTGGACGCAATCGATACCTTAGGGGAAGGGACCGTTGTAGGGACTACTTCCTACGGAATGAGTATTGTGGAAACAGGGACGGATCATATCCTGTTTCAATTTGACCAGGGAACAGGTGGTATCCTGGCGATCCTGCCAGACGTGACCGGAGCAGAGGATGTCAGGACTTGGTTCTCCAATTATAAATACCGAGGTGGCTTTCTTTATCAGCGCCTCAATGGAGGAAATATCTCGGTAGTCAATGTGGTGGAGCTGGAGGACTATGTAAAGGGTGTGGTCTGTTATGAGATGGGCCGCACCTGGCCCTTGGAGGCCCTGAAGGCCCAAGCCACCTGTGCCAGGACTTATGTTCTGAGGAACATGGGCCGGCACCAGAGCTACGGATTTGACGTATGTGGCAGTACGGAATGTCAGGCATACCATGGTTGCGGAGATGGACGTTCCAACTCCGGACCCAGTGAGGTAAGCGACCAGGCGGTAGAGGAAACAGCGGGCCAGGTGGTTCTCTATAACGGAAAATTGGCAGAGACCGTATATTCCTCCAGCGCGGGCGGAGCCACAGAGGACGCAAAGAATGTCTGGGGGACGGATACAGTCAACACCCATCCCTACCTGAAGGGTGTGATAGATCCTTACGAATCCCTAGTAGACGACTTAAATCCCTATTCTCCCTGGACGGTTACCTATACCTCAGAGGAGCTGACCAGTAAACTTCAGAGCAACGGCTTTGGGGTTGGTACTTCCATCGATTACCTAGAACTGACCTACTCTGAGATGGGAAACGTCATTCGACTTCAGGTACACTGGAAAAATGGGAACAGCAACACGTTCAAGCCAAGTGCATCCTCTGGCGGTATAGATATGGGTATCCGAGGAAATTTTGGTGTTAAGTCGATCCGGTTTACAGTAAATGGAAAGATGGTCAGCCAGCCAGCCGGAAACGGATCTGGAAGCTATGCAGTCAATGGTTCCGGTACACTGAGTGGTACGGACGATGTATATGTGATTTCTGGTACCGGTTCGGTATCTGGAGCTGGAAGCGATCTGTATGTGATCTCCGGTTCTGGAAAGATCAGCTCGCTGGCGGAGGGGAATACCGGTGCCTCCGGGACCAATGTGGGAGGCGGCACAGTGACCGTCTCTGGAGATACTTATGTATTTGACGGAGCGGGCTGGGGGCACCAATTGGGAATGAGCCAATTTGGTGCCAACGCCATGGCCCGCGAAGGGTTTGACTATGACGAGATACTGAAATTTTATTTTCCTGGCGTCCAAGTGGGCACCTATTAAAAGAAGAGAAAGGCGTAAACTGTTTTGAAGACCTCTGATTTCAATTTTGAACTGCCAGAAGAGCTGATCGCTCAGACTCCTCTAGAGCGGCGTGATTCCTCCCGGCTGCTGACACTGGACAAGAACACAGGAGCAGTCGGACATCACCACTTTTATGATCTGCCGGACTTCCTGCGCCCCGGAGATTGCCTAGTCCTCAATGACTCCAGAGTGCTGCCCGCTCGTCTGATCGGGCACCGACCCACGGGAGGGACCTGTGAGGTATTGCTGCTGGTGGACCGGGGCGAGGGGTGCTGGGAATGCTTAGTCCGTCCAGGAAAAAAACTTAGGACAGGCGCCCAGATAATATTTGGACAAGGGCAGCTGACTGCAACGATTGAACGGGAGCTGGAGGACGGCAAGCGGCTGGTCCAGTTCCACTACCAGGGAATTTTTCTTGAAATATTAGAGGAATTGGGGAAAATGCCCCTGCCGCCCTATATCAAGGCCGAGCTGGAGAACCAGGAGCGTTATCAAACGGTCTATTCTAAAGTCGTAGGATCCGCCGCAGCGCCCACCGCCGGACTGCATTTTACTCCGGAACTGCTGGATAATATCCAGGAAATGGGTGTGAAGGTATGCTACGTTACGCTCCATGTCGGCCTTGGTACCTTTCGGCCTGTCAAAGCGGAGGACATCCGCGACCATGAGATGCATTCTGAGTTTTGCATGATATCTCAGGAAACCGCGGACATCATCAATGAAACCAAAAGAAATGGAGGCAGGGTGATTTGTGTGGGTACCACTTCCTGCCGCACCATTGAGAGCTTTGCGGCGGAGGACGGCACCATGACACAGCGGTCTGGATGGACAAATATCTTTATCTATCCTGGGTATCGCTTCAAGGTGTTGGACGCGCTGGTCACAAATTTTCACCTACCTCAGTCCACCCTTATCATGTTGGTATCCGCTCTGGCGGGCCACGAACATGTACTGAACGCCTATCAAGAGGCGGTGAAAGAGAAATACCGCTTTTTTAGCTTCGGAGACGCGATGCTGATACTATAAAGGATGGAGATTTTAGCTCAATTACCCAAAACGACCGGATTTTAGGCGGTTTTGACTTGCTGCCGAATAGGGATACAGTACAAAAATGGGCTGAAATGAGTCATCTTTACTGAAGTCAAGTATCCGATACTTATAAAAAAGACATTTTTTATACAAAAATAGGTATATAACGATGAATAAACCCAGAGTTCCAAAATGGAATCCTGGGTTTATTTTATGCCTTGTATAAGAACTGGTATGTCATACCGTTCTTGAAAGAAATGGATGTGACACGGCCATTGGTGACTTCAATCTGGTTGATGATGTTGTTGAGGAAATTGTGGGGAACGCTTGGGTCAATTCGACGGATGTACTTCTCATAATCCACATAGCGGTTATCTAGCAGTTTTTCGACCATGATGAAGTAGCTTGCCTTTTGATGAATTTATCTCTAGTTACAGTCTGGTGGTACTCCTGTTGGATACATCACAGAGAGCAGGCCGGATTGGGTTGAGGATTTCCGATTCTGGAGCAAGACCGTTCCATTTGATGGCGCTGGGGCCTTTTCGGAGAGCAAGGGATGGGTACTTCTGCATAACCTAGGCATGGGCGTGGCCTTAATAACCCCGGAGGAAGGTGTGAGACTCCCAAAGGCGCAAAGGGAGTTTCTGTTTGGCTACTTCACCGGCCGGGGCAAGGATGATCTTGTCCGGAAGTATTTGGAGGATGATTGATACGCCGATGGTAAAGGGAGTAATGTGTGACCGCTGCGGCCGTACCAGTCTTCAGAATTGGACGAAGGGGAAGCGGACACTATGCCCAACCTGTGTTGGAGCGACTCGGCCAGGAACTATACAGAAATCTGTTAATGAGTGATACTGCCCGTCATGTAAAAAGTGGATGAAGCTTGGGGAGGCCAGAGTTTGCAGAAAATGTGGAGAGGAGCAGGTTCCGTTTTGAAGAACAGGATCACGGTGCGCCACGGGATGCTCGGGAATCTAAGGGCATACCTGACGCAGAGCGGTTGGAAATTGGAGCCGCCGGTAGGGCGGTATGAAGTGATGCGGGCACGGCGGTAAGGCTATCTACGTCCCCTTATCATCCATGATCGGACATCTGTCGGCTACGGATACAGCATTGATGAGAGAGATATGAAGGTGTATGGCAAAGAAGCAACCAGCGCCGGGGACTTGACCCTAATTGGCCGAGCAGCGAGGAGGAACTTGAAGAACGAAGCGCAATGTGGAGAGGGGAGCGGATAGAGTGGATTGGAAACTACATTGGGAAATGTTCTGAGGGCGAGATGAAGAAGATTGGCCGTTGTATCTAGGCCTCGCTCGGACTTCAGGCCGACAAAGCAGAGAACCCGAACCCAAACTATGCTCCTCCAATGGGCAACCGACAGGAGGAAGCCGAAGAAGTCACCGCCCTCCGGGTAGAGAGATACACACCGAAAAATGTACGAAATGGTCGTAGAAAAGCTCGAAGATGCGGCGATAATTGCGGGGAGGGGGGCGTTAAAAACGGAGAATGAATATGACATCTACTGCCCATTTGATGCGGAGAAGCAAAAAGCCAAGTACATTACTACCTAGAGGTGTTGATTCAGACGGATGGGACTGTTGCATATACCGTTCCGTCACACCAGGAGAAAGACATCGCTTTAGCCTGCTAGAAGCATGGTCTATCCCGGAATAAGCTCGTGGCGATGTGTCCAAGAGAAAGTTACTTTGATTACATGGTCTGGCGAGATTGCGGTGTGGACCAACGGGTGCGAGGCTCCAGCGATCAGATCGCCGGTCTGAAAAAGTTCAAGATTATGGGCCTATAGTATCGAACGGAGGTGTATCAATGACATCAAAGGAAGCCATCATCGCTGGTCTGAAAGCAACAGGGACTACTCAAGCTGAGACTGTCACCCGGCTTGGCTGGTCGGCACAGCAACTGAGCGGCAGGTCTATACGAAACTCTATGAGGGCTGATGAATTCCTCGACTTTATGGATGCCATCGGGATTGATGTGGCCTGCACCGTAAGAGAGAGGTGAAGGCCTTGAAGACCCATATCGCTGGTGTCGTCCGCCGTATCCGTGCCATGGTGGACATGGTGAAGTATGACACTGAAGTGCCAGTGCCCTTGCAAACAACTTCTACGCCGACGGTGTAAACGAATACACCGATGGAAAGGCTATGGAGCTATATTATGTAGACAATGAAGGACGATACTTCTTTACTGAGTATACGAATTGGGAAGGCATGAAGGATCGGATCACGATGGTATCCGCTAGGGATGCGGCCGTTTTCATCAACAAGTATGGGACTGACCTCCACCGTGGATCGAAGGCTGCCGAAGAAAGCGATCAGAACTGAATATGATTTGCTGAACTCCCCCTTGCTGTAGCCAAGAGGGAGATTTGCTTTTCTATAAGCTCTCCATTCTGCACAAAAAAAAGAAAACACGTCTTTACAAAATTGTTCTTATGGGCATTTTAGAAACTCCAGATACACTTATACCCTTGGACGGGAAAACCGCCACAACTGATTTAACAGCTTTCTACGGCTTATTATAAATGAATATGAATATTTTGAAAAAATTAAAAAATTATAAAGATCTTATATCGACTTTACCAGATAGTAATGTATAGTTAAGTTACGGTAAATAAATTGCAGATGGCCGGAAGGTAGCCGGAGCAATAGTTCTGGAAAGCCTCCGTCCCACATAGAAGGGATAGCAAAAATGCTTTACAGTGAGTTTTTGAACGGCACCGAGGCGGTAGACAATGAAGCTACCTATGCAGAGAGTACAAGAGAGTGGAAGAAATCTACATGGCAGCCGATACGATGACCAAAGAAGATGCGTAGCAGATGGCTCAGGTCGAAACCATCAAGCAGCAGGGGACAGGCAGAAGAAAGCCCGCAAGGAAGGGATGAAGCGGGTGAACGAAAACCTCTAGGATGCAGCGGCCTACATCAGGGCGATGGCCGACAAGCTGTACCAGTGGCAAGACGGGGATTACTACTTCACATCTGAGTACGGAAATGAATTTGAGCTTCGGTTCGTTCACAGTGTTGGCTCGATGATCCTGTATGAGCTATTCGCAAACTGAAAACCTGTAGACCTAGACTCGGAGATCCAGTCCCGTACAGCTCCTTGTGGCTCCAAGAAAGGGACACGCCCAGTTTGGATGATGGACACAATCAGAAATAAAAGGGGAAGTATGGAAATGGCCACAGGTAGGCGAGCGATTTTCTCCCAGAAATAGTCGCGGAAAAACCTGGCTTGAGAGAAAGAAGACCGCCGAAGAAACGTAGCAATGTCATTCCATTTCTGAAGATAGCAATGGCTAAAAAGGCAATTTTAATTTCCAGATTTTGGAGGATATCCCATCCGACAAAAAATTAGTAGAGCTTTTCCATGATCCATACCGGCCCGGTAAATCATCCATGCCCCAGCTTGGCTTGGAGGTACTGAAACTGTGTCTGGAAGGGTTGAATTTGGTCCATACTGCGGAAAAATTACATATTTCTTGTAGCCGGGTAGAGCATTGGTCTTTGAAAACTATGAGTATGCACACCAGAAAAAGACCAGATGACATAGAAATTGATATTCCGTCGATACGAAAGCTCCTGAACATACAACCATTTAACTTTACAGGCGATTACTCAAAGGTGCCCTAGCAATGAGGCAACAACAAGACCGATTTTAGAGGGTGTCTACGAATTTAGTAGATGCCTCCAAGTTTTTTCTATTATTTAGTACCTTCTGAATTTCTTAGGGACTATATTAGTAGACGTTTGGAGGTATGGTCTCTGGCTTTGCAACTTGAAACAAAATAGGTATTTCTTCATCGAGAAAATTGGAAATTCAATTTCTATTGATGAACACCCTAAGTGCCCCTTAAACACCTGCTTAGGGGACGGTAATAATGAAAAATTCTTAGAACCGACAAAGAATAGTTTAGATTATGTTTGTGTATTGATGCAGCAATATAGCTAAAATAAACAGAAAAAAACTAGAATATTAAACGAAAATGTAAAAAGCATCTTTACAAAAGAGGTTAGCAGTGTCATAATTAACATACAATGCATCATGCATTATACAACGGAGCGACTAAATTCATGTGTCCAATGGTGTTTGAAGATCGCTCATTGGGAGGAAAAGAGGACGCACGGGCGCAACGTAGGAGGTATATGAAAGATGAGCGGACATGTGGTGGATTGGCAGGCATTGACAGCGTACTGCAACAAGCTGATGCAGACACAGAATGTGCCAGAGGATGAAGCTGAACTGATTGCTGATCACTTGGTTGAGGCAGAGCTATACGGCGTCCTCTCCCACGGTGTGAGCCGGACCAGCATTTATTTAAAGCGCCTGAAAGAAGGTGTGGTCAATCCAAGGTGGAGCCACCAGGTCGAGCAGGAATATGCGGCCACCGTACAGTGGAATGCCTGCAACTCCATGGGAATGGTCACCGGTGTGAAGGCGATGGAACGGTGTATGGAAAAGGCACGGGAGAGCGGTTGCTGCTTTATTGCCGTTAATCACTCCAATCACTTCGGCATGGCAGGCTACTATGCCAGAATGGCTGCTGAACAGGGCATGATTGGTGTCTGCGGCACCAATGCTCCTCCCAATATCGCCCCCTGGGGCAGCTACAAAGCTTATGTGGGAACAAACCCGCTGGCAATTGCCGCGCCACGGCACGGAGATCCTGTGCTCTTAGATATGGCCCCCAGTGTAGTGGCCATGGGAAAGGTAATTTTGGCGGCCAAGCTAGGCAAGAGCATTCCCGAGGGCTGGGCCATCACTGCCGACGGCCGTCCCACCACCGACCCGAATCGGGGCATGAAAGGAACCGTCCTCCCCATCGGTGGCCCCAAGGGCTACGGCTTGTCGCTCTTTATGGATATCCTGTGCGGATTGTTAAGCGGCGCTCAATTCGGTCCCTATCTAGGCAATATGTGGAACGATTTTGTCAATCCTCAAAATGTGGGGCACATTTTCTTTGCCGCTGACATCAGCAAGTTTACCGACTTGGAAACCTTCAAAGACCGGTTGGAAAAAATGGAGGCGGACATTAAGGCATTGCCCAAAAATCCTGGTGTGGATCAGATTTTCCTGCCCGGTGAGGTAGAGCTTGGCCGGAAAGAGATTGCATTGAAAAACGGCATCCAGCTTTCTGATGTGGTATATGACGAGTTGGTGGAGTTGGGGCGCACATATGGTGTGAAGCCTTCTATTTAAACCTGTACCCCTTGGTGTAGAAAACACCTCAAATATGATCAGAGAAGGAGAATTATTATGAAAAGGATTGTAGCATTAGCACTTGCACTTGCAATGGCCCTTTCCCTGACCGCATGCGGCAAGGAAAGCAACTCCAGCGGTAATGCAGGCAGTACCGCTGGCGGCGGCGAAGTGTCTTATCCCAACGGGAAGACCATTACCATGATTTGTCCCTGGTCGGCCGGCGGCGGCAGTGACAATGGTGTGCGTCTACTGGTGCCCTACTTGGAGAAGGAATTGGACACTACCATCACCGTGATTAACCCCACCGGCGGCAGCGGATGGGTTGGCTGGGAGCAGATGCTTCATGCGGATGCGGATGGTATGATGATCTCTTTGGTAAACTGGCCCACCCTGTTGCCCGGCTATCTGGATCCCTCCTATGGCCGCGAGTACACTCTGGATGACTTCCAGCTGATTGCCAACGCAGTTACCGATGACTGCGTGATCGCTATCAATAAGGATGAGACCCGCTACACCACCGCAGAGGAATTCTTTGAGTACGCTAAAACCCACGAGGTTACCTTCGGTACCACCGGCAACGGAACGGATGACCATATCCTGATGTGTATGTTGAACGACGCTCTGGGCACCAACCTGGTTCAGGTGGCCAGCTCCGGCTGGGCGGACAACAATGCCGCCATTCAGGGTGGACACATTGATGCTACTGCTGCCAACGTTGGCGAGGTTATGACCCTGGCCAATGACGGTGAGCTGATTGTTCTGTGTGTCTTTGCCGAGGAAGAGAATGAACTGCTTTTCGGTGTTCCCACTTTCGATTCCCTCGGCCTGTGTGACACTAGCATTGTGAACTCCAGCCAGCGCGGTTATGCTGTTAAGGACGGCACGGATCCTGCCATCCTGGAGATCCTGGATACTGCTTTTGAAAACGCCATCAATAACCCGGAGTACATTGCCGAGATGGAAAAGCTGGGTTTGAAGACCGATTACATTGCTGCTGATGACTATACTGCCCTCATTAAGGAGCAGGAGCAGACTCTGATTGGTATGTCCGACATTATGGGCTGGGAGACCACCTGATTCCAGACAAGTCTTCTTTGTAGGTATGGCATGAAAATGGACACGGCGCGCCTCCGCTTTCGGGGTACATATGAAGGCGCGCCGTCCCTGTCTTTTGGGAACATAGTTGCTACATAAGTGCATTTTTCGGGAAAGCCCTGGGGGGCGAGAGGAGGTCAAGTGATGAAGAAACGCTGTGCCATTGTGCGTGAAGTGTGGCTTGGACTTGGTTTGGTGCTGTTTTCTGCCTTTTTCCTGCAGCAGTGCAGCACGTTAAATCAGAATGCGGCCCAGTATCCCAGAATTATTTTGACAGTGCTGCTGGTCCTTTCGGCAGCTTTGCTGATTCAGGGTCTTTACTATACGTTTAATCCGGAACGGTACGATAAGCGGTACGGACAGAGCAATAAATCCATTCGCTGGAGTGTAGTGACCCATCCCTTGTTTGTGTTTGGAGCCACGGTAATTTATTTGATTTTATTTGATTTTATCAACTTTTTTGTCGCTACCGCAATTTTTATTCCTTTAATTATGTGGATTTTTGGGGAGAGAAAGATTTTGCGCATGCTGCTTACTGTGGTAGGACTGGAGCTGTTTGTCTACCTGCTGTTTGTGCAGCTGCTCAACGTATATTTCCCCATGTGAGAGGGGAGGAGGTTGAACTATGATAGCTGAAGTATTGACACATCTGTTTACGCTGCAAACCCTGATGGCCTTATTTGTTGGCGTGGTAGGCGGCATTGTCATTGGCGCTTTGCCTGGCCTGGGGGCAACCATGGGTATTGCCATTTTAATTCCTGTGACCTATACCATGGAACCTGTGCCAGCACTCGTCATGCTCACCGCCATCTACACCTCTGCCATTTATGGAGGATCTATCACCGCCATTCTGCTGCACACGCCCGGCACTCCTGCGTCTGCCGCAACCGCTATGGACGGCTACAAGCTGACCCTGCGCGGCGAGGGCCTGCGAGCCATCGGTATGTCCACTGTAGGCTCCATGATCGGCGGTACCATCAGCGGTGTTATGCTGCTGCTCATCTCTCCGCCCTTGGCCCGATTCTCTCTGCGGTTCAACGCTCCGGAGTATTTTCTCCTTGCCATCTTCGGCCTGTCTATTATTGGTACACTGTCAGCCAACAATTTGCTGAAAGGCATTATTTCCGGTGTGCTTGGCCTGTGTCTGGCATTGGTAGGCTATGATGTTGTCTATGGAACCCCCCGTTTTGATTACGGTATTACCGCTTTGCAAAGCGGTATCCAGACTGTACCTGCTCTGATTGGCTTGTTCTCCCTGTCCCAGGTAATGATTCAGGCAGAGAACATAGGCGCCAAGGAAAACAAAGTATTGGAAACGGCAGAACTAAAAGGACGATTTCTGCCCAGCGCTCAGGAAATGGTGATGCTGATCCCCAATTTCTTCCGCTCTGCGTTGCTGGGCCTGATTGTGGGTATTCTCCCTGGTGCCGGCGGCGACATCGGCTCCTGGGTGGGCTATAACGAGGCGAAACGCTTCTCTAAGCATAAGGAAGAATTTGGAAACGGTTCTATTGAGGGTATTTGTGCCTCTGAGACTGCAAACAACGCAGTAACAGGCGGTGCACTAATTCCTTTGATCACCCTGGGTATTCCGGGTAGCTCCGCCGCTGCCGTTCTGCTGGGCGGTCTGATGATCCATGGACTGACTCCCGGCTCTGCCCTGTTTACCGATCAGGCAGATATTACTTACTCCATTATTATTGGCTTTATCATTGCCAATATTGCCATGGGCCTTGTGGGTATGCTTGCCTCTCGGTATGTTGTCAATGTGGTTAAAGTTCCCTATGCAATTCTGGCACCTGTTATTGTGGTGCTGTCCGTGGTGGGTGCCTATGCCATTAACATCAGCTTTGTGGACTGCTGTGTTATGCTGGCCTTTGGCTTTGTAGGCTACTATATGCGGAAGTTTGACTTCCCCACTGCTCCTGTTGTACTGGGCCTGATCCTGGGCGATATGGCAGAGCAAGGCTTGCTCCGCTCGATCATTATGTCCAAGGATACCAATCTGTTGGTGTACTACTTGAGTCGGCCCATCTGTGTGGTGCTCCTGGCCATGATTATTTTGGCTGTGTTTGCGCCTGTACTGATGAATGCATTGTCGAAAAAGATGAATAAGCCTGATGTGGCTTCGACGGGTGCAGATGCCAACAGCGACGACTGACGGCGGGGAGGAATTGTTTGCATATGAAACATCAAATCTTAGTGCCGGAAGTGGTGGCAGAATCAGGTCTTAATCTTTTACAGGAACATGGTCTTCAGATCAAACAAACAAGCAGTATCCGCAAGGAGGATTTGATCGCAGATTTGAAGGACTGCGATGGAGTCATCATGCGGGTAGCCAGACTGGATGCCGATGTATTGTCGGCCAACCCCCAACTGAAGGTGATTGGGAAGCACGGAGTTGGAGTGGACAGCATTGATCTGGACTACTGCCGTACCCACGGGATTGTGGTGGTGAACACTCCTCACGCTAACAGCCTGTCCGTGGCCGAGCATGCCATCACCCTGATGCTCGCCTGTGCCAAACAGATCAACTATAAATCCGCCTGCTACCGCAGCGAGGATTATGGCGTTAAGGACCGGATGCTGGGTAATGAAGTCACCGGCAAGGTGCTGGGCCTGATTGGCTTTGGAAATATTGGCTCCCGGGTGGCCTCCATCGCCACGGGCGGCTTTGGCATGTCGGTTGTGGCCTATGATCCCTTCCTCCCCCAGGGAAAGCGGGAGGATGGTGTACTGGTGGTGCATGACATCCGGGAAGTGTATGAGCAGGCGGACTTTATCAGCATACATACCCCTGCCACCAAGGAAACGATCAAATCGGTTGGTGCCCAGCAGTTTGCTTGGATGAAGCCTACCGCTTACCTCATTAACACCTCCAGAGGGGCAGTCGTAGATGAGCAGGCGCTAATTCAGGCCCTGCAGGAGGGACAACTGGCCGGAGCGGGCCTGGATGTGAGTGATTCGGAACCCGCCCGGGGCGACAATCCGCTTCATAGCATGGACAATGTGATTATGACACCACACTGTGCAGGTGCCACGTATGATTCTATGGATCACATGTCTAAAGATGTAGCTAGAGGTCTCATTGAAGTGTTCAACGGACAGAAACCCACATGGCCTGTAGTGTGGCCGGAACAATAAGGAGTGTTTAATTATGATGGTAATGGATTGCACCCTGCGCGACGGGGCAAATGTAGTTGGCAAGGGCTTTGACGCCCGTCTGACCAAAATGATGATCGAGGGTATGATTTCAGCTGGAATTACTACCATTGAGATGGGCAACTGCCTCGGATTGGGCGCCTATGAGGCAGATAAATCCATTGCGCCCTGCACCGATGTGGAGTATCTGGAGCTGATTCAGCCCTATCTTCCCAAGGCCGAAATCGGTATGTTCATGGGCTATAAAAACGCTACCCAGGCCAACATGGATCTGGCGGTCAAGTACGGCCTGAAGTTTTTGCGCATTGGAGCTAATGCCAGCGACGGAGCAGGCGCCTGTGATGGTGTCCGCCGGGTCAAGGCGGCAGGCCTGAAATGCCGTTATTCCATGATGAAGGCTTACGTTCTTTTCCCTGAGCAGCTGGCAGAGGAAGCCAAAATGCTGGCAGACTGCGGCTTGGATGAGATCACCATCATGGACTCTGCCGGCACCATGATGCCCCATCAGGTCACCGAATACACCAAGGCGTTAACAAAGGCGGTGGATATCCCCGTGGCCTTCCACGGCCACAACAACCTGGGCTTGTCCGTTGCCAACGCCATTGCTGCCGCCGAGGCAGGCGCTACGGTATTTGACACCGGTCTTCTGGGCATGGCTCGCAGCGCCGGAAACTGCGCCACCGAGTTGCTAGTTGCCACCTTCCAGCGTCTGGGCTGGCTGAAGGAAATTGACCTGTACGGGCTGCTGGACTTCCTGGACAAGAATTTGATTCCTGCCATGGAGGAGCACAACTACCATGTTGCGGTGAAGCCCTATGACCTGATTCTGGGTCTGTCCGGCTGTCACTCCAGCTTCACCAAGCGCTTCCAGGACATCGCCAAGGAGTACAACGTACCTCTGTATCCTCTGGTTGTAGAGACTTCCAAGCTGGATCAGAAGGCGCCCAGCGAAGAGCTGATCCGTCAGGTGGCGGCAAAACTGAAGTAACACACACCAGTCCCCTCATCCCGTATGCACGGAGGAGGGGACATTTAGAAAGGAGAGAGTCCGAATGATCCGGGAAAATCTGCTGCGAAAGAAGCTGGAGTCCGGCGAGCCCACGGTGGCCACCCGAATCTGGAGCACCAATCCCTTTATTACCGAGACCATTGGAAACAGTGAAAACTTTGACTACATCGAATTTGCGGCGGAGTACGCGCCCTTCAGCCAGGTGGACCTGGAAAATATCTGTCGGGCTGCAGAGCTCTACAATATGGCCACTCTCATTAAAGTGGACTTTCAGAACCGGGGCTACGTGGCCCAGAAAGCCATGGCGGCAGGCTTTCAGGCCATCATGTTTACCGACCACGAGACACCCGAGCAGGTTCGGGAGAGCATCCGTCTGACCACGCCTGCTACGCCGGACTGCAAGGGACTGTACGGCTATCCCATGCGGCGTTTTATTGGCGGCCAGTCCCACGTCCCCCCCATGACCCATGCCCAGCGGGTAAAGCAGGTGGTGCGCTGCTTTATGATCGAAAAGGTGGCCGCCATGGAAAATCTGGAGGAAATCTGCTCCATTCCCGGGGTGGATATGGTGCAGTTCGGCTCCGGAGACTGGGGGATGAATCAGGGCTTTGACCGTACGGATCGTCCCGAGGAATGTAAAGCAGCTGAACGGGAGATGATTGCCTGCGCCTTACGCCACGGTGTGCGCCCACGCTGCGAAATCACCTCACCCGAGGCGGCAGAGTACTACAAGTCTTTAGGAGTCAAGGATTTCTGCCTCAATGATGAAATGGCCGCACTGCGGCGATTCTGGTTCCAGGACGGTGAAAAGCTTCGAAAATTGGTGAAAGACTGAGGTTGGCGGCGGTATTCCTCTTGCAATAAAATGGAAAACATATTATAATACAAGCAGAAAGAAATTTATACCAACCGGACTGTTGAGGTGGATTATGGCAACAAATTTAACCATAGCGAGAAATACCATCGTGCGGAGCACCAGTGATTTTGTCTATAATTCTGTGCGGCAGTCCATTTTGACTCATGAGTTTCCCGCAGGGAGCCGTCTGGTGGAGGCAAAAACTTCCAAGGAGCTGAACGTCAGTATTACCCCCGTGCGGGAGGCTTTTGCCCGACTGGCTAATCAGGGCCTGCTGACGGTGTTTCCCTATAAAGGAACCTATGTGACAATTATCACCAAGCAGTACTTGGAGGATGTATATTTTCTGCGCCGTCACCTGGAAGTGATGGCGGCAGAAAAGAGCTTCCCAAAGCTGACCGACCAAGACATCCAGTATTATGAGGAGCTGTTCGCCAGCGCGGACGAGGCCTATGACCGGCAGGATCTATATGAGTCCATCCGGAGTGATGTACTGTTCCATGAGCGTCTGTTTACCCTCAGCGGCAGTGCACTTCTGATGGATACTTGGCATATCATCAAGTATCGGATTGAAAATCTTCAGTCCTATACCAAGCCTGTGATGAATGCCCGGTTCAGCGTACGGCATGGAGCCATGCTGGAGGCCATTCGGAACAAGGACCAGGCAAGATATGTAGCGGCATTCCTGGAGCACCTAAACACAAACCAAGATGTGGTAGATTTTCCGGACGAGGCGGATATAAAGTACAATTGATTGATGTAAAAAGGAGGCCGGTGCAAAAATATGCCGACCTCATATTACAATAAATTTGGACAGAAAATTCGGGCAACCGGTCCGGCTTTCTTTGTGTCTTGTGCTTAAGGAGTAACTGGCTGACTACGGCCTCCTTGGACATCTATGTCTGTGCGAAAGACTGTTAGCCATCATCTTGTTGTGGCATTCGGTTTAAGTAGGTTAAACCACCGGATATCGGGGAGTTGGCATCACATAATAGATTGAATCGGCAACAAGAAAAGATGGATTCCGGTTGCGGATTCTCGGTATTGGAGGAATTGGAGAATGAACTGCGTTGGCATTGATGTTTTCCAAGAAAAAAGTATGATCGCCGTCATGCGACCTTTCAGAGAGTTGGTGATCTCGCCCTCTGAAGTATAGCACATCTCCAGTGAACTGAGCGAGTTTGAAAACTTGCTCAAAAGTCTGAACGGCAAAACCCGTGTGGTCATGGAATCTGCGAGCAATTGCCCATGCACCAGTGGCTTCGCTGTTCCATAATGCAGGGCTTTACGTCTCCGCAGTTAATGAGTGCATGGGAACAATAGTTTGAGACGAGCCAAAACAGACAAGAAGGATACTGCATTCCTGGAGGTCAAACGCTTGTTCAATAGTTCTCCTCGTACTGCCGGAAGTGAGAAAAGGGTTGATTTTCTCTCGGCCTTCTGACATTGCGCAGTGCATTTCAGCATTGTCCCTGAAAATTTTTTCTGCCAAATATATGAAGTGATACAGAAAATATGGGTGCTATTTCAGTTAGGAGAAGGCACTGGCGCTTCATTCCAAAGCATAAGGTTATATTGACGTTATACTCTGAAATACGAAATAGGACGACCATGCTCTTGATACAACAGGCAATTGTGCAACTTAAGGCCGTTGGCCGTGCTCAAACAGGAGATGCAGTCTCTGACCGCTTTTTTGCTCGAATATCCGGTAGTTATGGAAATCTTCGTCGTTGGTTCTGTGCTGAATCTGCAACTCGTGTTTGATATTGGTGAGGTGCGTCGTCGGTTCTACCCTCTAAGAAAGCCCTTTGCAGGTATTGATGCCCCTCCTGGTCAATCCGGCTAAATGGAGACATTCACAGCTGTGAGGCATCTCTAAGTGCGGTTCCACTGCTCTGCGTAGAGCTTTGTTCCTCATGATGACCTCTGCTAATAAGTTTCTGGGTCTCTACTACGCCTCGGTAACCGCTTATCTAAACTGATTGCATACGGAATTAATGTTCGGCTGACCGCCATTTCAATTTTTAATTGCTCAGGGGTCCGGTTTTACAGGACCTTTTTCTCTAAATTTAAAATCTTGAATAGAAAAGTTGAAGGCGCTCATACTTGGATTTTACATCATGCTGAATTGCGGAGATATGATCTCAACCATCGACCAAGGACTTGTATTCTCCATCCAAGAGGCTACATTGGCCGCTGGAGTTTCCAAATATAATATGGAAGAATTAATGCTCACCACAGTCTATGATAACACATCACCGTATAGAAACTTTACTCCTAGGGATAGCCTATATATTTTGGGGCCCTGTCTAGATGGAGGTTGGGGGAGGGTGGAATTAATTGTGAGGAGTATTGGGGCGGTAATAACCAGACTTTGACGATATACCAAAAAGATGTAGGTGCGGGAAGCACAAGGGCGAATGAGCGCATCTGCTTTTCCGATGTTGAAGGATCGCTTTGTCGAGATGTTTGTTCATGGCCTCTTTACTTCCTTTCGATGAGACACCCATACACCGGAGTAAAGGGCTTCTAAAATATGATGATGAAGGGTGGGGGGGAGTTTTACGGTCCCGTGTGGGCATCCGCTCATGCACTCCATGGAGCAGCTTTACCTCGACTTTGAGGTTATACCGGAGGGGCAGGGGAGGATGGACCGGGGGACCTACGCATTCTATGCCCTATGGGATGAAATACTTACCTCAAGCATCCTCAACGACCTCCTTCAGCGCATCCCCGAAGTTACTATACCGCTTATATAATTCGAGGGGTTCTCTCATATCTTGGAACTCCCGCAAGGCTTCCTGGGTTTCCGCATTCGGAACATTCAGGGTAACATTGAATGGAATGCCCTTATGCCGAATGGTTTGCCGCAGGAACATTCCTACCGCCGTTGAAAGGTCAAGCCCGAGTTCGCTGAGAATCGGCATCACCTTTTGCCCGATTGCCAATATAGCTGGCTGCAAGGCGCGGATGGAACTTTGAGTTTCTGGATGAAATTGTTAATAAGCTCGCAAGGCGGGAGCCGCTTCCAGAGAAGAACAAGGATTATGCTCTATCGGGAGACTAGAGAATGCCACATTGCTTCTGACTAGCTGCTTGTTTATCGGACCAAGGGCAAAGACCTTTTATATCTGATGCGGACTGGAACGCACAGTGATTTGTTTTGAGAGGAATTGCAAAAGGCGTGGCAGAAAATCTGTCACGCCTTATTGTATTCCGAAAACCCCCGGCTATGCCGGGGAGTTCCGTAAAAGCTTTAGCGGAGAGTATGCAATAAAAACTCCCTTTGCTATACTTGAAGTGCGGTGTGGCAACTGCACCAAAGAAGCAAAGGGAGGTCATCCAAAATGAATGACAGCAGTAGTTTATCACCTACAAGGTGGAACTGTAAATATCACATAGTGTTTGCCCCCAAGTATCATAGGAAGCTATTTTATCAGGAAAAGAAGCAAGAAATCGAGGAAATATTGAGAAGGTTATGCGAGTGGAAACAAGTTGAGATTATAGAAGCGGAAGTATGTCCAGATCACATCCATATGTTGGTAAGGATGCAGATTTATAGAACGATAGCTTAAAACCCCTGATTTCAAAGGATTTTTGCAGTCTAAGGAATGGAAAAATAACTTTGACTATGCAGAGACAATCACTACTGAATTAAGTATCTGATACTAATAATTTTTCTGGAAGAATTTCCGTATGGTAGTAAGTAAAACAAAAGAGGTTGCTGATAGGAATACTTCTCATATAGACAACAAGATACTGTTTGGACCACATTGAAAGAGCCATCTGCGCTGTTCTCAGGGAAGATGGCTCTTTCAATAAAATAGGTATTTTATGTGGCGGTCAGGTCTGTGTCTTTTATCTATATATAATGCGAAGAACGGCCTTTACGAAGATACAACCACAATAAGGACTAGCGCAATTTTTCGATTCTATATTACAGCGGACTCATATCCTGGAGAACAAAAGAGGCAGATATGATCAGTATGGATAAATATCCATCAGCATCAGGGCATTAAGAAAATCTTGGTAGACGGATGGGTCGGAAAGATTTTTTTCGGTGAGAGCCTCGATACGTTCTAGACGGTAGGAAAGAGTATTGCGGTGAATAAAGAGCGCCTCGGCGGTGCGCATCATGTTACCACTAAAGGCGAAGTAAGTGCGCAATGTGTCCAGCAACTGCTTATTATCAATGAGTTTTTTTAAATATCGGTCTCTGAAGTCAAAGAGGACATTTTTGTCGTCGATATAAAATGGAAGCTGATAACTCCCAAGATCATCAAAAGAATAAAATGTTTCGGAAACTATACCGCCACACATCAGGGACGAAGTGTACATGGACTGTTGGTAGGCCCGAGAGATTTCAGTGCAATCGTTGACGATGGAACTAGAAGAAAGAAGGATACGGCAGTTCCTCTGTGTTTGAGCATGCTGGGTTCGAATCTCCTTCATGTGTTGAAGGATTTCGATTAAGTCGTCCTGTTTCTTTCCATAAATCAGATAGGCCAGGGAACTAGCGCCGAGGTAGACAATGGTTTTCAGGTTCGCATTATGAAATACTGTACTGCAGGCTTTTTGGACGGAGTTAAAGATCTCGTGAACTAGGTTGTCAAAGGTTGGGGAAGATATAGCCGTCTTGTTGGCTTGTCCAGGGGCTGCAGTAAAAAGTATGACCTGATAGAGGGCATTGATAGGGACGTTTGCTTCTTTAACCAGCAACAGTGTTCCTTTGCGGCTGATAGATTCACTTTCAACTAGTTTTTTCAGCAGTGAGGAGGTGTAGCGTTCGTACATAGTTGCTTCCAGAATAATATTGGTCATTTCCCGACAAATATCCAGAAAACTCACCACTCGAGGTGCAAAGAACAAAGGGACACTCAGCTTATCAGCGTAGTCGATCACCCGCTGGCTGATTTTTTTGAAGTTAATACCTCCCTCCACTAAGATTCCTGACAGGTTGTTCATCTCCGCCTCGTCCAACAGCTCGAGCAACTCAGTGTCATTGACACCGTATTCGTAGCCAGATACCAGAATAAATTCTCCGCCTCGAACCCAAGGGCTGATTACCTTAGTGTGCCTAGGATATGGCCAAGTTATTTTATTGTCCAGTCCAGCACGGCCAGCCACCAGAGAAATTTCCTTGAACGATTCCAATTGAAAAAGGTCTCTGCAAGTCAGCATAAAATCTCTCCTGACATATCCGAAAACATATGACTGTTGTAGAAAGCTGAGAAAGTTTCTTCTATATAATAATCGATTATGGCTAAAGTGTCAAGAAATCTCAGAGATAAATCAGTACTACGACTAAGGAGCTGTGCATTTTTTGGATGATCTAAAGAAATCGTCGTGCATTTTGCTGTTTAACATGTAGAGTAAAATTTGTGCACATTTCGGATTTATAATTTTTAAACAATAAGATATATTAAAAACACAAATCGATTTGTGAGATATGTATGCAACGACCATCCTTTTGTTATAGGTGAAGACTGTACAACAGAAGGGGGTACAGAAGGGAAGGTAATTAAATGAGTACGTTAAGTTATACTGAAATTTGTAATTCCCCATGGATGTATGTTTTCGTTGCCTTACTTATTTTAGCCTGCTGCCTCCACTCTTTCATTTTTGCAAAACACGCATGGAAACACGGTTTGGAGATTGGCTTGACCAAAAGGGAACTGCGCCAGCCACTGACTACTGGCATTGCCATTAGCATATTTCCGACTATTCCTGTTGTAATCACGATGATTGGTCTGATCCCTCTGCTGGGAGCACCGCTGCCTTGGCTGCGCCTGTCTGTCATAGGAGGTGCCGCAGCTGAGGCCATGTCTGCCAACGCTGGCGTAGAGGCGGTAGGAGAGGTCCTCGAAGTAGGTGGCTACTCTGTCAAGGGCTGGATCGCTGCCGCATATGTTATGTGCTTTGCCCAGACAACGGCCGTTATTTTCAATGTTATTTTTACAAAACCCATATCAAAGCTCTATGAGGGCGGAAAGACGGCAGACACTAGGTTGCCTCTGGCCATCGGTACCGGATGCCTACTTGGAGTGATGGGGTATGCCACCATCAACTTTGGTTTGGGAGCCATCAACACCAAAGGCGTCATCTTCGGTGTCAGTTTCTTGGTAGGAGCCCTCATGGTTGTCCTTGCCAAGAAAATGCCGAAGCAAACGTGGGTGAAGGACGCTTTGATGGCAGTGGCCATGGTCATCGCCATGCTCGTGGCAGTCATCATCTTCTAAGTAGGAGGATAGGGGATTATGGATAACAGTAGACGTGAATTTGTAAGCTGGGTTCATCGGTTTGGGATTACTGCCGGTATCATTTTAGCTATCCCCATGTTCGGTTTTCCTGTGGTATGTTCTATTGTCTACGGTGTGTGGCCTAGCGTGGCAGAACTATGGCCTGCCTATCTGGCTATGGTACTTTACCTGCTTCCCTGGTGGCCTGCCGAGCACTTTGGCTATATGTCCACCATGGGCCCAGGCGCCATGTATATGGGTTATATCACTGGTAACATCTCTAACCTGCGTATGCCTGCCACCGTGGGCACTATCAATAACTTAGGGGTGGAACCTAATACCGACAAGTGTCACACCCTAGCAATTCTAGCCTGCGCCGGTTCTGTAGTAACTTCCATTACAGTTTTGGCGATCGGTATGCTGCTGGCTGTACCGCTGCAGCCTGTACTGGAGAATCCTACTTTGAAGCCTGCCTTTGACTACGTCTTACCCGCCCTGTTTGGTGGCTTAGTGGCTCAGAGCGTGTTAAAAGGTAAGAAAGAGGTAGCAGTGTGGTTGGGCTGTGTGGCAGTATGCTATCTGCTGATGAACACTGGCCTGGGAGCTGCGTACTATATGATCATCACAATTGTCCTGGGCGCACTGGCCTATTATCTGGTGGGGTATAAATATAACAAAGCAGCTTGATACGATCCATCCAGATTCATCGAATAATTTTAAGCCCATGGGCTTGCTTGAAATAACGCCGGACAACCGGTAGAAATAAAATATTTAAACTGGAAAGGAATTACGGAGATGATGAGTTACAAACTGATTAAATGCGGGAAAATGTTCGACGGCATCCATGAGGAAATGTACGAGAACATGGAAATCCTGATCAAAGACAATGTGATTGAGGAAGTGGGTAAGAACTTGGGCTACCCAGAGGGAACCAAGATCATCGACTTGTCCGGCAGCACCGTAACTCCTGGTATGATCGACGCCCACGTACATCTGAGTCAGATCGACGTGACAGACAAAAATATTGACGCAGTTCATTACTCCAATGGATGGAGAACCTTGGCCGCCCTATACAGTGCAAAGCGCTGCCTCCACGCCGGTTTCACCACCGTACGCCACCTGGGCTGGTTTGCCGAGGACTATATCCTGGACGTGAAGCGAATGATTGATATGGGAATGCACGAGGGCGCCCGGGTCATTGCGGCTCCCCACCTGCTGGGCACCACCGGCAGTCATGGAGACGGTTCCCAGAGCTTTAACACCAATCCTGATCTAGCCGACTGGCTGGCTTATGAGAAGTACCCAACTATCGGCTGCGGAAAGGACTTCTTTGTCAACGCAGTGCGCAGAGAGCGTAAGCTGGGTGCAGACTTTATCAAGATCATGGTCTCTGGCGGCGTGATGAGCAAGACCGATCAGCCCACCGATGTGCAGCTCAACGACGAGGAGTTGGCCGGTATTTTCGATACCGCCAAGTCCCTGGGCATCCCTGTTACCGCCCACAACTACGGCGCCGCCGGGGTCAAGAAGCTGGTTAAGTTCGGCATTGACGGTATCGAGCATGGCACCATGATGGATGAGGAAGCCGCCCGCATGATGGAGGAAGCCGGCACCTATGTGGTTCCAACCTTCGCCCCCGGCGAGGATGCCATCATAAACGGCGAGAAGGGGCTCAATGGATGCAACCCCGCTTTCATCAAGTTTGTCCAGCGGGCCAGTGACCTGAAGGCCGGACGCCAGGTGATTATGGATAGTAACATCAAGCTCATCGGTTACGGTACGGACTTTGTAATGGGTTGCCGTCACCAGGTCTATGAGTGCGGTAAGGAGTACTGGTGTTATTTGACACACGGCATGGGCGCTTACCGCAGCCTGAAAGCCGCCACCTCCGTAAATGCTCAGATTTGTGGTCTGGCTGATAAGGTGGGCACTTTGGAGAAGGGTAAGCTGGCTGACATCTCCGCTTGGGATGCCGACCTGCTGACTGATCCCTATGGTCTGACCAAGTGCGTCTTTGTTATGAAGGATGGCAAGGAGTACAAGGCTGAATATCAATACGGCAATTACTGCAAGTTTGAAGATCTTATAGAGGGGTAATGGCAGACTACCTCTCCCCAAGCGTGCCGTGGGTGCGGCACGCTTGGACTCGAAAAGCTGCTTGGCCCATCTGTCGGAAATCAGCCGCCGGGTGGGTTAAGCGGTACAAGAAATGACTTCTGAGAAGAACCGACGGATGTACTTTCCCGTCAGTTAATGTCAGTTTAAAGTAAGGAGTTGGAGTTATGAGCCAGTATGGGCCCGAATTTTGGAACGGAGCGAGTGCTGCACACCGTCGGGTGATGTTGAAAGCCGCCGGATATGGAGATAAGGACATCCGAACAAAGCCCCACATTGGAGTACCAAACAGCTTCCAGGAGGGATCGCCCGGCACTGCCCATCTGCGTCAGATTGCGGAAGCGGTGAAGCAGGGAATATGGGCTGCCGGCGGTATCCCTGTAGAGTTTGGTATCCCCGCCACATGTGGTAATATTCCAAACGGAGTGGAGGAGATGAAGTATGAGCAGGTTATGCGCGATATTGTGTGCATGTCTGTGGAGGCTGTAAGTAAGGTACATCAGTTTGACGGGATCTGCATGATTGCTTCCTGCGACAATATCATCGCCGGGTGCTATCAGGCGGCGGCCAGACTGGATATTCCTGCCATGGTGGTGACTGGTGGCTGTATGGGAGCTGGTTCCCACAATGGTAAGCGGGTGGTAGAGGCTGATGTGGATGTGGCTCGTTTTTCTGGCTGTTCTGCGGACGAACTCAACGACTTAGAGGAATGTGTGTGCCCCACTTGCGGCGCCTGCCCCTCAATGGGGACTGCTAACACGATGCAACTGATGGGAGAGATTTTCAACCTAGTACTACCGGGAACTTCCTGTATTCCTGCGATGGATAGCCTGAAGATTCGAAAAGCCCGTGAGGCCGGTGAGTACATGGTGGAGATGGTAAAGCGGAATATCCGCCCCTCTCATCTTATCACGCGGGAAACTCTGCTCAATGCCATCATTTTTGATATGGCTATCGCGGGCTCTACAAACGCCCTGCTGCATATCTTGGCTATGTCCTATGAGCTAGGTCTGGGAGTCACAATTGAGGACTTTGAGGCCTACGCTAAGGATATCCGCTGCATTGTGGGCGTTATTCCTAGCGGACCCTATACCATCAATGATCTCTATTATGTGGGTGGCGCTCTGGCTGTAATGAAGAAGCTGGAGAATAAAATTTTCGGTGATGTACCTACTATGACCGGCACAACCTGGAAAAATCTGCTTGAGCAAGTGCCTGACCGCATGAGTGACATTGTTCGGGAGCTAGACAATCCACACTTTGATCTGCCTGGACTGCAGATCCTCCGGGGTAATCTGGCCCCTCACGGTGCTATCATCCGCCCCACCGGTGTACCTGAAAACATGCGCGTTTTCCGTGGCAGAGCTAAGTGTTTCAACAATGATACCAAGGCTTACCAGGCCATTGTGGCAGGGGAAATTGTCCCCAACGATGTACTTGTCGTCCGCTATGAGGGATGTAAAGGTGCTCCTGGTATGAAAGAATTAATGCTTTCCAATGATGCGCTGGTGGCACATGGCCTGCATACCAGCGTGGGTCTGGTGACCGACGCCCGTTTCTCCGGCTTCAGTCACGGTGCTTTGGTGGGACATGTTTCTCCTGAAGCCTATGACGGCGGCAATATTGCATTGGTGGAAGATGGGGATATGATCACGGTAGACTCTATCAAAGGAACTGTGGAGCTGGAGGTTTCAGAGGAAGAACTGGCAGATCGCAAAAAGCGCTGGGTATGTCCCCCTCTCAAGGAGCAGAAGGGTTGCCTAAACATTTTTGCACGTACCTGCCGCCCTGCACATGAGGGCGGAGCTATGCAACCCTGGTGAGTAGGAAGACAAAGGAGTACAAAATGAAGGCAAAAAAGGCATTGTTCACGGTAGAATCCCACACTATGGGGGAACCCTTGCGTCTGGTAGTGGGCGGTATTCCAACACTGCGGGGTAACACTATTTCAGAAAAACGTCAGTATTTTATTGAACATTACGACTATATGCGTCGGACTCTTATGCAGGAGCCCCGTGGTCATAAAGATATGTTCGGCTGTATTCTGACCGAGCCCACCATGCCAGAGGCCGATGTGGGTGCCATTTTTATGCATGGAGAGGGCTTCCACAATATGTGCGGTCATGGCACCATCGCGACAAACACTATCCTGGTGGAAACAGGGATGGTGCCGGTGACAGAGCCGGAAACCACAGTCAAGATGGAGGCTCCGGCAGGCCTAGTTACTGTTCATGTCCAAGTGGAGGACGGCCACGCTAAGAGCGTTTCATTTGAAAATGTCCCTGCCTTTCTCTACAAGCAAGATGCAGAAATCCAGGTGCCTGGCTACGGAAAGTTGACTATTGACGTGTCCTTCGGTGGCAGCTTCTTTGCCATCATCGATGCTAGGCAACTGGGATTGGATATCTGTCCAGAAAACGCCGGTGAGCTGACGAAGGCTGGCATGGCTGTTATCCATGCGGCCAATAAACAGATCCAGGTTGCTCACCCTGAGCTGCCGCATATCAAGACCATTGATCTGTGTGAGATCTATGGTCCGGCCAAGTCCTCCGACGCTGACTTACAGAACATTACGATCTTCGATAATCAGATCGACCGCTCTCCCTGTGGGACCGGCACATGTGCGAAGGTAGCCACTCTGTGGGCCAAGGGAAAGTTGAAGCTGGGAGAAGAGTTTGTCTATGAAAGTGTGATCAACACTAAGTTTGTGGGTAAGGCCCTGCGGGAAACCAAAGTGGGTTCTTATCGAGCAATTATTCCTCAGGTGACTGGCAGCGCATATATTACTGGATATGCCCAATGGATGATCGATGATGATGATCCGGTGAAGTCCGGGTTTTCCTTGGGGTGACCGAAGGATAATCGTTACGAAAGTTGGTGAGTTTTAATTTTATGAAAATCGTTATCTGTGATTATAAAACAGACTTGGCCAGAGATCTCACGTATGAAAAAAAACGTTTAGAAGATGCCCTGCCCGGTGTGGAGATTGAAGTATATGAGTACAAGGACAACAAGGCGGAGCTGATTGACATGTTATCTGATGCGGACGCTGTCATCAACACCTATGTGACCTTCGACCGGGATGTGCTCTCCCGATGCAAGCGGCTCAAAGCCATCGCTCTAAATGCCGTGGGGTATAACATGGTGGACGTGGATGCCGCTAGTGAATTTGGTGTAATGGTCTGTCCGGCCTCAGAGTACTGCACTGTAGAAGTAGCTGAACACACCATGACCTTGATTTTTGCCCTATGCCGTGGACTGCGGAAATATATCCACTCGATTGAGGATCATGTGTGGGACTACACAGTAGGTGGTAATTTGGAGCGTATCAGTGGCAAGACTCTGACTGTCTTCGGGTTTGGGAAGATTGGCAAGGCTGTGGCGCATCGGGCTCAGGCTATGGGTATGAATGTACAGATAGTTTCCCGCTCTCTCAAGCCGGAGAAGGCAAAAGAGCTTGCGCTTAAGCTGGTGGACTGCGACACAGCGCTGGCTACCTCGGACATTATCTCCAACCATCAGGAACTCAATGCCAAGACGGCGGGGTTCTTTGATCTGGATAAGTTCAGCCGCTGTGCCAAGCATCCAATCTTCATCAATACGGGCCGCGGCGGAAGCGTGATACAGGATGATCTGGTGACCGCCTTAGATGAAGGAATGATCTGTGCCGCAGGACTAGATGTACTAGACTCTGAGTCCCCCGATCTGTCTACATTAAAACTGCTGGGCCGAGACAACGTTATTATTACACCGCATGTTGGCTTCTACTCCATTCAGGCTGCCCGGGACTTACAGGATATTTCCTGCCATACCATCATTTGTGCTATGAAGGGAAACTATGACGGTATTTCATCTATTGTTAACCGTGCGGCGTTAAAGTTGTAACAACTATAGGAAGGAGAAGCAGAATGAACAAATACAGTGTAGCAGACGAGGCCAATATCGGCCCTGCACACGGGCCTTATTCTCAGGGGATCGTGTGTGAACACCTGTTTTATACCGGTGTAATTGGCTCAGATGGTACTGGCGAGGTAGTCAGTGATTCAGTCTATGAACAAACTATCCGTATTTTTGAGAACACAGAGAGTCTCCTAAAGAAGGCGGGCGGCTCTTTGACAGATATTATAAATGTCACAGTCTATCTGCTGCAGATGTCCGATTTTGACGAGATGAACCGGGCCTATAAGGAGAAAATCAATGTAGTGCCTCTGCCTGCTAGGGCCACAGTGGCAGTACATGAGATGTTGCCTGGCGTAAAGGTTGAAATGATTGTAACGGCATACTTACCCTGATTAATAGTTAGAATAGAGATGGGAAAAGGAGGGAGGAAACTGTGAGATTCCGGACGTTTTGTATCAATAACCGTCACATCTATTACCGTGAGATATTATCCTCCGATCCTATTTTTGAGAAATTCTACCTTATAGAAAATCCAGAACAGATGGAAGTCATTGCCATTCCAGATGGTAGTATTGATTTTGAGTTTACTTGGGAGAAGAATACGTGCCGCGGATATGTGTGCGGAAGCTTTCTCCAGGGGCAGAAGTCGGCGGTCAGCAGATACCGCCAGTGTTTTGGGCTTAGGTTGCGATGGAATATGAGGTTCTGCTTTCTGGGAAAGAGCATGGTGGGGCTGGTTGACCGGCGGATTCCTCTTTCCGACTATCTGGATGTTTCCTTTCTGGAGAAGCGGCTATGTGGATGCTCTGAGCTAGAAGAGATGCTGGAGGAAACTCTGGAGTTTTTCAAGGACCAACACTATTATACTCTGCCGGTAATTGCCTGCAACGCAGTTCAAATGATTACCCAGTCCACCGGTGCGCAGCGGGTTTCTGATATTGCCGATCTGATGGGATATACCCAGCATTACGTAAATAGCATCTTTAAGCAGAATTATGGGGTTCCTCTAAAAAAATATTCTGATATTGTCCGCATGCAGATGGCATTACGCTATCTGGAGTCTGTGAATATTCTGGATGTGACTGTTGGGCTAGGCTACTATGACCAGGCGCACTTCAATAGAAATTTTAAACAGTTTACTTGTGTGACTCCAAAAGCATTTATTGATGTAGTCTGCAATCGTAAAAAGTATGTTGTAGTATAGAACTAAGTAAAGAAATCAAAGGCGACAGGGAGCATGTAAGAAGGAATTCTCTGTCGCCAGCTTTCAATTTTTACAGTGCAGACCGTATCCTCCTCGTATAATAAGTTTGAAAGTTAATAAATTCAGGTATCAGCAGGCTTTGAGATATCCATGATAACCGGAGCATCCGCAACCTCGCGTATCAGAATCATTCCGAAGAAGACCAATGCGATATCCCTCGCTGCTGAAAGGGCGGCCTTGCCTCCAGCAAACAGCCAATGAGTGCAGTTAACTTCCGAATCAGGGGAACGGACTATCCGTGAAGCAACCTTTCGGCTCAACTGGAGGATTAAGAACTTGACCCTGCTGCCAAACAGCTATTGTATCACGGGCATCTCTGAGCCTGCTGATACCTGAATTTATTAACTTTCAAACTTATTATACGAGGAGTATTTATTCTGACAAATGCGCATTGACCGTAGCGAAGTAGGTCGGCAAAGATATGGATATTCTCTAAAATATGAATTTCTTCTTTGCTATAGAATGATTCAAACGGAGGATCTGGGAAAATTTCCTTCAGCTTTTTCTGATGGTATATTGACAAGCCCTATTTAATAGGGTACGATAAAGGCGAAAATAATTAACCGGGAAGTAATTTTAAATGCTTGATGTCACTCCATATATAGGTAGCCCATGGTACGGAGAGCGAAAGATAACGCATACTTTCGTACAGCCCGGATGCTCCCTGGAGGAACCGGGATTAAGGATAGGACATAGCTCTGTATGAATTGTACGAGAGAGTTGTGTCATAGTCTCACTCCCTAAATACAGTGCCGAAGAGATCAAGAGAAAGCTCTATATGACACAGGTCATTCTTTATGTGTGTGTGTCAAAAAAACATTAGAAGCGTGGAAGGGAATCGCTTGCCACGCTTTTTCTATGTTAAAATAAGGAAGATTACTTTGTATAATTACGTGGCAAATTGAAATTTCTAATATACCATAGACTTGGAGACGCCATGTTCATTTCTTAGGAAGCACGTCACGGCTGATAGACTTGCCCAATATCGGTCAGGCTCTCGCGGTCGGCCTAGAGGGGGCGGTAATATCCGCTACAGAGCAGCTTCGAGCGATGGGATCGGAAGAAGTGTTCCAAAAAAATCAGAAATGTTTTGGATCCCGAAGCGTGACTCCAGCAGTTGGAGGCGCTAACCGGCGCGAAGGACCGGGACCCAAGACAGCCAACTGCAGCCAGCGCGTAAGGCGGAATGAAGTCGCTGGTATCACACACTTTAAGGAGAAATCTATGTTTCAATTACTAAAAACCGAGGGGAAGGCCCGCCGGGGAGTATTTACCTGCCCCCATGGCACTGTGCAGACTCCTGTTTTTATGAATGTCGGCACCTGCGGAGCGATCAAAGGGGCGGTGTCCGCCCACGACCTGAAAGAAATCGGCTGTCAGATCGAGTTGTCTAATACCTATCATCTCCACCTGCGTCCGGGTGACGATGTAGTCCGACAGATGGGTGGACTCCACAAATTTATGGATTGGGATGGCCCCATGCTCACTGACAGCGGAGGATTCCAGGTGTTCTCTCTGTCCGGACTGCGGAAGATCACAGAGGAAGGCGTTACCTTCGCCTCCCACATTGATGGAAAGCGCATCTTCATGGGACCGGAGGAGTCCATGCGGATCCAATCCAATCTGGGCAGTGATATCGCCATGGCCTTTGATGAGTGTGTGGAAAACCCGGCGCCTTACGACTATGTCAAGGCCTCCTGCGAGCGGACAGCCCGATGGCTGGATCGCTGTGCAGTGGAGCACAGAAAGCTCAATGAGGCGCCTGGCTGCGTCAATCCCGGCCAAATGCTATTTGGCATCAACCAGGGTGGGACCTATGCAGACCTGAGGAAATGGCACATGGATGAGATCGCCAAACTGGACTGTGACGGTTACGCCATCGGCGGTCTGGCTGTAGGGGAGCCCACACAGACCATGTATGATATTATCGAAGCGGTGGAGCCCCATATGCCGAAAGAGAAACCTAGGTATCTGATGGGAGTGGGAACCCCCTCCAATATCATTGAGGGAGTAGCCCGCGGCGTGGATTTTTTTGACTGTGTTATGCCGGCACGAAACGCCCGCCATGGAAAGCTGTATACCTGGGAGGGCACCATAAATATCAAAAATGAGAAGTACAAGCTGGATTCCCGTCCCATTGATCCCACCTGTAACTGCCCGGTCTGCCGCTCCTTTTCCCGAGCCTATCTCCGGCACCTGCTGACGGCCGGGGAGATGCTGGCTATGCGTCTGGCAGTGCTCCACAATCTCCATTTCTATAACGAATTGATGCTCCGCATCCGCGAGGCACTGGATCAGGGACGATTTGAGGCATTCCGACAGAAATTTTCTGGAAAGCTGGACAGACCCGCAGCAGACCCAGGAATATAGTCCTCGAATTTGACAAAAGGACTTGCCAACAGGAAAAAAACCCGCTATAATAGCACTAATGCGTCTGACTGGAAACAGCTGACAACAACTTTGGAGGGAACGAATTTTGGAAACCTTAATACTGATGGCCTTAATGTTCGCAATGCTCTACTTCTTTATGATCCGCCCCGAGAACAAGCGGAAGAAGGAGGCTCAGAACCTCCGCAATTCGCTGACTGTCGGCGATGAGATTACTACCATCGGCGGTATCATCGGCACCATCTGTTCTGTGAAGGAGAATACCATCGTGATTGAGACCGGGGCTGACCGCGTCCGCATCGAGTTCACCAAGTGGGCTGTTTCCACTAAGAACTCCTCTGCCGCTGCTGCGGAGCAGAAGTAATCACAGAAAATAGACATACTATATGCCCTTCTCGCATAGGTTTTCGTGAAAACAGAAGACCGCGGGGAGGGCATTGTGTTATGAAAAAGAGGGAAAGACGGCAAGAGGAATCGGGCGAACAGTGGGTCAACAGTATGTGTGAACTGCTCAAGGGTGGGGTGCTCGCCGGTTTTTCGGCCGTGCTAGCACTTCTGCTGTGCGCCTTGCTCATTTCAACAGGAGTCCTGCGGGAACAGTGGGCTCAGGGAGCGGTACTAGCGGTCTGTGTCTTAGGCGGGGCTGTTGGCGGGATATACAGCATCAAAAGGATCCGCTCCAAATCTTTGCTAGTGGGGACAGGAGTAGGAGCAATCCTGTTCCTGCTTCTGCTGACGGCAGGCCTTCTGGCCTATGATACCGCATCGTTAGAGCAGGGGGGAGCTGGCATACTCTGCGCCTGCCTGTGTGGGGGAGCGATAGCCGGTATACTGGGAAGAAAGCCCAAGAAAAAGCGGAAAAGATGATTGAAATATCCGGTTCGCTATGCTACAATACCACTTGATAGCAGCGATATTGCCCAGCTTCAGTTTTCCACCAAAGGAACTGCCGGACTTGCGTCCAGAGAAAAACTGTGGTATAATTGTTGCACTAAGCGATTCAGGAGGAGATACCAATGAAGCATATCCAGACCCTCAACGGGGCCACTTTGAAGGCCAGTGCCGCCAAGGGCGGCTGCGGCGAGTGCCAGACTTCTTGCCAGTCTGCCTGCAAGACTTCCTGCACTGTTGCCAATCAGAAGTGCGAGAATAAGTAAGTTCTCAACATACCTGAAAAGGGTGGGCGTCAGCCTGCCCTTTTTCATGTCTATTTCTCCGTCCAAATGATATCGATAGGGAAATCGAGGAAGGAAGTTCGATATGGTACATACCTTTACGGCGCTCGGCCAGTATCTGGCCGCTGATGTGAACAGTGGCGCGGTCCATGTGTTGGATAAGTTGAGCTTTGACCTGCTCTCTTTGATTGAAGGGCCAATGGGAGAGAGGCTGCCTCAAAAACTGGCGGAGCAGTTGGACCAATATGATCCACAGGAGCTATCCGAGGCTTGGGAGGAGCTGAGAGGTCTTCAGGACCAGGGCCTTCTCTTTTCTGATGACGAATACATCAATCCGGAAGCCGCTATGGCCCTGCCCAAGTCGGCAGTGGTCAAGGCGCTTTGTCTCCATGTATCTCATGACTGTAACCTGCGGTGCAAATATTGTTTTGCCTCGACAGGCGACTTCGGCACTGGCCATCGGATGACCATGGACTTTGAAACGGCCAAAAGGGCCATCGACTGGGTCGTGGCAAAATCCGGAAAGCGTAGAAATATCGAGATTGATTTCTTTGGCGGGGAGCCTCTCATGGCGATGGATACGGTGAAGCGCACTGTGGAATACGCCCGTTCCCTGGAAAAAGAGCACAACAAGGTATTTCGCTTTACGATTACGACCAACGGTGTCCTGCTCAATGATGAGACGATAGAATATATCAACCGGGAGATGTCCAATGTTGTCCTGTCTCTGGACGGTCGTCAGCCTGTCAACGACCGGATGCGGCCTACTGTGAACGGGAAGGGGAGCTATGAGGTCATCGTTCCAAAATTCCAAAAATTGGTGGCCGGCCGTGGAACCAAGGATTACTATGTTCGTGGGACATTTACACGGGATAACTTGGACTTTTCTCAGGATGTGCTCCACATGGGGGATCTGGGTTTCCGCCATGTATCGGTAGAGCCCGCCAGCGGACCGCTGGATGATCCTTTCGCCATTAAAGAGGAGGACTTGGAAAAGGTAGAAGCAGAATATGAGAAATTGGCCGGCCAGTTGATGGAGCGGCCAGACATCAACTTTTTCCACTTCAATGTAGATCTGGCCCAGGGGCCCTGCGTGATTAAGCGTCTGCGCGGCTGTGGCGCTGGCTGTGAGTATGTGGCCATTACGCCTGACGGAGATATCTATCCCTGCCACCAGTTCGTAGGGAAGGAGGAGTACCGTATGGGCAACGTGTTCGATGGCTCCTTTGATATGGATATCTCCGGAACCTTTGCACAGCAGAACATCTATACCCGCCCGGCCTGCCGGGAGTGCTGGGCCCGTTTCTATTGCAGCGGCGGCTGTTCCGCATCTAACCTGCTTGTCAATGGCGACATAACAAAATCGAATGATGTAGCCTGCCAGATGGAACGCAAGCGGCTGGAATGTGCCATCGCTCTGAACGCCATTGAAGCCGGTATGGGAAGCAAAAGAAATACGAATTGTAATAATACAGATTGTATTGAGTGCAGTCTAGTGGAATCTGAATGAATTTCAACATATAGTGTCGGCGGCGTGTTTTATGTACTGCATTTTGTGAAGTGAGGCGCCACTTTAGCGCCTCACTTCATTTTTTGGTTCCTAAATTTACATAACGCAATTTACATAAAATTGGAGCAGAAAAAATATTTCTTGAAAATATGACCGAAAACACTTGCGCGAAGCGGAAGAAGAGGCTATATTAAGAATATAGAAAATGGTGGGCCTTATTTTGAGCTTTCCATGTCTATTTTTTTCCCCTTTCTCATAAGGTTATCTTGAGGTGACAGCGATGGGAAAGAGGGAACGAAAAAAATGGGACTTGCCGTCGGAACAATGGGTCCCCTTGGCTATTTTATCAGGTTTCTTTTTATTGGGGGGACTTTGCGGTTCCATCTTTGCCAGTCTGGCAGACGGGCAGGGTGGACAGGAGCTGTGTGACTATCTGCGGGATTACCTGGGGCTGGTCAGAGATGGTGCCCTCTTTCATAACTTTTGGTCCGGCTTGTGGGAGGAGCTTCGGTACCTGCTTGCTGTTTTTTTGCTCGGCCTTACTGGGATCGGTGTGGTGGGTCTGCCGTTACTTTTTGGGGTGCGGGGTTTTTTCTTCGCTTTTTCTGTGGCCTGCTTCTGCCGTGTATTCGGATCTTCTGGCTTGCTGCCCGCCCTGTTTTTGTTTGGCTTGCCAGCGCTGTTGTGGGGACCGGCTCTTTTTCTCTCTGGTGTCCAAGGGCTGAATGGTTCGCGCAAGCTGCTTTTGCGTGGCCTTGGTGATGGGCGCAACGCACTACCCTTCGCGCCAGTCTATTGGGGAAAGCTGACAGTCAGCTTCATCCTGATCCTTTTGTGTGGCCTAGTAGAATACCATGTGATCCCAGTTCTTCTTCGGGCAGCTGCCCGTGTTGTGTTGTAAAATCATTGTAGGGGAGCATAGGAACGTGTCTGAGCTTTTGACAGTGTATGAGGACTATTTGAAAACTGAAAAACACGCCTCGGCAAACACGGTCAGTTCCTATGTCCGTGACGTTCATCAATTCGCTCAGTCTATGGAGGATAGCGGTGTGTCCTTGACTGAGGTGTTACCCAAAGATGTAGAGGGGTTCACCAAATCCTTGGTACGAAAGGGGAAGTCTCCCGCCACGGTAACCCGCTCTGTGGCGTCTATCAAATCTTTTTATAACTGTCTGATCGCCCTTGGGAAAGTGGACCGTAATCCGGCCAAGGGGGTGGCCCCGGCCAAGGTGGAGCGTAAACTGCCCCAGGTTCTGACTGGAAAGGAAGTCGAGCTGTTTTTAGAGCAGCCTGATTGTACAGATTTGAAGGGTTACCGGGACCGAGCTATGCTGGAGCTGTTGTATGCCACCGGAATCCGGGTCAGTGAGCTGATCGACCTGAATTTGGATGATCTAAATCTTCCGGGCGGGGTACTTAAATGCTATAGTAAGGGGAAGGAGCGAATCATCCCTCTGTACCAGACCGCCATTCGTGCACTGAGCGAATATGTACATAATGTCCGTCCCCAGTTGGTGGAGGATGTGGAAGAGACCGCCCTTTTTGTCAATATGAACGGGGAACGGATGAGCCGTCAGGGTTTCTGGAAACTCATTAAATATTACCAGGAGAAGGCTGGAATCCAAAAGGACATCACTCCGCATACCCTGCGGCACTCTTTTGCGGCACACCTGCTAGAGAACGGCGCTGATCTGCGCTCCATCCAGGAGATGCTGGGCCATGCCGACATCTCATCCACCCAGATATATTCCAAGCTGCTGAACCAAAAGCTCAAAGATGTCTATCTCAAAGCCCACCCTAGAGCGTGAAAGCCAGGAACTGTTTAGTTCCTGGCTTTTTTCTCCCGTTTTTCCTTCGGGCTGATTTAGGATATAAATGCCTCCCTTTGTCGAAAAGACAAAGAGAGGCATATTGTCCACAGGGAGCTAATCAATAATCACCAAAACCAATGGAATGGGTTAAGTGCTTCAAGGAACCAAGTCCAAAATGTTTTTTTGAATTTCTGTTTCTTAGTGCTTCTTTGAGAAAGCAGTGACCGTATAACAGCGATAATAAGGCACAGAACAGCATATATAAACACACCAAACAAGATTGCTCCCCAATAATCCATATCCTATGCTCCTCTGCAATGAAATTTATTATCCACTGATATCAGTTTCAAATTTATTTTATCATATTTTTCTGCTCTATTTAATGCATAGTGAAATCGACGGAGTTGGAAACCAATCAGTCCAAATGTAAAGAAGGAGCTTTTTCCACTCTATTGACATCAATTTTTTCCTGTGCTATGATAGGCGCGATATGAAAGAAACGGAGGCGGGAAAATGCGCAATCTCTCTTGCTGAATATGGTATGACAACTTCGGGCCACCTCTGTGGCCCTGGTCTGTCGTACCAGGCGTAAGAGGGATTCGTACCTGCTTTCGGTCAAACAGGAGGAATGACATCGGAATTTCCGGCTGTCTTTCTGTCGTTGTCTGCCGCGAGAGGAATACCCTCTTGCGGCTTTTACTTTTGATACGACAGGAGGAATGTCTTATGTCACAGATCATGATACAAGACCTTGGATTTACCTACGAGGGCGACTATACGCCGGTATTTGAAGGGTTGGACCTGCAGCTAGACACCAACTGGAGACTGGGGCTGGTAGGCCGCAACGGCAGGGGCAAGACCACGCTGCTTCGCCTGTTAGAGGGAGAATTGGAGGGCGTGGGCCAGATCATTCTCCCTGGACGATGCCGCCGCTATCCAAAACCGGTGCTCCACATGGACCTTCCTACCCGGCAGGTCTTGTTAGATGGGATGGAGGATGTGGACGAGTGGCGGTTAATCAGGGAGTTTTCACGCCTTGGACTGGGGGAAGATCTACTGGACCGGCCGTTTCACAGTCTAAGCGGGGGAGAACAGACACGAGCCGCTCTGGCCGCCATTTTCCTTGACGAGGACAGCTATCCCATGCTGGACGAGCCCACCAACCATTTAGATGTCCAGGGAAGGGAACTGGTAGCCGCTTATCTGAAAAATACGCGCCGGGGTTTTTTGTTGGTTTCCCACGACCGAGCTTTCCTGGATCACTGTATCGACCATGTGCTGGCGCTGAACCAGACAGGCCCGGAACTGATGCGTGGAGATTTTTCTACCTGGTTTCAGGAAAAAGAGGCCCGGGACAGGGGAGAGCAGGAGCGAAATGAGAAGCTGAAAAGGGATATCCGGCGACTGGAACAGGCAGCCCGCCGGGCATCCGATTGGTCGGAGCGGACGGAACAGAGCAAATTTAACAGTAAGAATTCAGGACCGCGGGTAGACCGTGGATTTATCGGCCATAAATCAGCTAAAATGATGAAGCGGGCCAAAACCCTTGAGGCCAGGCAGCGGAGCGCCATCCAGGAAAAGTCTGCCCTGCTCCGGGATGTAGAGTGTGCGGACAGCTTGAAGCTAACACCGCTGGACTATCACAGTGAGCGAATCCTGGAGCTGCGCAATTTTGCGGTTTGTTATGAGGAAAGTCCTGCTTGCAAGGGAGTTAGCTTTACACTAAAACGTGGTGATCGGATATGTTTGGATGGGGGAAACGGAAGCGGAAAGACGAGTCTGCTCAGGGCTGTCCTGGGGGAGAATCTGTCCCATATTGGAACACTCTGGCGGGCGTCTGGATTGAAGATATCCTATGTCTCCCAAAAAACGGACCATCTGAAGGGCAGCCCCTTAGAATGGGCGGAAAGACAGGGGATAGATCTGACGAGGTTTTTCACTGTCTTACGAAAACTGGATTTCTCCCGTGCTCTGTTTGAACGGGATATGTCCGGATACAGCGAGGGTCAAAAGAAAAAGGTGCTATTGGCGGTCAGCCTGTGTCAAAGCGCCCACCTCTATATCTGGGACGAGCCGCTGAACTATATCGACCTGTTTTCCCGCATTCAAATCGAGGACCTGCTTCTGGACTTTCAGCCTACCTTGCTTTTTGTAGAGCACGACCAGATGTTCCGGCAGAAAATCGCCACCAACACAGTCAGGCTCAGGAGTGATTGTTGAATAGACAGTAAAAATAGAGTAAAGCAGGAGGACGGGCGACTGCTAACGGATACCCTGCGACCTGAGTATTCTATCGGTCAATACAATCGTCTTGATACTCTGAATTGTATTATTTGAATATATTTTTGACAGTATAATAAAATTGTTTGTAAAAAATAATATATTTTTTGAATTGACAGACGGAATGACCAGTGCTACCATAAAAATAACCAATATACATTTTGAGGAAAGGAGCCACGCTTTTATGAAGCAGTTTGCAGCTTACTTCTTTAGCTACTTTTACTTTTTTGGCTTTCGTGCAAAAAAGGTAAAAGTGTTTTTTGCTGCAAACAGACGGCTCCCCTCCGCAATTTAGGCGGAGTGTTGGAACATTGAATGACCTGCGGTGAACAAACGCTTCACCGCAGGTCATTTTTTATGACCCGGTGGAGAGCGCAGAGGAAAGGAAGGAAGCGCATCATGGTTATCATCATTAAGCAGAACGCAAAGGAAGAGCGAATCCGGGATCTGATTCAGTGGATCGAGGCCCAGGACCTCCGAACCCATGTTTCTACCGGGGACTACTCGACAATTATCGGTGTGATTGGAGATACCAGCAAGCTAGACGAGGGCCTGGTCAGTGGGCTGGATATTGTAGAGGGAGTCAAGCGTGTGTCGGAACCCTTCAAAAGCGCCAACCGGAAATTCCATCCCCTGGACTCCATTATCCAAGTAGGCCAGGAGCACGTCAAGGTGGGGCACGGCAACTTTGTTATGATCGCCGGCCCTTGCTCGGTGGAGAGCGAGGAGCAAATCATTTCCGTGGCTAAAAGCGTCAAGGCCGCTGGGGCCACCATGCTCCGGGGTGGAGCCTTCAAACCCCGGACCTCTCCCTATGATTTCCAGGGATTGAAGGCGGATGGCATCGAATTGCTGTTGGAAGCGAAGAGGGAGACTGGATTGCCTATTGTCACCGAGATCATGAACGCCAACCACCTGCCGTTGTTCGAGGACGTGGACGTGATTCAGGTTGGTGCTCGGAATATGCAGAATTTCGAGCTACTCAAGGAACTGGGAAAGACCCAGAAGCCGATCCTCATCAAACGCGGTCTGGCCAATACCATCAAGGAGCTACTGATGAGCGCAGAATATATTATGGCTAGCGGCAACGAAAACATCATTCTTTGTGAGCGGGGGATTCGGACCTTCGAAACAGCGACCCGGAACACACTGGATCTGTCCGCCGTGACCGTGCTCCATGAGCTGACCCACCTGCCTGTCATCGTGGATCCCAGCCACGCAACTGGTGTGGCCCGCTATGTCAAACCCATGGCTATGGCGGCGGCGGCCTGCGGGGCGGATGGCCTGATCATCGAGGTCCACAATGACCCTCCACGCGCTCTATGCGACGGGGCCCAGTCCCTTCGTCCAGAGCAGTTTGAGGATGTGGTCAAGGCCGTCTATGCCATTCGGGCGGCGGCCCAGGAGGTCTGACTATGAAAACATTGGCCGTCAATACCTCCCGGCCCTATGAGATCAAGATTGGGCGGGGATCTCTGGACCAGGCTGGTGTACTGTGCCGTCAGGCGATCCCCAACGCCCGGAAGCTGACAATCGTCACCGACAGCAGAGTTCTGCCCCTGTATTTGGCGCGGACGGCAGACAGCCTGGAGCAGATGGGCTTTCAGATTCAATGCCTTACCGTCCCTGCTGGGGAGGCGTCAAAAAGCGCGGAGCAGCTTGTTATCCTTTGGGAAAAGATGATGGCCTTTGGTATGACCCGCACGGATGCTGTGGTAGCTCTTGGGGGCGGCGTAGTGGGGGACTTGGCGGGCTTTGCGGCAGCCACCCTGTTACGCGGGGTAGATTATGTCCAGATCCCTACCACCCTGCTGTCCCAGGTCGATTCCTCCGTAGGCGGAAAAGTGGCCATTGATCTGCGGGCTGGCAAGAATCTAGCAGGAGCCTTCTGGCAGCCCAGCCTGGTAATCATCGATCCAGGCTGCCTGGATACCCTGCCTGACAGGACCTTCTCCGACGGCATGGCCGAGGTCATCAAATACGGCTGTATCTTGGACCGGAAGTTGTTTGAACTCCTGAATCGGTGCGGGAGCCGGGTGAGAGTGATGGAGCGCATTGTAGATGTAGTCTATACCTGCTGCGACTTGAAGCGCCGGGTGGTTGTAGAGGACGAGCGGGACACCGGCTTGCGCCAGCTACTGAACTTTGGACACACTGTCGGCCATGCCTTTGAGCTGGCCGGACATTATGAAACCTGGACTCACGGGCAGGGAGTGGCCGCTGGCATGAACTGGGCCGCCCAACTTGGCGTAGAGCTGGGCGTCACGCCACCGGAAACGGTGGAGTGCATTCAGGAGCTTCTGAAAAAATTTGACTTACCCTTGGACATTCCCTGCCCCTGGGAGACTATGACAGAGGCGGTAGGACTAGATAAGAAGAACGCCGGGGACCACATATCCCTCATCGTCCTGGAAAAGCTGGGGCAGGCGGTACACCGAAAGATGGCTCGGGATGAGCTGCTGGGACTGCTGAAGTGTATGTACGGGAGATGAGCTTATGGATGTGACCATTGTTCCAAACAAACTACAGGGCAGGGTAACTCCGCCACCCAGTAAGAGTCAGACACACCGGGTCATTCTGGCCGCTGCCCTGGCCAGGGGCAGGAGCAGGCTGGAGAATGTGGCCATTTCCCAGGATATCCTCGCTACCCTGAGTTGTATCGGTGCCCTGGGGGCACATTGGGAGCGGAAGGGGGAGCGGACCTTAGAGGTGACCGGTATGGGGGGGATCTTCCAGCCGGGAAAGGAGTTGCCACACTTTGACTGTGGAGAGTCGGGCTCTACCTTGCGCTTTCTCATCCCGATTGCCTTGGCGGTAGCAGGAGGCGGGATATTTACCGGCCGGGGCCGGCTGATGGAGCGGCCCCAGGAGCCTTACATCCACCTGTTCCATGAAAAGGGGATCTCCTGGAACAGGGAGGGGGATACATTGACAGTCCTTGGACAACTGAAGGCAGGGGACTACGAGCTACCCGGAAATGTGTCCAGCCAATTTTTTACAGGTCTTCTCTATGCTCTACCTCTGGTGTCAGGGATATCACGCATTGTACCTACTACCCACATAGAGGGCCGGGATTACCTCGCCATGACTTTGGATACCCTGGCAGGCGCAGGGGTAACAGTGACCGAGCTTCACAATACTATAAAGTATTTTCACATCACAGGAAAGACTGCTTACAAGGCGATGGATTATACTGTGGAATCCGATTGGTCCCAGGCAGCCTTTTGGTACGCCGCCAATTTTCTGGGTGGACAGATTACGATTCAGGGGTTGAACCCCACCTCCGCCCAGGGAGACAAGGCTGTGGCCTCCTTCTACTGGAAACTGGCGCGGCCAGGTGATGTGGATCTGGACATGTCCCAGTACCCTGATCTTGTACCCCCTCTGGCCGCAATGGCCGCGGTACGGAAAGGGACCTGCCGCTTTAATAACGCTGGGCGGCTTAGAATGAAGGAGAGTGACCGCCTCAATTCAGTAACGGCAGCTCTGATTGCTTTAGGAGCGGATATTAGGGAAGGGGAGGACAGCCTTACCATCCGGGGCCGGGACAGCCTGATGGGAGGCGAAATGGTTGACAGCCAAAACGATCACCGCATTGCAATGATGGCCGCTGTGTCCGCCCAGACTTGCCAGAAGCCAGTAACTATCTTAGGTGCGGAGTGCGTAAACAAGTCCTACCCCAATTTCTGGGAGCATTTTCAAGTGTTAGGAGGGAATATACATGGCCTCGTACTTCGGTAAGCATATCCATATCTCTATCTTTGGGCAGTCCCATTCCCAGGTGATCGGCGTGACAGTGGATGGACTGCCAGCCGGCGAGAGCGTGGATCTGGAGGGACTCCAACGCTTTCTCCATCGTCGCGCCCCTGGATGGGACACTACCGCTACCGCTCGAAAGGAGGGAGATATCCCTCGTATTCTGTGTGGTTTGCTGGAGGGAGAGACCTGTGGAGCGCCTCTGACCGCTATCATCGAGAACACCAATATTCGGTCCCAGGATTACAATGACCTATGCGATAAGCCGCGCCCCGCACATGCAGACTTTACTGCCCAGATCAAATATGGTGGCCATCAGGATGTGCGGGGCGGCGGACACTTTTCTGGGCGGCTCACAGCCCCCCTTTGTATCGCCGGCGGCATCTGCGCCCAGCTCCTGTCCCGACGCGGGATTGCCATTGGGGCCCATATTCGTTTTATCGCACAGATAGAAGATAAGCCATTTGACCCACTGGGAGAACAGACAGAAGTGCTGCGGCGGGTTCAGGCGGCCTCATTCCCAGTCCTAGACCCCAATGTGGAGGAGCCGATGCGTGCGGTCATCCTCCAGGCGCAGAGGGAAGGGGACTCGGTAGGGGGTGTTGTAGAGTGCATGGTCACCGGGCTGCCGGCCGGGGTAGGCTCTCCCATGTTTCAGGGCCTGGAGAGCCAACTGGCCGCGGCCCTGTTCGCCATCCCGGCTGTAAAGGGCGTGGAGTTTGGCACCGGCTTTCAGTCCGCCAACCTGCGGGGATCAGAGAACAACGACCCATTTATTTTGGAGGATGGGGCTATCCGGACTGAAACAAATCATGCCGGTGGAATACTGGGTGGGATATCAAATGGGATGCCTATCCTGTTCCGAGTTGCCTTTAAACCTACCCCCTCTATCGCCCAGTCTCAGCGTACGGTCCGCCTTTCTACCCACACAGAGGAGGAGCTTCACATCACCGGCCGCCATGACCCTTGTATCGTACCCCGGGCGGTGCCAGTGGTAGAGGCTGTCGCTGCCGCCGTCGTACTGGACGCCCTGCTGGATCAAAATACCGACCATATCTAGGATAAAAATTTAGGAGGAGATTTCCCATGGAGCACAATCTGAATGACTTAAGGGAGCGAATTGACCACATTGACAGCCAACTGGTAGACCTGCTGAAACAGCGGATGGCTGTCTCCAGAGATGTAGCTCTATACAAAAGGAAAAACGGACTGCCCACCTTAGATGCCGGCAGAGAACGGGTGCTGCTGGCCAAGGTAGGGGCGGAGGCTGGTGAGGAGCTGGCCGATTACACAGAGTCTGTATTTCGTGCCATCCTGGCGGTGGGCCGCTCCTATCAGAACCAGTGTGGCGGGGTGAAGTCCCAGGTCTATGAAACCATCCGGACGGCCTTGGCTGAGACCCCGGCGCTCTTTCCCCAGCGGGCCACCGTGGCCTGCCAGGGGATAGAGGGCGCCTACTCCCAGATGGCCTGCGACAGCATCTTTAAATCTCCTACGATCCTCTATTTTGATACCTTCGATCATGTATTCAAAGCGGTGGAGAGCGGCATGTGCCAATATGGAATACTGCCCATCGAAAACAGTACCGCCGGTTCCGTCAACGCGATATATGATCTGATGATCCAGCACAACTTTTCCATTGTCCGCTCTGTCCGCCTGAAGGTCAGCCACAATCTGCTTGCCAAGCACGGGACGAAGCTAGGTGACATTCGAGAGGTGTTCTCCCATGAGCAGGCGATCAGCCAGTGCGCGGACTATCTGGCTGGAATGAAGAACATCAAAGTGACCATGGTAGAAAATACTGCGGTGGCCGCCCGTATGGTGGCACAATCTGACCGTACCGATGTTGCCGCTATCTCCTCTCGCTTCTGTGGCGAGGAGTATGGTCTCAATCTGGTTCAGACCAATGTTCAGGACCAGGATAACAACTATACCCGGTTCATTTGTATCTCAAAAATCCCTGAAATATATCCCGGAGCGGACCGTACCTCGCTGATGATGACCCTGCCCCATAGACCAGGCTCGCTCTACCATGTACTGTCCAAATTTTATGCTCTGGGGATCAACCTTCGCAAGCTGGAGAGCCGCCCGCTTCCGGACCGGGAATTTGAGTTCATGTTCTACTTCGATCTGGAGTGCTCTGTATACGCCCCGGAGATGGAACGTCTGTTCCAAGATCTGGATGAGGAGAGCGAGTACTTCCGCTACCTTGGGACCTATAACGAGGTCATCTGCTGATGGTCCCGCGTCATCTGGAATTTGGACTACTGGGGGAGCATCTTGCTCACAGCTTCTCCCCAGCAATCCACCGGCAGTTGGGGGGCTATGATTACCAACTAGTGGAGCTGTCTCCAGAACAGGTGGGGCCCTTCCTGCGTCAAGGGCAGTTTCGCGGACTCAATGTGACGATTCCCTACAAAAAAACAGCGATGAGATTCTGTGACCAGCTTTCCCCTGCGGCCCAGCGGATCGGCAGTGTCAATACCATTATCAAGGGACCTGATGGGACACTGTATGGGGATAATACCGATTATGACGGTTTCTTGTATCTGCTTCGTTCAGCCGGGGCCCAGATAAGAGGAAAAAAAGCGCTTGTACTTGGAAGTGGAGGAGCCTCGCTCACTGTCCATGCGGTCCTTTCGGATTTAGGCGTTGGGCAGGCCGTAGGGATATCCCGCAAAGGACCGGACAATTACGAAAATCTGGAGCGGCACCAGGATGCGGAACTGATTGTGAACGCTACGCCAGTGGGGATGTATCCCAATGTAGAGGCTTCTCCTGTGGACTTGGCGCAATTTCCACATTGCGGCCAGGTCTTTGACCTCATTTACAACCCAAGCCGGACCCGGTTCCTGTTGGATGGTGCTAGACGAGGAATGCTCTGGGCCAATGGCTTAGGAATGCTGGTAGCCCAGGCCAAAACGGCAGCGGAGCGGTTTTTAGGCCAAACGATTCAGGACAGCAGGGTGGTGGAAATCACCGCCTGTATTGAACGTCAGGCTCTCAATCTTCTTCTGATTGGGATGCCGGGCTGCGGAAAGACTACGATAGGGCAGGTGCTGGCCCGCCGTCTGGGGCGGCCCCTGGAAGATATTGACCAGCATATCGTTGCCAACAGCGGTTGTTCTATTCCGGAGATATTTTCCTGGGAAGGGGAGGAGAGCTTCCGAAGCAGGGAGCATCAGGCCCTCTGTCAGCTGGCCAAGCAGTCAGGTAAAGTCATTGCCTGCGGCGGCGGAATCGTCACCAAACGTGAGAACTGGGACCCTATCCGCCAAAATTCCACAGTTATTTATCTCCGCCGGGACTTGGAACTGCTCCCCACGGATGGACGTCCGGTATCCCAGTTCCATTCTCTGGAGGAGCTCTACCGGCAGCGCGCACCTCTATATAGTCAGTTGGCTGACCTTACGGTTGACAACCAAGGTACAGTAGAGGAAACAGTGGACGAGATCATCAGGAGGCTGGAGCTATGAATCTACTTGTAATCAATGGTCCAAACTTGAATCTGTTAGGTATCCGGGAGCCGAACATTTACGGCGACCAGAGTTTTGCCGCCTTGGAACGATTTATCCAGGCGGCAGCCCAGGAGAGTGGGGTGTCTGTGGAGTTGTTCCAATCCAATCATGAGGGAGCGATTGTGGATAAAATTCAATCTGCCTATGGCAGAATGCACGGTATCGTAATCAACCCAGCCGCCTATACCCATACCAGCGTAGCTATTTTGGATGCCCTAAAGGCGGTGGCGCTGCCGGCGGTAGAGGTCCATCTCTCCGATGTGAACAGCCGGGAACCATTTCGGCAAATCTCCTATGCGGGCATGGCCTGCGAGGAGTCCTTTATCGGACTGGGCTTCGAGGGCTACCGGCGCGCCATCCAGTATCTCTGCCAAAAATACGGCCACTGATAACCTGGAAACAAGAGTTTGCAGAGTGGAAAGCACGGCAACAGTCTAAAGTCTAAATAATACAAACACGCATAATAAAGGAGGGGACATCTGAAATGATGTTCCCTCCTGGTTTACTTATTTAGCAACCATTATTTTTTGCTAATCCCTCAAGGATTAAATACACGCCAGCTGTAGCGATGTGTTCTCATGCCACAGTCTAATCGAACATAACCGTCTCAGCTAAGTCTAGATTGGTATTTGATATTTCTTGGTCTACAACAGATACCGGAGCATTACTCTTTACTCTTTCTGCTCCTGTGATATCCCATCCGCCGCCAGCAACGGCTTCGTTTGTGTTCACCATTACTTCCATACCACTATACATGAATCTTAACCAGCCTTCTGCGGTTATCGTGTCTTCTCCGAAGTACTCATAATCATCGACACCAATCAAGGAGAAGAAATCTTCAAAGGACATGTCATCTTCCATGTCTGGAAAAAGTACATTTGCTGTTGTGATGAAACCAGCGCATTTTAACTGGTCTTCATATTCGTTCATAGCCTTTTCAGCATCACCGCTCTGTGTTCCGAAAAAGTAGGAAACGTATTCCGCCTCCGGATCCCCAAAACATATAGCAGCACAATCCGGGAATCCATCTAATCTTACAATAAATTCGCCTTCGGGATACTCATTTCTTAATTCACTAAGTGTTTTTCCAATGTCATTAAAAAATTCAGGTGTTTGGTCGCTAGGGGTTGCAGGTACGCAAGCGGAAAATGCGAATGATACAAGCAAACATATGGTCACAATAACTACGTTTCTTTTCATATTAACCTCCGTTCAGCGATATCATACTGCTCTAAATGTAACATTTTTGAGGAATTTCTTGGAGTAAATCGGCAGACAAAATGATGTATTGTTGCTATAATTATAATAAGAAGCACAACAAAAAGCAAGGATTTGGAATGTTGTTCCCAATCCCCCAATTCTTGCTAATCAAAGTACATTTTCAATAGAAATGATAAATCCGAACACATTACCCACTTGGATAATGTAGTTCGGATTATCATTATTTGGTCCGAGTGGCGGGATTTGAACCCACGGTCTCTTGGACCCGAACCAAGCGCGATACCAAGCTTCGCCACACCCGGAGTTCTAACTGCTATATTATAAAATCTTTCATCAAAGATGTCAAGTGTAATATCCAAAACCGCTTCAGAATAGACTGACCTATCACCGATATCTGAAAAGGGAGGGGCCAGGATGTATCGCGCCGCACACACTGCCCGAAAAAATATCCATTTCTCACCTACCGGAGCAGGCCGGCATAGTAGAGGATCCAGCAACCAGGAGAGGACACGTCTACGTCAGCTGTTGGTCTGTGTCGTCCTATTCCTAACCGTATTTTTAGGGAAGGGAATTTTCCCAGCCAAACTGCTTCAGGTGCGGGACGATATCGTTCAGCTTATCACCTATAATATCGATTTTAAAGCTGCTTTTTCCAAACTTGGTGCCACGATTGGGGGGGAAGGCACGCTGCTGGACCAACTTGGTGAATTTTGCGTAGAAGTATTCGGCGGTTTTTCTAGTTCCGACGTAGATCCACAGCAGGCAGGAAATTTGTATGATTCCTCCCAATCAAAGATCGTGCTCCTGACAGGGGGCAGACAGGATCCGGAGGAATTGACCCAGAACCTATTTTCCTCCGATCTCCCAAAGCTGGATATTTCCTTTGATACGGAGCCTGTGGAACAGTCGGAGCAGCCAGCGGCAGTGGAGGAGCCAGCCGTGGTGCCGGCCGCGGGTACGCTGCTCCTCAAATCTGATTATAGTGGGAAGGAACTGCCCAATAATTATACCATGGATAAGCTCTCACTGGGAGATCTCGAAACAGTCACCCCTGTTCTTGGCCATTTAAATTCTGTCTATGGATACCGGGACCACCCTATTAATGGTGTGTATCAGTTTCACGGCGGCGTGGATATTGGTGGACAGACAGGCGATCCGATCAGCGCCTTTGCCACCGGCACGGTGGAGTATGTCGGCCAAGACGACTCCTATGGGCTCTATCTCCAACTGGACCATGGAAATGGCGTCAAATCATTCTATGCTCATTGTAACAAGGTCTGTGTCAGTAAGGGACAGTCTGTGGCTGTGGGGGAGAAGATTGCGGAGGTGGGCTCATCCGGCGCCGCCACTGGGCCACACCTGCATTTGGAACTTAAATTCAATAAAACTCATCTGGATCCAATTTACTATATCCAGGTCCTGGAAAACTAATGCGCATTGGAAAGCTGGAAGTAACAGCGCCCTTTTTCCTCATGTTGGCGTGGCTGAACTACCTGGACCGGCAGGGGCTGGTCCCGCTGTGCGTGTTGGCCTGCTGTTTCCATGAGCTGGGGCATCTCCTGTCGATACGGCTGTTGAGTGGAGATATCAAGCTAATCCGCCTTACAGCTGTTGGAGCGGAAATGGTACTGTGTAGGCCGATGGGATATGGCCAGGAGATGGTGGCGGCTCTAGCGGGACCGGGCGTGAATCTGCTGCTGGCTGTCCTCTGCTGCCGCTGGAGCTGGGGAACACTTTTCGCCGGGTTGAATCTGGCTCTAGGCTGTTTTAATCTTTTGCCGGTCGGGAGGCTGGACGGCGGCCGTTTTTTACATGGATTGCTGGCTGTCTTTTGTGGCCTGAATGTGGCAGAGCAAATTGGAGCCTTGCTGGACGGATGTCTGGTAGGCTCGCTGCTTCTGGCGGGGGCGCTGCTGGCCTGGAAAAACGGAAATATCACCCTGTTATCTGTTGGGCTGTGGCTGCTGGCTGTTTTTTCCAAAGGAAAAAAGAGGGGAAATAGGGCTTGCCTTATAGATAAGAAAAAGGTAAAATTATATTGATTCGCTCCTAGGCGTTTCAACTGGAGGATCAATATGAATCGCACACTAGAGCATATCTTACCCAAAGTACAAAAGCCCGCCCGCTATACTGGCGGCGAGTATAACGCAGTGGTCAAAGAGAAGTGTTCTGTGACCACTCGTTTCGCGCTTTGTTTTCCGGATACCTATGAGATTGGGATGTCCAATTTGGGATGCCGCATTTTATATGGCGTCATGAATCAGAGGCCCGATGTGTGGTGCGAGCGCTGCTATGCCCCCTGGGGCGATATGGAAGAGGAAATGCGCCGGGAGGGACTGCTCCTCTATGGGCTGGAGAGCGGGGATCCCATCGCAGACTTTCATATCATCGGCTTTTCTCTTGGGTATGAGATGGCCTACTCCAATGTTTTGAATATGTTGGATCTGGCGGGACTGCCGCTCCGATCCGCGGACCGGAAAGGTCTTACTCCGCTTGTGGTAGCTGGTGGCACCTGCTGTTATAATCCTGAACCGTTGGCCCCTTTTATTGACTTCTTCGTCCTTGGCGAAGGGGAGGAGGTCACTCTGGAGTACATAGACCTGTACCAAAGGGCCCAGGAGGAAGGATGGTCTAAAGAGGAGCTTCTACAGGAAGCGGCTCGTATCCCTGGTATCTATGTCCCCTCGCTTTATGAGGTAACTTACCATGAGGACGGACGGGTGGCAGCCATCACTCCAAAGGAGGGCGCCCCCGCCACCGTGACAAAACGGATCATCCAGGACATGGACAAAGCCTATTTCCCAGTAAAGACCATCATTCCCTCCACCGAGATCGTCCACGACCGGGTGATGCTGGAGCTGTTTCGGGGATGTATCCGGGGCTGCCGCTTCTGCCAGGCTGGATATGCCTATCGCCCTGTCCGAAGCCGCAGCCCAGAACTGCTGGCCAGATATGGGAAGGAAGCCTGCGAGGACTCCGGCTATCAGGAGATGACACTGTCCAGCCTGTCCTCCACGGATTATCCCTGTCTGCTGCAGTTGTGTGATGACCTGCTGGATTACTGCGCCCCACGGGATATTGGCCTGTCTCTGCCCTCCCTGCGGGCGGATACCTTCTCCATGAATCTGATGGAGCGGCTCCAGCGGGTCCGAAAGGGCGGATTGACTTTCGCTCCGGAGGCTGGGACCCAGCGCCTAAGAGACGCCATCAACAAAAATCTCCGGGAGGAGGACCTTCTCCAGTCCTGCCGCACCGCCTTTTCCGGCGGTTGGAGTGGAGTAAAGCTGTATTTTATGCTGGGACTGCCCACAGAAACAGATGAGGATGTCCTGGGCATCGCCGACCTAGCCCGTAAGGTCTATTTTACCTGGCGGGAGTGCACTCCAAACAAGGCCCGTGGAGTACGAATCACGGTATCCACCTCCTGGTTCGTTCCAAAGCCGCACACCGCCTTCCAGTGGGAGGCCCAAATCCCGGTAGAGGAGTACCAGCGCCGGGTGGATTTGTTGCGGGATGCGCTGAAGCGGGACAAGTCGATCACTTACAACTGGCACGACCCCCAGACCAGCTATCTGGAGGCCATTTTCTCCAGGGGAGACCGCCGTTTAGCCGATGTATTGGAATGGGCCTGGGAGCATGGAGCCAAATTTGACGCCTGGAGCGAATATTTCGATTACCAGCGATGGATGGACGCTCTGTCCGCCTGTGGGCTGGATGGGGACTTCTATGCCCACCGGGTCCGGGAAAAGGACGAGCTATTCCCCTGGGCAGTACCAAGCGTCGGGGTCAGTCGGGAATTCCTGTGGCGGGAGCGGGAGCTTTGCTACCAGTCTGTCACCACTCCAGACTGCCGGTCACGCTGCTCGGCCTGTGGGGCCAACAAAATGCTGACAGGAGGTAGGACCTGTGGCTGACCGCCTGCTATTTTCCAAGACAGGGAGAGCCAAATATATCTCTCATCTGGATCTGATGCGCACCTTTCAGCGTGCTTTCGCTCGCGCCAAGATCCCGATCAAGCATACAGAAGGGTTTAATCCACATCCCTTTGTTTCCATTGCGCTGCCCCTCTCGGTGGGCTACTCCAGCCAGTGTGAAATACTGGAGTTTGGACTGATGGAGGGGACCGGCAGGGAAGAGGTGCCGGGCAGATTGACCGCCGCCATGCCGGAGGGGATCGTGGTCCATCAGTGCTATCCAGCACAGCGAAAACTCAAGGAGTTGGCCTATGTCAACTACATCATGAATATGGAATATCCGGCAGGCCGTCCCCAGGAGACAGAGTCTGCCATGCGGGAGCTGCTGGGCCGCGACAGTTTGATTATGCAAAAGAAATCTAACAAAGCCAAAAAGGGATATACAGAAGTGGATCTCATTCCTTTGATCCGCGGCTGGAATCTGGAATGTCAGAGCGACACTATGACGCTAGATGCGGTACTGTCAGCCCAGAATCCCGGCCTGAACCCCGAACTTATCCACAGCGCCTTTTGCCAGGAATATCCTCAATTCCGGCCAGACATGGTTACCTTCCACCGCCGAGAGGTACTGGACAAAGATGGAACTCCCTTCCGCTGAAGGGGCACAATACACAGGAGGAGAATACCCATGGAGGAGAAGAAGCAGCATACACTGACCTGGACAGTCACAGACGATATGACCGCCAAGCGCATCGGAACCGCCGGCGCCAAGATCCTTTCCACCCCCAATATGCTGGCCCTGATGGAAGGGGCCGCTCTGGAATTGGCCCGTGAATTTTTGGACGATGGGATGACCACCGTAGGCGCGGAAGCGCACGTCAAGCATTTGGCCCCTACACCCGTTGGGATGAAGGTGTGGGCTACCGCCACCCTCCGGGAAATCGAGCGCCGGAAGATGTGGTTTGACATCGAAGTGTTTGACGAGAAGGGCAAATGTGGTGAGGGTTGGCATCTGCGTATCATGGTGCCTGACAAAGACCGGAGTCAGGTCCAGTGACGCTGGCATTGTATCCGAAAGGCCTTGGGATCTCCTGACTTCAATTACACCTATATTGTCTATGGAAAGTATTGCGAACTTTGAAAGCAATTGTACCAAAGGAGGTTAAACAATGAAAAATTGGGTATTTCTTTTAGGTATGATCACTTTATCCATTTCTATTATAATTTTTGGCGTTCTTTTGTCTCAAGCAATTGAACGGGCAGGATCTGGTTTGGATAGTTCGCTTTCTTATTTTGCAGAGTTGTTGCGTGGCACACTTCTTACCATTTCCGAAAGAAATTGACGGTGCAATTTCTGTAATCTATATAGATTGGACGATCCCCTGAGAAAACAGCTTGTCAAGGCCGATAAAGAGTGATATAATATTTGCGCTCATTACACAAGAAGGGAACGATATTACCATGTCCGGACATTCCAAGTGGCACAATATACAGAAGACCAAGGGTGCGGCCGACGCCAAGCGCTCCCAAATTTTTACCAAGATTGCCCGTGAAATGATCGTAGCAGTCAAGACCGGGGGCAGCGGTGATCCCGCCAACAACTCCCGTCTGGCCACCGTCATTGCCAAGGCCAAGGCGGCCAATATGCCCAACGATAATATCAAGCGGACCATCGACAAGGCGCTGGGCTCCGGCAATACCGACAGCTTTGAGAACGTGACCTATGAGGGCTACGGCCCCAATGGCGTCGCCGTGATCATCGAGGCGCTGACCGACAACCGCAACCGCACCGCCCCTGAGGTGCGCCACCTGCTGGACAAGTATGGCAAGGGCTTGGGCGCCACTGGTTGTGTATCCTGGTCCTTTGACCGCAAGGGTGTCATTGTCATCGAGTCGGAAGACCTAGACGAGGATACTGTTATGATGGATGCTCTGGAGGCCGGCGCCGACGATATGCAGGCTGACGACGAGGTATTTGAGGTCTATACTGATCCCGATGCCTTCGCCGCTGTGACCGAAACTCTGGAGAAGAAAGGCTATGTCTTCTTGGAGGCTGGAGTCCAGATGGTCCCCCAGAACTATGTCAAGCTTACCGCTGAGGACGATATCAAAAATATGGAGAAGCTGATCGATCTCCTGGAGGAAAATGATGATGTCCAGGCTGTGTATCACAACTGGGACCAGGACTGATTCTTCTCATAAGATAAGGACCCTGGAGCGCAAAACCGCTCCAGGGCCCTTTTTTGTTACTCGTCATAGATGATAATGCAGAACTGACTGGTGCCAGTATAGGTATCATACTTTGTAACAGAAGATGAAATTTCCATAAAATAAACTCCTAATTTCTTGGTCCCAAAGTCTAATTCAAAAATGAACGTACATTGATTCATTGATAGGTTTTATGTAAGAATATCAATCAAATCATTTTTTTAGATTGGCTGGGTATTATCTGTTCATTCAAGTCCAATAAAATACTGTTCATCCATATGGACGCAAAAAATTCTGTGATGTTACATTTCATCATTAAATAATCCTTGAATGTAAAAAAGAATCGTATAACAGCTAAAGTTGCCTTCAGCTATTTCATGTTTCTGAGTATTTCTTATAGTATTCATACTATTATTCTCAGTTCCGACCAGGAATACTAAGACGAATTGGGATAAAATAAAAAATACAGCGTCCCTGCCCTCTGACTGGAACGCTGTATCGCAAGCAGGCCTGTAAGCCGGGTTCTGTCTTTTAAGACAGCCATCTATCTCGATGCGTCGTTGCCGACGCACTCAAGCCGCCTCCATGGAACGGCCGGGCCAGCCTGTTGTCCCTCCACGGCGTTGCTCCGGATAGAGTTTACAGCGATGGGCGCTTCCACGCCATCGGGTGAGCTCTTACCTCACCTTTCCACCCTTACCCCGTTCAAGGAGAACGAGGCGGTATATCTCTGTTGCACTTTTCCTAGGGTCGCCCCCGGCGGGTGTTACCCGTTATCCTTGCCCTGTGGAGCCCGGACTTTCCTCACAGATGGGCCTTTCGCCCCATCCGCGCGGCTGTCCAGCCTGCTTGACTGGTCTATCATACAGGAAAACGGAGTGTATGTCAAATGGTTTCCTGGACTGGAAACTTCCAAGCATATGGAGCCGCTCACAGTTTCGATTGAATTTTTTTGCCCGGTATGTTAATATAAAGTGCTGGGAAAGAAAAACTTGGAAGGAGGACGTTTCAGTGTCCACCATTACTGAATATCTTGAGTCCCTCCATGGCTATTCCATCGCTGTCATTGGTATGGGAGTCAGCAATACCCCTCTGATTCGAATGTTCCTTCGGGCTGGTCTGAAGGTCACGGTCTGTGATAAGGCGCCCCGGGAACGGGTGGAGGAGCAGGCCGCGGAATTGGAGAGCCTGGGGGCTAAACTTCATCTGGGACCTGGTTATCTGGACCGGTTGGCGCGGTTCGACCTTATTTTCCGAACGCCCGGCCTCAGTCCCAACACCCCTGAACTGCGGGAGGCGGCCGAGAGGGGGAGCATCGTTACCTCTGAAATGGAGCTCTTTTTTCAGATGTGTCCCTGTAAGATCATCGGTGTCACTGGCAGCGACGGAAAGACCACGACCACAACGCTGATCAGTGAGTTTCTAAAAGAAGCTGGGTATAATGTCTATGTGGGGGGTAATATCGGCAAACCACTTCTCCCGGATGTCGCCGGTATGACCCCGGAGGATATGGTCGTGGTGGAGCTGTCCTCTTTTCAACTGATGTCTATGGGGCAGAGCCCCAATGTGGCGGTCTTTACCAATCTTTCCCCCAACCATCTGGACTATCATCACACCATGGAGGAATATACCGCCGCTAAGATTAATATTTTCCGGTACCAGGAGCCGGGTGACCGTGCAATATTCAACTACGATAACGATATTACACGTGCCCTGTCCAAACAGGCCCCGACCGCCGTCATGCTGTTCAGCAGAAAGCAGAGTTTGGAAGAGGGAGTCTATCTCCGGGATGGCGCTATCTGGCTGACCAATGAAATCGGCAGCCGTGAGGTGCTCCCCCTGGCTGACATCCAAATTCCTGGTGTCCACAATATCGAAAATTATATGGCGGCCATTGCGGCTGTGGATGGCTTAGTGCCAGACAAAAAGGTTCGGGCCGTTGCACAGCGATTCACCGGTGTCGAACATCGTATTGAGTTGGTCCGTGAATTGGATGGCGTAAAGTATTACAATGATTCTATCGGTACCAGCCCTACCCGCACCATGGCCTGCCTGGATTCCTTCAATCAAAAGCTCATTTTGATCGCGGGAGGATATGATAAGGGAGTCCCCTTTACGCAGCTAGGCGTGGAGATTATAAAGAAGGTAAAAACGTTGATTTTGACGGGTGATACCGCCCCTGCCATACGAAAGGCTGTGGAAGAAGCGGAGGGCTACAGGGACAGCGGGCTAAAACTGATTGAAACCGAGGATTTGTCCGCCGCTGTGGCCGCTGCTCAGGGGGCCGCAGTCGCGGGTGATGTGGTGGTTCTATCTCCCGCCTGTGCCGCGTTTGACCGATTTAAAAATTTTATGGAGCGCGGACGAATATTTAAAGAGCTTGTCAACGCGCTCTGATGCGGAGGAATAGGCTTGGATTATAGAATCATTTTGCCGCAGCTGTGTGCCCTAGCGGGCCCTAGCGGCTTTGAGCGGGCGGTAGCGGAGGCTGCCGCCCAGCTTCTGGCCCCCTGGATGGACGCAGTACAGATCCAAAAAATGGGCAGTGTAGTAGGCGTCCGGCGGTGTGGAAAAGAAAATGCACCTAGACTTGTACTGGATGCCCACTTAGATGAGATCGGTTTTATCATTACCGGACATGAGGACGGTTTCCTCCGTTTTGCATCCTTGGGCGGTGTAGATCCTCGGATGCTTCCAGACCGGGAAGTGACCATTCTCACCGATCCTCCCATGCTGGGTGTGGTAGCCTGCCTGCCGCCCCATGTGCAGAGTAGAGAGGACATGGACAAGTCCCAGCCCATTCAGGAACTGTTTATCGACATCGGACAGAGTAAGGAAAATGCCAAAAAACTGGTCCCCGTTGGCACGCCGGCCGTATATCACACCAGCTGTGTGCCACTGGGGGAGGATCTGATATGCGGAAAATCACTGGATGACCGGGCCTGTTTTGCCATTTTGCTGGACACTGTCCAGCGTCTGGCGGGAGAAGATCTGGATGTGGACGTATATGTAGTAGGCTCCACCCAGGAGGAAACGCATAGTACCGGCGCTATTACCGCCGCTTATGGCATCATCCCTGATCTGTGTGTGGCAGTGGACGTGACACACGGAGACAGCCCGGATGCCTCTAAAGATAAGACGTTCCGGCTGGGAGGGGGCCCTGTCATTGGGCTTGGCCCAAACTGTGCCCGCTGGATGTCCCAGAGGCTGCGGGACAAGGCGCGGGAGCTGGATATGGACTTCCAGCTGGAAGTCATGGCTGGTCACAGCGGTACCAACGGATGGCCCCTTCAGGTGAGCCGGGAAGGTGTGGCTACCGCCGTCCTATCCCTACCACTGCGGTATATGCATACCCCAGTGGAAACTGTCAACTGCCGGGATCTAGAAGCGACGGCCGAGCTTCTGGCCGCCTTTATTCGGGGCATTGGGAGGGAGGTCCCCAGCTATGCTTGAGCTACTGAAGGAACTGTGCCGACTCAACGGCGTTTCTGGGGCAGAGGACCCGGTCCGAAACTTTATCCAGACACAGGCACAGCCATATGCCGACTCCCTGCGCAGCGACGCGCTAGGAAATCTGATCGTTTTTAAGCGTGGAAAGAAGTCTAACGAAAATAAGCTCCTTCTCGCCGCCCACATGGATGAGGTGGGCGTGATTGTTACAAGGATTACGGAGGAAGGCTTTCTAAAATTTGATTTTGTTGGTGGTGTCGACCGCCGTGTGGCCATTGGTAAGCCGGTGGTCCTGGGCGAAAATGAGATTCCTGGACTGATTGGACTAAAGGCCATCCACCTGGTGAGCAGGGAGGAGGAGGAGAAGGTCCCAAAGACCGACGCCCTCTATATTGATATCGGAGCGAAGGATAGGGAAGAGGCAGAGAAGCTGGTCCCGCCTGGCACCTACGGCTCCTTTGTTGGCCCCCCCCAGGAGTTTGGACAGGGCTTCTTGAAGGCCAAGGCCATTGATGACCGGATTGGCTGTGCGATTATGCTGGAGCTGTTGAAGGAGGATCTGCCCCTGGATGTGACCTTTGCCTTCACTGCTCAGGAGGAAGTAGGCACCCGTGGAGCCTTTGGGAGTGCCTTCTCGGTGTCGCCGGAGGTGGCGCTGGTGCTGGAAACCACGACCGCTGCCGATCTGCCTGGGGTAGAGGGAGCGCGCCGAGTATGTGCCCCAGGCAAGGGGCCTGTAATCTCCTATATGGACGGCGCTACCATCTATGACCGGGACCTTTTTGAGAATCTGCGCCGCTTGGCGGAGGAGCACGGGATTCCCTGGCAGACCAAGGAATATATTGCCGGAGGCAACGACGCCCGCACCATTCAGCGATCCAGATCCGGTGTCCGGGTAGCCGCTCTGTCCGCCGCGGTACGCTACCTTCATGCGCCGGCCACGGTCGGCAGTTTGGCCGACTTTGAAAATATGTGGAAGCTGACCCGACTGTTTCTGGCCGATCAGGCGGCACAGCTTTGATGGGAGGACAATAGGTAATTCATATGGAACTGTTTGAATTGATACAGACGTTAAGCTCTGCCCACGGCCCCTCTGGGGATGAGGCCGATATTAGGAATATCCTCTCCGAATTGGCTTCTCCCATGGCCGATGAGGTGGCCTGGGACACCATGGGAAACCTCATCGTTCACCGGAAGGGACCCGGCTCGAAGGTAATGCTTGCCGCCCATATGGACTCCATCGGTTTTATCGTAACTCACATCGAGAAGGAGGGATTCCTCCGAATGGGGAAGCTGGGGGGGATCAGCCCCAAGGAGGCTGTCTATACCCCCATTCGTTTCAAAAACGGTGTCCGGGGCGTGGTCGTACCAGAGGAAAAAGCCGATTTTGGCAAGCTGAAGCTAGATGAATGTTATATTGATATCGGAGCCAGAGACGAGGAGCAGGCGAAAAAACTGGTCCAGGTGGGAGATACGGCAGTGTATGACTCCCCCTGCTTTCTCCAGGACAGCCGCGTAATCTCTCCCTATTTGGATAACCGCATCTCCTGCGCGGTCCTGCTAGCTGTGCTGGAGCGTATCCAGACCAGCGCTAACGACCTGTACTTCGTCTTTACCTCCCAGGAAGAGGTGGGGCTGCGGGGCGCTAAGACCGCCGCCTGGGCTGTTGATCCGGACTGGGCCATTGCCGTAGATGTCACTGATGTAGATGACACCCCTGGATCAGAGCGGTCAGGCACAGTTCAGTTGGGCCAGGGAGCGGCTGTCAAGGTAATGGACTCCTCTATCATCTGCCACCCAGAAGTGGTAGCGAAGCTGGAGGGACTCGCGCAGGTACAGGGGATCTCTGTCCAAAGGGATATTATGCGCGGCGGCGGTACTGACGCTGGCGCCATTCATACCACCCGCCTGGGGGTAAAAACCGGAGGGATCTCTGTGCCCTGTCGGTATATCCATACCCCTGTTGAGATGGCCGACCTTGGAGATGCGGAAGCCTGCATAAAACTGGTGGAAGCCTTCGCCCAGACTGCGTTGAATGTATAACAAGAGACAAAAAGATTGGACTGACAAATAAAATGCCTTTACAGTTAAGCGATAAAGTGCGTGCTCTGGGTGATCAGGCCCAGAGGGAGCTGGTTGATGAATTTTCCCGCATCGATATCATAGCCCAGGAAAATACCCAGCGGGTGCTGGCTGCCTTTCAAGACCACCGGGTGGCGGATAACTATTTTGCCGGCACCACCGGCTACGGCTATGATGACCTTGGCCGGGACAAGCTGGATGAGATCTATGCTGCTCTTTTTGGCACAGAGGCCGCTCTTGTCCGGATACAGTTCGTCAACGGTACCCATGCCATCGCCTCCGCTCTTTTTGGCGCTCTGAAGGCTGGTGATGTGCTGGTTTCCGCTGTCGGGGCCCCCTATGATACCCTTTTAGGTGTCATAGGTACAGCGGAAAAGGGGCATGGATCTCTAAAGGACTACGGCGTGGAATATCGTCAAGTGGAGCTGGTAGACGACGCCCCAGACTTGGAGGGGATTGCCCGGATGGCGGCCAATCCCAAGGTAAAAGCGGTGCTGATCCAGCGATCAAAAGGGTATTCTACTCGAGCCTCCCTCTCTGTGGCGGAGATTGGAGAGATGTGTGCTATCATCAAAAGGGCGAATCCCAATGCCGCCATTTTGGTGGACAACTGCTATGGTGAATTTGTAGAAACTCTGGAGCCGACCCATGTAGGGGCCGACCTAGTAGTAGGCTCCCTGATTAAAAATCCCGGCGGCGGACTGGCACCCACTGGAGGCTATATCGCTGGCCGCCGCGATCTGGTAGAGGGGGCGGCCCAACGGCTTACAGTTCCAGGAATCGGTGGGGAGTGCGGCTGTACTCTGGGCCAGAACCGTCTGCTTTACCAGGGACTGTTTTTGGCCCCTCACACCGTGGCTCAGGCTGTTAAAACGGCTGTTTTTGGCGCAAAAGTAATGGAACTGCTGGGCTATGAAACAGAGCCACACTCCAGTGCCGTCCGTCACGATATCATCCAAATGATTCATATGCGGGAACCGGAAGCCCTTAAAAAATTTTGTAAGGGCATCCAGTTCGGCGCGCCTGTGGACTCCTATGTGACCCCGGAACCCTGGGATATGCCCGGTTATGACAGCCAAGTCATTATGGCTGCTGGCGCCTTTATTCAGGGAGCCTCCATCGAACTGTCCGCTGATGCCCCCATGCGTCCGCCCTATACGGTGTATCTCCAGGGCGGCCTGACCTTCGAGTCGGGCAGACTGGGGATCCTGCTGGCCGTCCAAGAGCTCCTTGGCTCAGATCAGCCGGTTCCCAGGGAATAGGCCAAGCCGGAAATTACATATCTTCTCCCTATGGGGGGTGAGGATATGGTCATGGGTCCTTTACGGCGTGAATTATACCGAAAAATACACGGCGGCCTATTTTATAGATCGGCCGGCAGGGGAGTGGGACGGTCCTATTCATTTCCAGTTCACGTCCCGCGTTGGCTGGTCACACTTGGCGTCGCTTTGCTCCTATCTTTCTCAATCATCAGTTTCTTGGAGTCCAGGATAAAGCCCGTTATAGCGGCGGCGGCTACTACCCAGATTCAAAATCAATTAACAGGCCTGATCGAGCGATCTGTTGTAGAAGATCTGGCACAGCGCCAACTGGGATATGGCGATCTAGTTACGATACAGCGTGAGGAAAGCGGTGCGATTACCTCACTTTCCACGGATATGGCATCTATGAACCAGCTCAGGGCATATCTGGTTAATCAAATCCTAGAAGAATTAGATGGTATCGATGTTTCAACCATTCAGATCCCAATAGGGAGCCTCTTTGATTCTGAGCTACTCTGGGCGGCTGGACCCTCGCTTCATGTCAGGGCTATGTCCGTAGGAACTGTCCAAGCGGAGTTTGAGAGCGAATTTTCGGAGGCGGGAGTCAACCAGACTCGTCACCGGATCTGGCTCCATCTCTCCATTCCCGCCACAGTCCTGCTGGCAGGCAGCGCCATAGAAGTGCCGCTGGATACAGAGCTTTGTGTCGCGGAAACAGTGATCGTAGGACAGGTACCCAACACCTATCTCAGCTTGGACGGGATATCAGGCCATTAAACGGAGTTTTACAGATGAGTCTTTGGGAAACAATACAATGGTATTGGGGTAATATCTTGGATTACGGTCTGCAGATGCTTCCCTGTATGCTGATCGGAGTATTCGGATTTCTTCTGTTCCTGCCGTCCCGCAAAAGAAGACTGGCCAGTCTTGGGCTGTCAAGCAGCAGCGGGAGAGAGGCTGTTCTGCTCCTTTTTGTCATGTTTTGCGCTGGATTGGCCTCTGTAACCCTTTTTCCTGCTAATTTCTGGAGCTTGAATCGATGGTACTGGGTCCTGCATGGAATGGAGCCTCTATTTCCGCCTGTCGATTGGCAGATCCAGTGGGATACTTTACAGCTCACCCCCTTTCAAGAGATCATTCGGGCCTTTCGCGGGCCATGGGTCATGTTTTTAATGGTCGCGAATATCGGTATCTTCTGCCCTATTGGTTTTTTCCCTGCTTTACTGTGGCGGGGCTGGCGGTGGTGGAAATCCGCTCTGGTTGGTCTTTGCACCTCTGTTTTTATTGAATTTGTCCAGTTTTTCATTGGGCGCAGTAGCGATGTGGATGATGTAATCCTCAATACTGCGGGCACTCTGGTGGGATTCTGGATCTTCTGGCTGATAAATGCCCTGCTGCCACAGCTGACCATTAAATTTCAGTGCACCACAAAGGAGTTACCTGGATATGGATGAATTGAAGGAGCTCGAGGTACTACGCCATGAGCTGATACAGGCCGGTTTGGAGTATTATGTGTATGATGCGCCAACCATGTCTGACTATGAATATGACCACAAATTGCGCCGTCTTGAGGAGCTGGAGGCAGCCCACCCAGAGGCAATAACTCCTGACTCTCCCACCCAGAGGGTGGGTGGGAAGGCACTGGAGGCGTTTTCTCAAGTAGAGCACCGGGTCCCCCTGGAGTCGCTCCAGGATGTCTTTGATTTTGAAGAACTGAAGGCTTTTGACATCCGGGTCCGAGGGGTGGTCCCGGATGCCCATTATGTAGTGGAGCCTAAGGTGGATGGACTTTCTGTCGCGCTGGAATATGAAAATGGTCTCTTTGTCCGTGGGGCAACACGGGGAGATGGCCGGGTAGGGGAGGATGTCACAGAAAATTTGAGGACGATCCGCTCTATCCCTATGCGTCTGCCGGATATGCCGGCTCACCTGATTGTCCGCGGTGAGGTATTCATGCCTAAACAGGTTTTTCATGCGCTCAATGAGGAACGTGAGCGCAGGGGAGAACCTCTTTTTGCCAATCCAAGAAATGCCGCCGCTGGCTCGCTCCGCCAGCTAGATCCCAAAATTGCCGCATCTCGGAGGCTTGACATACTAGTATTTAACATCCAGTGGATTGAGGGGGCCGCTCTGTCCACACATCTGGAGACACTGGAATACTTGAAACGCAATAACTTCAAGGTGATTCCGCATTACAACTGTCAACAGATGGAGCAGGTGATGGACCATATCGCAGAGATCGGAGAGAACCGTGATTCCTTCCAGTTCGATATTGACGGAGCGGTCGTAAAGGTAAATAGCCTGTCAGATAGAGAACGCCTAGGTTCCACCGCAAAATTTCCCCGCTGGGCCGCTGCCTATAAGTACCCGCCTGAAGTCAAGCCCTCCAAAATGACGGATATTTTAGTCCAGGTAGGGCGAACTGGGGTACTGACACCCAAAGCAGTACTGGAGCCGGTCCGGCTCGCCGGTACTACGGTGACCAGCGCGACTCTGCATAATCAGGATTTTATTTCGGAAAAGGATATTCGCATTGGCGACACAGTTCTGGTTCGGAAAGCAGGGGAGATCATACCAGAGGTTCTGTCTGTCGTTATGGAGCAGCGTCCGGAAGGAACACGCCCCTACTTTTTGCCATCTGTCTGTCCGGTGTGCGGGGCTCCGGTGGAACGAGATGAGGACGGGGCCCATATCCGTTGTACTGGATCCGAATGTCCAGCGCAGCTGCTTCGCAATCTAGCCCATTTTGCCAGCCGGGATGCCATGGATATCGATGGTATGGGTATCGCAGTGGTGGAGAACCTTGTTGGGGCCGGCCTAGTCAAGACCCCAGGTGATCTCTACTTTCTTTGTGAGGAAGATATCGCAAAGCTGGACCGGATGGGTAAAAAATCAGCTCAAAATCTTATTTCAGCGATTGAGAACTCTAAATCCCAGGACCTGTCCCGACTGATCTACGCCTTCGGTATCCGTCAGGTGGGCCAGAAGGCCGGAAAAGTATTGGCTGCCCACTTCAAGACCCTAGATGCTTTGGAAACGGCTACGTTAGAGGAGCTCACCGCCATTGATGATATTGGAGAGATTACAGCACACAGCTTGTTGGAGTGGATGTCCAGCCCTCAAAGCCGGCATTTGATCTCTCGTCTGCGGGAGGCAGGCGTCAATATGACGGCAACTGATCGGGGAGATGACCAGCGCTTCGCTGGTATGATTTTTGTTTTGACAGGGGCACTGGAACGCTTTACCCGGGATGAGGCCACTGAATTGATCGAGGCAAGAGGTGGAAAGGCCGCCAGTTCTGTATCTAAAAAGACCACCTATGTAGTAGCAGGGGAGTCCGCCGGATCAAAACTGCGCAAAGCACAGGAGCTAGGAATCCAGATCTTGACAGAGGATGATTTTTCAGCACTTCTGAAATAATACTTTGATGATTTAAAGGCCCTCAATACTATTTGGGGGCCCTTCTTTCATTATTAGTTTTTTACTATTGTGCAGTTCCATTTTCTTTAGCATATGGTATAATTATTCTATCGAGAGGGGAGGCGTTATTTGTGAAAACAGGATATCTGTATATTGCTATTGCGGTAGTCATGTTCAGCTCCTTTGAGGTGGTATTGAAATTTATTGCTGGAGAACTGAACCCTGTCCAGTTGACCTTTGCTCGTTTTGTTATTGGCTTTCTCTTCCTATTACCTTTGGCCCTGCATACACTTCGAAAGAGGAAAAAGAGGCTTGATACGAAAACTCTGGCTTATTTTGCCCTTTTAGGGTTCACTGGGATATCTCTGAGCATGACAATTCTCCATCTAGCTGTCGAGTATACCAGTTCCTCGGTCACTGCGGTCCTCTTCAGTTGTAATCCGGTATTCGTGACCTTCCTGGCCTTCTTTCTGCTCCATGAGCCCATTAAAAAACGTCATGTGGCAGCCCTTATTTTTGAAATCATCGGGACTCTGGCGATCATCAATCCATTCCACAGCAACCTGAATATGTTGGGGGTATCGTTGGCGTTGCTATCTACCCTGTTGTTTTCTCTGTACGGGGTTATGGGAAAGCGGAAGTGTGCTGAGTATGGCGGTGTGGTCGTGACCTGCTTTAGTTTCCTATTTGGAAGCCTCATCGTACTTCTTTTTATCGTCCTATCTCACATTCCGGCTGTGGCGGCGGCGATCACCTCGGCTGGTCTGCCAAATTTCGCCAACATTCCTATCCTGGCCGGTTATACCATAGAAAATCTCCCCTATGTGCTCTATGTTTCTGCCGGTGTAGCAGGTATCGGGTTCTGCTCCTACTTTTTGGCTATGGAATATCAGCCAGCTAGTGTAGTTTCCCTAGTATACTTTTTTAAGCCCGCTCTGTCACCGATACTGGCTTGGTGGCTCCATAGGGAAGATATCCCGGGAAATATGCTGCTTGGTATCCTTTTGATTGTCGTTGGCTCTCTGTGTTCCATCATCCCAGGTATTTTGGAAGCCAAACGCCCGACTGTATCACATTAAATAATAAAAAGGCCTCCAAGAAAAAACTTGGAGGTCTTTTTTATATTAGTTTGTTTCCATGTTCATCAAATCCATTTTTTAACAGCAAATCTACTAGAAAGGCGGACAAACAAAAAAATACCATCTGACCGGCCAGAAGCCACAAAATAAAATTGAGATACTGGTCCCGAAAAAACCACATCAGCAGAGCGGTCACCAACCCAAGTACGATGCCAAGACGAATCCAGAGCTTTGAGCAATGGCGATGTGCAAAGCTCCAAGTTTCTTCACTGCGTGTAGACAACGCTGTACGGTAGGCCAACCCCTTGCTGTCCATTTTGGGCGGGGATACTTTCCATATGATTCCCACACACAGAATAAGGATAGGGGGGAGCATGGTCAGAATAAAGCAGGCAGCGTACATGTATCAAACCTCTTTCTTTTGATTTTTCGTCTTTGTTCGAGATACTCGGCCAAGGGGATTGGCCCTGGCTGCGGTACGAAGATCATCACTATCTACATGGGTATAAATCTGGGTAGTATTGAGATTATCGTGCCCCAAAACTTCCTGGAGGGTACGTACATCTACACCGTTTTGAAGCATAAGGGTAGCCGCTGTATGGCGCAGTTTATGCGCTGAATACTGGCTACTGTCCAGCCCTGCAGCTAATAGATGCTTTTTGACCAGTTTATGGACTGCCGCTCTGGATATCCGACGCCTATTTTGCAACGTGACAAATAACGCCTTTTGATCGACTAACGTCAACATGCTTCGCTCAGTTATCCAATCCTGAAGCGCCTGTTGACAAGCTTCATTCAAATAGAGCATCCGCTCTTTATTTCCTTTTCCCAAAACACGCAGTTGATCGCCTCGAACATCTGTTACATTTAAGCCTACCAACTCAGAAATACGCAATCCACAGTTTAGGAACAAAGTAAGAATACAATAATCACGACTAGAGTTTTTTCCAGCCACTGAATCCAGAAGCTCTATGCTTTCATCAAGATTCAGATATCTTGGGAGTGATTTGCGTAGCCTAGGTGAGTCCAAATCTTGCACAGGATTCTCTCTTAACAGCTTGGCCTTATTAGTCAAGTATTTATAAAAGGAGCGGATTGTAGCGACTTTTCGAGCTCTTGACGTAGCTGTAAGTGAGCGATCTTGGGAGAGAAAACTCATAAAATCATAGACATCGCTTAATGTGATGCTGTGGACCAGAGATAGGTCGACATCATCAATCATGATACTGTCAAATGGAACATCCTTAGATATAAGATTTTTTTTCTGTTTAATATAGCGAAAGAAACTACGCAGATCCAGAAAATATTCATCTATTGTGCGACTGGAATGTCCTTGGATAGTTTCATGATAGACAAGAAAATCTCTGATTAGTGCGGGAGCTTCAGTTCGATAATCCATAGTTTCCGGTTAAACTACCGATTCCCCTCCTTTTAGGTCAACAAAATTTTTATTTTGTTGACCTATTATCTTAAAAAAATAAAGGACCGAGGCGGTCAACAAAATGGACGGTTATTGTTGGACCAAAAGTCTAGCTTTTAAGGTGAGTCAGACTTTTTTTCCTTCCCTTCCGGATAAGCTAACTTAATATAATCACAAAAAAGGAAGAAAGTCAAGCACTATTTTCATAAGGTATCCCTACGGGATAGGCCATAAATACCGAATAGCGTCAAGGATCAAAGAAACTGGCTCCAAAGAGCCAGTTTCTTTGTCGAGCGGCCTACGGCCTCCTTGACCCTATTAGGAATTTATGGACGATGTGAACAACCGAACTCGCCGCCGCCGAGTTCGGCAAGCCGACGAAAACCAGGATGGGAGGCGGGAAACGAGAGATTGACAAACTCCCCCGGACCCGGTACAATGACAGATACCATATATAATCAGACCAGGAGGGCTCGACATGACGGACCAAGAACTATTACAAGCTATGAAGCAAATGCTCCAAGAGAGCGAAGCAAGAATGAAAACTACAATACAAGAAGAAGTGCAACCCATAAGAGAAGAACTAGCAGAAGTCCGGGACGGAGTAAACACCCTGCTAGAGTGGGCGGAAAAAGCTGGAAACAGCATCGAATTTCCACTACCGAAAATTATGTAAGCGACCGGGAGAGGGGCGGCGGCCCTCTCCCCTTTTTTATGTCCTGGGACGTTTCAATTTATCCAGAATGGAGGACACGACCAGAGAGAGCCGAAGGCGGAAGGTTATCCGCTTTTTCTTAGGCCGATAAAAACGCCGTTGAACAATACCTTTTTTGATCAGGGCATCATCAGGACTGGCGGCCCTAGAACAGCAACTTACTCACTATCCTTCAAGCTTCCAAACCAATTTTTCATATCCCTCCATATCTCATATCTTTTCCACTCTAGGACATACTACTTACTCTCGATACTGGAGGTGAAAAGAATGAGCTTGATCATGTGCACTGATTCCTGTGTTTATCAGAAGGACGGATACTGTTCTCTCTACCGAGCCGCCTCCTCCGGGTTAACTTCTAGCTCCAGCTGTATTAATTTTGTTCCCTTAAGTAAAAAAGCTTTACAGCAACGTCGCCAGAGCCTCCCGAATACTGGAAACCCGGATCAACTCTAGTCCCTCCGGAGCAATTAGTTTGCCCTGGACACGCTTTGGAATCAGACATTTTGTAAAGCCTAGCCGCTGGACTTCGGACAGGCGTTGGCCTAACGCACTGACTGCCCGAAGTTCTCCGGTCAGCCCCACTTCCCCAATAGCAGCAAGATCATGAGGTACCGGTCTGTCCCGAAAACTGGAGGCCATAGCCAACACAACTGCTAAATCTGCCGCTGGTTCGTCTAATGTTAGCCCTCCAATGACATTTAGATAGCTGTCACAATTTCCCAGTAAAAGGCCGCCGCGTTTTTCCAGCACGGCCAGCAACAACATGGTGCGGTTATATTCGAAGCCATTGCTCACTCTTCTAGGATTTCCTAGGCTGCTGGGCACCACTAGGGCCTGGATCTCTGCCAGCACCGGGCGTACTCCCTCCATAACACAGGTAACACAGGTACCCGGAGCATCCATGGGACGGCCAGCTAACAGAGTTTCCGAGGGGTTTGGCACTTCACACAGTCCACCATCCTCCATCTCAAAAACACCAATCTCATTGGTCGCGCCAAAGCGGTTCTTGGCCGCCCTTAAAATGCGGTAGGCCATATGCCTCTCACCTTCAAAATAAAGGACACAGTCTACCATATGCTCCAGCACCTTAGGCCCGGCAATAAAGCCCTCTTTGTTCACATGTCCGATGACAAAAACAGTAATTCCCTCTCCCTTTGCAAGCTGCATCAACGCCAGTGTGCATTCCTTTACTTGGCTTATGCTTCCAGGGGCGGCATTCACATCCCCGTGGTATAAAGTCTGAATAGAATCCACAATGAGCACATCAGGCTGGAGATGATGAACTGAATCAATCATGTTCTCCAGATCGGTTTCCGCCAGCAGATGAAGCCCCTCCTCTGCCACGTTTAGCCTCTGCGCTCGGAGTTTGATCTGCCGTTCGGATTCCTCTCCTGATACATACAAAACTGTGGCAAACCGGCACAGATTATCGCAGATCTGCAGCATAAGTGTGGACTTTCCAATGCCAGGAGCACCGCCTATCAGAACCAGCGATCCCTTGACCGCACCGCCTCCCAGAACCCGGTCCAGCTCTCCCATTCCTGTACAAAATCTCAGCTCATCTGTGATCTCCACATCTTTCATGAGTTTGGGACGGTGACCGGCCACGCCAGCCGCGGAACCTCTGGGATGGTTAATTCCTGCTTTTTTGACGGGCTTTTCTGTGGGTTGCTCTACCACCGTATTCCATGCGCCGCAGGCAGGACATTTCCCCTGCCATTTTGGCATCTCGTTCCCGCATTCTGTACAGTAAAAGAGAGTCTTTGCTTTCATCGTCCTGCTCCTTCTGGTGCCGAGTTTGATTTATTTTATTCTAGCAGGTTTTCGCCTTATTGTAAATCTGTACGGACAGTTTCTATCAGCTTTGAGAAGAGCCAGGCCCCCTAATAAAGGGGAGCCTGGCTGTTTTTTTAACCTCTAGCAGGAGTCCTGGGTTGTGCTTTGTCAAAGGCCGGGTTAGTAAGGTAGACGTTTCTTGCGTCCATCTTCTCTTTGCACAGGCGCAAACACTCGCCAAATCGCTGGAAGTGGACAATTTCCCGCTCTCGCAGAAAACGGATGACGTTGTTGACATCTGGGTCATCGGAAAGGCGGAGAATGTTATCATAGGTGAGGCGGGCCTTTTGTTCGGCCGCCAAGTCTTCAGTCAAGTCGGCAATGACATCGCCGGTAGATTGGATAGAGCCGGCGCTCCAAGGGAACCCGGAAGCGGCAGTAGGATAGACACCTGTGGTGTGGTCTACGAAATAAGGAGCAAAGGTTGGATTATTTCGCACATCTTCGTCGGTGAGGTTTCGAGTCAGTTGGTGAACGATGGCGGCTACCATCTCCATATGGCCCAGCTCCTCAGTGCCGATGTCCGTCAATACGCCTTTTGCCTCAGCATAAGGCATGGCATAACGCTGGGATAGATAGCGCATAGAGGCACCTAGTTCTCCATCTGGACCACCATATTGACTGATAATAAAAGCGGCCAACTTAGGATTTGGAGTGGCAATTTTTACTGGAAATTGAAGCTTCTTTTCATAAATAAACATTTACTTCACCTCATTCTGCTGGAAATTCCAAGGCCAGGGCTCCTGGAGCCAGTTGTATCGCTCTCCAGTCGCCGCCGCGGCTTTGGTCAGGGGTCCGAATTTGCTTTCGTAAGCGGCTTTGGCCGACTTTTCCATGGCGGCATACTGCTTGAAAAGGGTGAATGCCTCCGTATCGTCAGGATGGGTGTCAAGATAAATCCCAAGTTCTAGTACGACGAATTCCAGAGCCTGGAGCTCTACCAGCGGATTTGTGGGCAAAGTGGAACCTTCCACCTTCAAATGGAAGGGGAGGTTGAGGCCTGGAAAGAGTGTACCGTTGCTCAGAGCCTCACTTTGGGAATATTTATTGGGTCTATCCTGCTGAAATGGGACGTAAGGGACTGCCAGTCCTGCACAGGACGGCAGAGTACCATAATTATCAGGGCAGCTAGTCTGCAGGGGGCAGGAACTACCGATCTCTTGATTCAAAGGGATTCCCTCCTTGGTTGGATTTGAGGGGCGGATGGGCCCTCATCCCAGTGTATGGTCTGACCGGTAACGTGGTCCCTGGAGAAAAAGGGAGTCAAGGATGGAACTTTTGGGCTTTCTGGTTATCTTCTCTATTTCTTTACCAAGGAAGACAAGATTTGGTGGCCAAAATAAATTTTATTTTAAATAGGGAATATTGCTCTTGTCCGTCTCCATATGTTAGGTCGAGGTGGTCTTATGAGGCGGCGGATGTTATTGCTAGGATTGGCTATCGTGACAGTATTGTTTTTGCTGAACTGGTCGCTGCGCTTATGCATGGGGAGAATGGATAGAATAGCGTCATCTTCCTCTTTAGTAAATAGCCAGGCCAATCTGATTCTGGATGCCGGGCATGGTGGAGAAGATGGGGGTGCTGTCTCACTCACTGGTATGCCGGAAAGTCAGATTAATCTGGCAGTGGTATTGAGGATGCGGGATATTTTGGCCTTTTACGGAGTATCTCCCATGGTCCTTCGAGAAGAAGATATTTCCCTCCACGACAACAGTGCGGTTTCACTGCGTGAAAAGAAGGTATCTGATCTAAAAAATAGAGTGGCTGCTATTGAGGGACAAAGAAGTGCCACTCTGCTTAGTATCCATCAGAATACTTATCCGAATAATCGCTATCACGGCGCACAGGTATTCTATGCGCCCACAGAGGGCTCTAAGGAACTGGCGGAACATATTCAGGCGGTAGTCAAGGGGACACTCCAGCCAGAAAATGAGCGGTCGGTAAAGCAAATTCCGGATACGGTCTATCTTATGAATCATATTAGTTGTCCAGCCGTCCTGGTGGAGTGTGGATTTTTAACGAATCCAGAAGAGGAGGCACAACTGTTGGATCCAGATTATCAGAAACAACTGGCCGCTGTTCTGGTGGGGGCCTGGCTGACCGCTCCATAAGAACACAACCACCAGCTTCGCTGGTGGTTGTCTCTATGCGGGCATAGCCCTTTATTCCTCACGGATGACACTACTGAGTTACATATCTTATGATAAACTGTTATTCATTCGCACATGAAGCCCTCCCTTCTCTACTCTTTGTGCAGTGGGCAGACCATACTCCTATTTATATAGCAAACTTGCTTATCGCTATTTTGAACCACTTGCTAGGCGAGTGGTTTTAGGCTACAAAAAGGGAGATCCCATCGGGTTGGATGGGATCTCCTTTTTATAGGAAGACAGAGCATCATTGTTTCTTATAGGGCAGACATCGGTATCGGGGTTTATTTTTGCTCCGACTTCCATATTCAATCGCCTGGGCAGGGCAGTTGCAGATGCAGGCCATACAATGTGTACAGTGCTTTCCCCATACAGGGATTTGGTTATTGAGTTTCACGTTATTCAAAGGGCAGTTTGCAACACATTTTCCACACCCAACACAGGAGTCTTTTGCGTAAAAGAGGTCTGCCTTTATCACAAAGCGGTAAAAGGCACGGTTGACTAAGCCACTTTTGATGCGATCCACAATCCCTACTTTACGTTGGGGGAAGTCCCTATCCTGGGCGATCCAGTTAACACCATGTTGAAGGACAGGGACTGCTCTCTCAATGATCTGCTCTGCCTCCTGTTCTTCCGGCACAGGAAACAACGCAATATAATTTTCTGGCATTACCACCTCTAGGGTTCCTCGGTAAATAAGCCCCTTTGCCTGGCATAATTCCGCTAGATATCGCCCTGCGCCGCCAATATCACTGCCACAAGTCAGGACAAAATAGGCCCTTTTGTCCCCCAGCAGCTCTACGGCTCTAAGATATTCCTCAAAGATATGAGGAAGTTGCCAACCATAGGTAGGACTTACAAAAACCCAAGGCCCAGTAGAAAAAATTGGGCTTTTTTCACCACTTTTGATTCGTTTTCCTAGATCCAGGAGTTCTTCATTCAACTGCTCTGACAAAAGTTCAGCGGCATAACGGCTGTTTCCAGTTCCGGAAAAATATAAGATCATTAGGACTTCTCCCCCATCTCAATAGCCACTTTTATCACGTTATCCCGCCGATGTTCAAAGAGGTCATAGGCCGCCTCGATCTCCTCTAGGTGAAAGGTATGGGTGATTAACGGCGTGGTGTCCAGCATTCCCTCCTTGATCAGCTTTAATATCTCCGCACAGCTGCAACCATCCACACCACCAGTCTTGAAGGTCAGATTTTTCCCGTACATTTCGGGCAAGGGCAGCTGCTGAGGACCGTCATACAGCGCCACTACTGCCACAGTGCCATTGGGTCTGGCACACTGCCAGGCCATACGAAAGGTTTCCGCTCCACCAGCGACCTCGAGCACTACATCCGCGCCGCCGTGGTCGCTGTTTCGCCGTACATAGTCCAGTGCTTTTTCCGGTGTGGTCGCCAGCACCTGAGGATAGTAACGGTGGAGAAACTGGAGGCGCTGTTCTTCCCGCTCACATACAATCACACGTTTTGGACTTTTTAACAAAACACACTGTAAGGTACATATACCTGTCGGGCCGGCCCCGATGATAAGCACAGTGTCATCAGGGCTGATATCTGATATCTGGGCCGCCCAATAACCTGTAGACAGAATGTCACCTACAAAAAGGGCCTGACGGTCAGTCACGGAATCAGGGATCTTATCCAAGCTCTGGTCCGCATAGGGAACTCTCACATATTCTGCCTGCCCGCCATCGATGCGGCAGCCCAAGGCCCAGCCACCATTTGGGTCTATGCAGTTATTCACCCAGCCATGCTGGCAGAAAAAACAGTGCCCACAGAAAGTCTCTACATTTACGGTGACCCTGTCACCAGGCTTCACTGATAATACAGCAGGACCAGCCTTCTCTACTACGCCCACCATCTCATGGCCGACCGTAATACCTGGCACTGCTCTTGGTACAGAGCCATGCTTGATGTGGAGGTCACTGGTACAAATGCTGGCTAAGGTGACCCGCACGATCGCGTCTCGGTCATCCAAGATCACTGGTCTCTCTTTCTCCAACAATTTGAATGTTCCTTGTTCCAAAAAAGTATAGGCTAACATATTCATTATCCGCTCCATTGTAGTTTCTTGATTCCAGCATAGCATTTTCCAAAACAAAATTCAAGGGAATCAAAACAAAGGCAGAGGCCCTGTCCCCAGACAAGGCCCCTGCCCTTCATTTGATCATAGATTTAGATTCAAAATCCCAGGCCCTGAATATAGCCCTGGATGCGCTCAAAGCCCCTCTTAATATTTTCGTCAGAGGTGGCGTAGGTAATTCGGATGAATCCTTCCCCACTGTCACCGAATCCGGATCCAGGGACAGTAACGACCCCGGTCTTCTTCAGTAGATCCATACACAAGTCACGGGAATTCATCCCGGTGAACTCTGTCAGTTCCTTGGCATTGACAAAGGCATAGAAGGCACCCTTTGGCTTTTTAATAGACAGACCAGGGGTCTGGTCAATCAGTGAACAGATCAGGTCACGGCGGCGAAGATAGCTCTGCCGCATATTCTCAATCTCAGACTGGCACTGACGTAGCCCACAGGCGGCCGCAATCTGGCTGGGGGCCGGCAGACAGGAAGCTCCGTTCTCGTGCAGTTTAGTCATGTTACGGATAATATCAGGCTGGGAGATCGCATAACCAAGGCGCCAGCCAGTCATGGCAAACATTTTGGAGAAGCCGCTAATGTACACAGTCTTTTCCATGATTCCATCAAAGGAGGTAATGCTGGTATAGCCCGCATCATCATAAACTAACCGGCTGTATATCTCATCGGCAATGATAAAGATATCCCGCTCGCGGAGCAGGTCAGCCAGGGCTTTGCAAGTATCCTTGTCAATCACCGCACCGGTAGGATTAGAGGGTGAGTTGAGAATGATAGCTTTTGTTTTAGGTGTGATCGCGGCCTTGATGTCATCAGGATCTGGGATAAATCCGTTTTCCTCACGTGCTGGGACACAGATCATTCTGGCGCCCACCATACCAATCTGTCCAAAATAATTAGGCCAGGCCGGTGTGATTACGATGACTTCATCACCGGGATTTACCAAGGTGAACAAAGCCATCTGGATCGCCTCAGTGGCACCGCAGGACACCATAATTTGGTTTGTGGGATCAGGCTTCAGATCATTGGCATGGTACTCCGCAATCGCTTGGCGCAGTTCCAACACGCCACTGTTCGGGGTATAGTGAGTCATACCGGACTCCCAGCATCGGCATGCCTCTTCAATGATGGGGCGCGGAGTGATAAAGTCCGGCTCGCCAACTGTAAAGCTGATAGTATCCTCCATTTTCAAGGCCTCATTGAACATCTCCCGAATGACTGATCCACCCAGATTTTGGGCCAAATTTGACAACTGCATCGTTCATTCACTCCTACAAATCAGTTTGTTGTATATGCTTAGGCACCCAGATAGGCTGCCTTCACACGCTCATCAGCTAGCAAATCCTGAGAGGCACCTTGCATGGTAATTTTCCCCGTCTCCAGCACATAAGCGTGGGAGGCCGTATTCAGAGCTAAAAAGGCGTTCTGTTCGATGAGCAAGATGCTAGTGCCAGTTTCATTAATTTGCCTGATGACGCGAAAAATATCTTCTACAACAATAGGAGCCAGCCCCATGGAAGGCTCGTCTAGCATTAACAGGCTTCCGTTGGTCATCAAGGCCCGGCCTAACGCCAGCATCTGCTGCTCACCTCCAGAAAGTGTCCCAGCCTGCTGCTTTTCACGCTCCTTCAGTCGTGGAAAGATAGTAAATACCCGTTCCAGACCATCTTTTATGAAAGCTCTATCTTTTATCAGATTGGCTCCCATAGTCAGGTTTTCAGTGACGGACATCTTCGAAAATACCCGGCGGCCTTCTGGCACATGGGCAATGCCCTGTTCTACAATCTTATGGGGCTTCATCTTGGTCAATTCTGTTCCCTGAAACAGAATTGACCCGCTTTTTGCGTGCTCCAGACCAGAGATGGTGCGCAGAATGGTGGACTTTCCAGCGCCATTGGACCCAATCAACGCCACAATCTCCCCTTTTTCCATCGAGAAGGAAACGCCTTGTACCGCATTAATGGCTCCATAGGACACATGAAGATCCCGAATCTCAAGTAGCGACATTCTGATAGCCTCCTCCTAAGTATGCCTCGATAACCTTCGGATTGGCCTGCACTTCGGCGGGCACCCCTTCAGCTATGGTCTTACCAAAGTCTAAGACTTTGATGCGGTCCGCAATAGGCATTACAAAGTTCATGTGGTGCTCGATCAAAATGATAGTCACACCAAAGTCCTTGCGAATCTGTGCTACCAGGTTCGCCATATCCTCCAGTTCAGTGGTAATCATACCAGCTACTGGCTCATCCAACAACAGGATCTTGGGATCCGTCATCAGGGCACGTGCAATTTCCAGACGGCGCTGATCGCCATAGGGCAGATTTTTTGCTAGTAAATTTGCTTTGTCGGCCAGTCCCAGACGGTCTAACAGACCCATGACCTTCTCATCCAGCTCCCTTTCGCTCTTCACCATGCCCGGTGTACGCAAAAAACATTTGGCTAGATTCTGGTCGTTATGCATAGTATGGGCCATCTTTACATTGTCCGCCACACTGGCATTAGAGAACAGGCGGATGTTCTGGAAAGTTCGGGTAATCCCCTGTCGCGCAAACTGATAGGGTTTAAGCCCTACCATATCCACCCCATCTAGCTTAATGGTACCGGTGGTGGGTTTGTAAATACCGGTCAGCATATTAAATACGGTTGTCTTTCCTGCACCGTTTGGCCCAATAATGGCAATTAATTCGCCCTTTTCAACTTCCAAATTAAAATTATCCACGGCGCAAAGCCCACCGAACATGATAGAGAGGTTTTTGACCTCAAGAAGACTCATATCACCACTTCTCCCTTCTCAGGACTTAGAGACACCCGCAGGCTCTTTATCCTTCTTTGAGCCAAACAGCGGAGTCTCGTACAGGGACGCACGAGAAATACGCATAAAGGGAACTTCCTTGCCACCACAAAGCCCCTCTGAGCGATAGAGCATCACAATGACCAGAATAGCCGCATACACCGCCAGGCGCCAGTCGGCCAAAAAGCGGAGAACCTCAGGCAGGATGGTCAACAGTGTGGCGCCCAAAATAGAACCAGTCAGAGATCCGGAACCCCCGGCATACAAGTAGACCAAGAAATCGGAGCTCTTTGTAAAGCTAAAGGAGTCCGGCTGAATGAAGGCTAGCACATGAGCATACAGGCCGCCTGCTACGCCGGCAATAAAGGCAGCGATACAGAACGATGTGATCTTGTAGCGGGTAGTATTGATGCCCATGGCATCTGCAGCAATCTCATTGTCCCGAATTGCGATAAAGGCGCGGCCGTAGGGAGAATAGATAAGGTTACGCAATAGATATAACGTCAACGCCATAAAGAATAAGATCCAGGCAAAATTGGAGTAATTTGGAATGCCAATCATGCCTCTGGCTCCGCCAATCGGCTGGATCAGACGAAGGATAGCGCGGACAATTTCACCAAAGGCCAGAGTAACAATGGCCAAATAGTCCCCCTTTAGCTTTAGGGAGGGCATCCCAATCAGCACTCCTACCAAGGCAGCCACACACCCTCCTACCAGTAGGCCTAACAAAAAGACAGGGACCTGGGCAACTACCGGAATATTCTTACCATCAAATACCATGGTGGTAATGACCGCGGCTCCATAAGCACCTAGGGACATAAAGCCAGCGTGGCCAATACAGAACTGTCCAGTAAAGCCATTGACCAAGTTCAGACTGGCTGTCATCATAATGTTGATGCCGGCAAACATCATGACTTGAATATAATAGCCATTTAGGATACCCACAGAGCGCAGGACCGTTACAACTACATATAAAAGGACAACAATTAAGGCGGGGTAAATCGACTTAATCAATTTCTTTATATTCATAAAGATCACCCCTCCTTAAACTTTCTCTATGACCAGCTTGCCCATGATACCGGCAGGCTTGACCAAAAGGATAACAATCAAAATAATGAATCCGACAGCATAGCCGAAGGTAGAGTTCAAAGCGGTAGCAAATATTTGGGCGATCCCAAGGATAAAGCCCCCCAACATGGCCCCCCTAATATCACCGATACCACCCAGAACGGCTGCGACAAATGACATATTGCCCAGCCAGGAACCCATATACACATCAACCTGAGGATAGGCACTGGCATAGCAAATACCAGACACTGCGGCCAGAGCGCCGCCTACGAAGAATGTGATGGAAATGACGCGGTTGACATTGATACCCATCAAAGAAGCTGCATCCTTGTCCATACTGACGGCCCTCATCTGTCCACCGATCTTTGTGCCATTCACCATGAAATATAGTGCCATCATAGTAACAGCAGCCAATATGATCATGATAATCTGGGTCGAAGTGATAGACGCCCCTAAAACATTAAAGGTTTTGGGCGTAAATAGTGTGGGGAACGAGCGAGGATTCGGGCCAATAAAAGGTAAGGCCCTTGGAAAGTTCTCCAAAAACATGGAGACACCTACAGCTGTGATCAACGCGATCATTCTAGGTTTATTGCGCAGAGGTCTGTAAGCGATCGCCTCAGTCGCTACAGCGATTCCGCCAGTGCCCAGCATAGCAATCAATATGATAATCCCTACAATAAGCATTGGGAATGTTCCATCAATCTGATAGCTGGAGAAAAGTTGAGCAATAAAATAGGTGCCCAATGCACCAATCATCAAAAAGTCACCATGAGCAAAATTGATCATGCCAACAATCCCATAGACCATGGTATAGCCCAATGCAAGCAACGCATATACGCTGCCCAATTGCAAGCCGTAAACTAAGTATTGTAGGATCGTAGCCACAGGAACGCCTCCTATCATGTCTAAAAAATGGATTTACTAAGAAAGGAAATGTGCCGGCTGGTATCAAACGCAGCCGGCACATTCAGTTATGCCTAAGAAAGAATTGCTGCCCTATGTCACCGATGAAAAATCCAAAAGAAATCAGCTAGGATTGATGGAAGAAACATAATGGGAAACACCATCAGCATCATACTGCATAACCACGCCACCCTTAATGGGGTTACGATCCTCACCCATCGTCATAGGACCAGAGGGCAGTTGAAGATTCTCAATAGAAGCCAGAGCGTCACGGACACCATCGCGGGTCAGCTCTTCTGCATTCTGCAACGCATAGAGAACCATCATAGTAGCTTCATAAGCCAGTTCAGCATTGGAATTGGGTTGCTCATCGGGATGCAGGGCAGTGTACTTCTCAACAAACTCAACAGCAGCGGGATCGGTAGACTCAGCAGAAAAAGCGGAAACATAGGCTACGCCATCCACAGCAGCACCAGCCACCTGTCCGACTTCAGGAGTATCAGCAGAGTCACCACAGATAATGGGGCAAGTGATGCCAGCGGAGCGGGCCTGCTGGATCTGGAGGCCGAGCTCACTCAGCAGGTTGGGGAAAAATACACTCTCTGCATTGGCAGCGGCCAGCTTCGTCAACTGGACGTTATAGTCCTTAACATCAGAGCCGGAATACTCTTCGATAGCCAAGATTTGACCGCCCAGCGCTTCATAGCTTTCAATAAATGCGTCCTTCAGTCCAGTCGCATAGGCATCAGCGTTGTTGAACATAATGCTGGCAGTCTCATATCCGGACTCCCAGATATACTGGGCAGCCATCTGCCCTTGGAAAGGATCAATAAAGCAGGCCCGGAAAATATAGTCGCCTACCTCAGTAACCGCAGTGTTAGTCGCAAAGGTAGTAACGATGGGGCATTTGGCATTCTGAGCAATCGGACCAGCAGCCAATGCGCATTTGGACATATCAGGGCCGACTATAGCAATAACCTTTTCTTCCTCAATTAACTTCTGAAACACATTTGTTGTTTTTTCCTCGGATGCCTCATTGTCCATGTAAATGAACTCGATGTTATACTCTTTGCCCTTAATGTCGATCTTACCGCCTAGCTCGTTCTCTACAACCTCGACACCATTCGTAATGTACTTTCCAGCAATAGCAGAGACACCAGAAATGGGGCAAACAACGCCAATTTTTAATGTTTCTACCTCATCTCCGCCGCTGTTGGTAGAGCCGCTATTACTACCGTTTCCACAGCCGGCCATGGAAAACACCATCGCCAAAGCCATCGCAAATGCAAGAACCTTTTTCATTGTTTTCCTCCTGTTTGATCAAATATTATACTAAAGAGAGACTTCTCTTTAATATCGTTTTTTCATATTATGAAATATTATCTCTTATTATGGAATCAAATTCTTGTTGTTTATTTTAATATCAGTACATGCAAAATGTCAACGCTAACATTTCTATATTTATTCTTTTTGTATGATATGTCAAATTTGTAGCCAAAATTTGTTTAAGTCGTAAAGATAAAATTATTGTAATTGAAACTCAGTCATATTATAATGAAATTTGATGGCTGCATTCTTGCATTACCCTATGAGTCTGTAGGCAGTTCAATTTTTATTCAAAGTGAAGTGGCATCTAAATCAGTTGACAATCATTGGTCCGCAATATATTATTATTGTTGTTAACTTTTATTTCGCTAAACAGTATTTTAGGAGGAACCCATGCCTACCGCATTCCTTGATTCCTTTCAATTAATCGTTGCTTTTTATTTGTTTTATGTTTCAATTAAAGGTTCTGGACAGATGTACCGTTTTTTTGATATTTCAGAGGAAGATCAGATGCGAGTCCGCCTCCCTCTGCGCCTCATCTATGCTATTGCTGGCATTATCGCTCTAGTGGAATCTGCTGTTTGTATGCTGCAGAATCAAATGTTTACTCAGACCATTACCGAGAATGGTGTCATTATCATACAGAATTTCTCCATTGAAGTTCTTCCTTTTCTCACCTATGATATGATGTCTACTATTAGTTCGGCTTTGACTCTTGTTATCGTTCTTCTGCTGGCCGGAGTGGTGATCTGGTTGAGGAAACTAAGCCATCGCAATTCAAAGAAGCATTAAAAAAGCACCCAAAGTATCTACTTTGGGTGCTTTTTAATGGTATCTTTCATCCCCATTGATATGTACCTAAGATATGGATACATCTTAGCTGTACATAAGGATAGGTGCTCAAGGGACGAAAATCCGTGTCCTGACTATGCGCGGCCACAAGAATAGAGCCCGGCCCATTCTCTCTTTTTATCTCTACCACGATTGGATTATGGCTAAATTCCTGATGTCCGGAGAAACGAAGCTGGATAAAATCGCCCGGTTCCACCTGTTCCAGCAGGACCTCTCTCCCAAATGGACCGGGTGTCTTTTGCTTCCTCGTTAAAAAGTTAAAAAAATAAGGTACCCCTGTCCACGCCGGAGCCCTGTCTTCCCCGCTGTTGTAGTACCAGCCAAAGGTGGGTGTGAAGTTCATGACTCCAGCCCCGGCATAGAGGCACTGGGAAGCAAAGTTAGTACAATCCCCTCCTAATTCATCGAAATTCATATATTTAGGGTTTCTTTCATAGGCCCAGCGGTGCGCATAGGCAACTCCAGCAAAACGGTCATAAGGTATGATTTTTAGCATTCTTCCTCCCCCCTTCTCTCATCTTATGCAGAGAGATCAGAAAAGGGCCCCAGACCCGCCGTAGCGGATCTGGGGCCGGAGTCGTTGCTTTTTGAAAATTATCAGGCCTTACCGTCGCAGCCCAAAACATCAATCAGCTTATGCTTAACCATAGCCTGGATAGCGGCACGGGCAGGCTTTAGATACTCACGGGGATCAAACTTATCAGGGTGTTCAGCCATGAACTTGCGGATGGTTCCAGTCATGGCCAGACGCAGGTCGGAGTCAATATTGATCTTACACACAGCGCCACGGGCGGCCTGACGGAGCTGCTCCTCAGGAATACCGACGGCATCGGGCATCTTTCCGCCGTTCTCATTAATCATCTTGACAAACTCCTGCGGCACGGAAGAGGAGCCATGAAGCACAATGGGGAAGCCGGGCAGGCGCTTCACAACTTCATCCAAGATGTCAAATCGCAGGGGTGGAGGCACCAGTTCGCCCTTCTCGTTACGGGTACACTGAGCGGCGGTGAACTTATAAGCGCCGTGACTGGTGCCGATAGCAATGGCCAAAGAGTCACAGCCAGTCTTGGACACAAACTCTTCTACCTCTTCGGGGCGGGTATAATGGGAGGCCTCAGCAGACACATTCACTTCGTCCTCAACGCCAGCCAGAGCGCCCAGCTCCGCCTCAACCACCACGCCGTGGTCATGGGCGTACTCCACCACTTTCTTGGTGATCTCAATATTCTCGGCAAAGGGCTTGGAGCTGGCGTCGATCATAACGGAGGTAAAGCCGCCGTCAATACAGGACTTACAGGTCTCAAAGCTGTCGCCATGATCCAGATGCAGGCAGATGGGCAGGCCGGTCTCAATCACAGCAGCCTCCACCAGCTTCATCAGATAGGTGTGGTTCGCATAAGCCCGGGCCCCTTTGGAGACCTGGAGGATCAGGGGAGCATTGACTTCCTTGGCAGCTTCGGTAATGCCCTGAACGATCTCCATGTTATTGACGTTGAAAGCACCGATTGCGTAACCGCCATCATAGGCTTTCTTGAACATTTCTGTAGTAGTAACCAATGGCATAATTACCATCTCCTTTGAATTTGGTAATCCTTATTGTACCATTAACAGTTGATAATTACAAGTATCTGTGCTAGAATTTAGAAGAGAATTTCTGAGTTAAATCATTTTTCCACGTATTTTTATATTTAAGGAGGAAGCAAACATGGAGAAACTGACCGGAGCTTGTATCATTGGCCAGTCTGGCGGCCCCACCGCTGTCATCAACGCCAGCGCTCAGGGCGTCATCCAGACCGCTTTGAAGTCCGATTGCATTACCCGTGTTCTCGGTGCTGCCCATGGCATCAAAGGTGTACTGGAGGACAAGCTGTATGATATGTCCCAGGAGGATCCCGCTGAACTGGATCTTCTAAAGTATACCCCCTCTTCCGCTTTGGGCTCCTGCCGCTACAAGCTGGCTGACCCCGACAAGGATGACACTGATTACAAGCGGATCCTTGAGATTTTCCAGAAGTACAACGTCCGCTACTTCTTCTACAATGGCGGCAATGACTCTATGGATACCTGCAATAAGATTTCTAAGTATATGCAGAAGGTAGGCTATGAGTGCCGCATCATGGGCGTGCCCAAGACAATTGATAACGACCTGAACGGCACAGACCACTGCCCCGGCTTCGCCTCTGCCGCCAAGTATATCGCCACCTCCTGCGCCGAGGTCTGGCAGGACGCCCACGTCTATGACACTGGCATGGTCACTGTCATTGAGATCATGGGCCGTCACGCCGGCTGGCTGGCCGGTTCGGCCGCTCTGGCTTCCCTCGCCGGCTGTGGTCCCGACCTTGTCTACCTGCCCGAAGTGGACTTCGATATGGACCGGTTCATCGCCGATGTCAAGAGCATCTATGATAAGACCGGCAAGTGCATGGTCGCTGTATCCGAGGGTATCCACTACGCCGATGGCCGGTTCGTGTCTGAGGCGGAAACCTCCGCCACCGACGGCTTCGGCCACGCTCAGTTGGGCGGCCTGGCCGTAATGCTGGCTGATGTCATCAAGAAGCACACTGGCGCCAAGGTCCGGGGAATCGAGCTCTCTCTGCTGCAGCGTTGTGCCTCCCACGCCGCCTCCAAGACCGATGTCGAAGAAGCCTGGCAGGCTGGCTCCGCTGCTGTTGAAGCCGCTGTGGCCGGCACAACCGATAAGATGGTGGCCTTCAAATGCACCCGCGAGGGCGGCTATCAGTGCCAGACCTCTCTGGAGCCATTGGACATCGTGGCTAACTTCGAGAAGAAGGTCCCCCGTGAGTGGATCAACGAGGCCGGAAACGGCGTGGAGCAGCCCTTCATCGATTATGTACTCCCCCTAATCCAAGGCGAAACTGACGCTCCCAAGGAACATTCCCTCCCCCGCTTCGCCCATCTGAAGAAAGTGCTGACCACTGATATGTAATCTAAAATATAATCAGCCCCGGAGCTGCTCTCCGGGGCTGATTTTTTATTCCTTATGACCATTTGGCAGGGACATGGGGCCTGTACGCCCCATATACACCTCTGTTTCAGTTGGCAGCTTATGACGGCGCAGGCCATAGCAGACCAGCCGCCTGATTATACTGTAGATCATAGCAAATACTGGCACTCCCAGCACCATCCCAGCAAAACCAAACAGTCCGCCAAACAGAATAATAGAAAACAAGACCCAGAAAGAGGCCAACCCGGTAGACTCACCCAAGATCTTAGGACCCAGGATATTTCCGTCAAACTGCTGAAGCACTAAAACAAAAATGGCAAAATATATGCTCTGGATGGGATCAATGATAAAGATCAGCAGGATACAGGGAATCGCTCCAATGAATGGACCAAAAAAGGGAATCACATTGGTCACACCAATGATGGTCGCAACCAAAGCCGGATAGGGAAAGTGAAAGAGATTACAACAGGCCAGACAAATAATTCCGATAATGAGAGAATCCAACAGCTTTCCATTAATAAACCCACTCATGATGCGGTAGGCTTCTCTCGTTTCAGACACAATCAAATCAGCGTGGTCTGTACGGAAGATACTGTAAACAATCTTCTTACTCTGAGCAGCAAACGTGTCCTTCCGAACAAGGAGATAGACAGAAACAATGATGGCAATCAACAGGTCCTTGATCAGCAGTAAGGCAGCCAACAAAATAGCGGATACACCGGACACAACTCCGGTAATGTTCGGTAGGACCGTAGCTCGCAGCCAGTCCAGCGTGGAGGACACCGACTCTAAATTGGGCAGGATATCTGAGGAGAGCCACTGCTCCAGAGAGGTGGCCGCCGAGTTATAGATAGGCATGATAGCGGACTGTATCTCTGGATTGTCCTCCAGGAAGGTTAACAACCACACCTGGGCGCTCTCAATGTACTCTGGGAAAGCCATGACCAATCCGACGATGCTGTCATATACCTGGGGAATTACCATGGCCAGCAGCAGATACAGCAGGATAAAGGCAACCAGCAGACTCAAGACGATGGATATTATAGATAAAAATCGGACATCGTTCTTGTTTTTCAGCTTCTGATTTGGTGTCATGGCCAACATAAACTTGAGGATATGCCTTTGGATTGGCAGCAACAGAAAGGCCAGTATCATCCCCATAAAAATAGGGCGCAGGATATGTGACAGCGTCGTGAAAAAAGCACGGACCGAGGCTGCGTTGAAGATCAGGAAAAACAGTAAAATTGCCGCGGCCACCACACAAAAGGCCGTGACTCCCGCCGCGATAAATGGCCCGTACTTCTCTCTCTTCAAACAAGCCCACCCGCTTTCTTCTTGATCGTTGTTTTCATTATATCGTATTTTCTTCTCCCCCGCTACTCTTTCTTAAAAGTTTCACAAAACTTTAATGATTGAAAATGGCCGCCCATAGGGACGGCCATTTTTCATCGTATTCAGATTGTCTCTCCCGCCAGGAATCGCTCCAGACGGTCCAGTCCCTCTTTGATGTTCTCCATAGAGGTGGCATAGGACCAGCGGACAAAATTCGGTGCCGCAAAGCCGGTCCCGGGGACAACCGCCACCTTCCCGTACTTCAGGAAGAGGTTTCCGAAGTCATCAGAGTCTTTAATCACCGTACCATGGAGCTCTTTTCCAATGAGCTTCTCAATGTTCATCATCACATAGAAAGCGCCCTCAGGCTTGATGCAGCTGACCCCCTCAATCTGATTCATCCGTTCCACCATATAGTTGCGCCGCTCCTCAAAGGCCTTGCGCATCTCCTCAATGGAGTCTTGAGAAGCGGAGAGTGCGAGAGCCGAGGCTTTCTGAGAGATAGAGCAGGGGGAGCCAGTGGAATGGCTGAGGAAATTGGCGATGACCTTTGCAATCTTGGCGGGGGCAGCCACATAGCCAATTCGCCAGCCGGTCATGGCATAGGACTTGGACACGCCGTTAATCAGCAGGGTGCGCTCTTTAATATCCTCGCCTAAGGCAGCCAGGCTGACAAACTGTCCGCCGTCATAGACCAGCCCGTAGTAGATTTCGTCAGAGATGACATAAATATCCTGCTCCACACAGACCTTAGAGATGGCCTCCAGCTCCTGGCGGCTATACATCATGCCAGTGGGGTTTGATGGGTTGTTAAGGATCATACATTTGGTCTTTGAGGTGATGGCGGCGGCCAGCTTCTCTGGCGTAATCTTGAAATTCTCTGCCTCGGTAGCCTCTACCACAACCGGAACACCGCCCACCATACGGATCAGCTCGATATAACTGACCCAGTAGGGAGCGGGCAAGATGACCTCATCCCCTGGATTGACAAGCGCGCGGAGGGCCACATAGACACAGGGCTTCGCGCCGTTAGAGACAGCGATCTGGGTATATTCATAGTCTACACCGCAGTCCTCCTTCAGCCGCTGGCAGACAGCCTTGCGCAGCTCAATGGTGCCGGCTGCAGGGGTATATTTCGTTTCGTTGTTCCGAATGGCCTGGATACCAGCCTCCTTAATATAATCAGGGGTGGGGAAGTCAGGCTCTCCAGCACCAAAGCCGATGACATTCTGCCCCTCCGCCTTCATCTGCTTAAACATAGCGTCGATGGCCATAGTAGTAGAGGGCTCCACTGCCAGGGCGATCTTAGACAGTTCCTTCATATCATGTGTCCTCCTTCAACCTCTCATTCTGAGGCCCAATTTTTGCAACGCATATTATATTCGATTACGATCCAAAATGCAAGAGAAAAAAATTAATTTTGCAATTTCTACTTGTTGCCTCCGGGAAAGAGAAACAAAAAGAGACCTGGCGAACCAGATCTCTTTCTTCTATTTTTATAGTTTCCTTCGGATTAGCTCTCCCATCTGAACCGTGCCAATGGTCTGCTCTCCCGACTTCGCAATATCCTGGGTCCGCCAGCCCTCAGCCAGCACGGCATCTACCGCCTGTTCGATAGCATCAGCCTCATGTGGAAGATGGAAGGAATAGCGGAACATCATCCCCACAGAAAGGATCGTTGCGATTGGATTAGCCTTATCTTGACCGGCGATATCCGGGGCAGAGCCATGAATCGGCTCATATAGGCCGGGGGCAGTATCACCGATGGATGCAGAAGGCAGCAGTCCGATGGAGCCGGTGACCATAGATGCCTCGTCGGAAAGGATGTCACCAAACATATTTTCTGTGACCACCACGTCAAACTGGCTGGGGTCCTTCACCAACTGCATGGCGGCATTGTCTACCAGTACATCCTCATATTCTACATCAGAGTACTCCTCTGAAAGACGGTGCATGATAGACCGCCACAGGCGGGAGGTCTCCAACACATTGGCCTTATCTACACTGGATACCTTGTGGCGGCGCAGGCGGGCCAGCTCAAAAGCCCGGCGTCCGATACGCTCGATCTCCATCTGGGAGTAGGCCATCCGGTCAGATGCCTCCTCACCCCTGTCCTCAGTCTGATACCGCTCCCGCTTGCCAAAATAGATGCCGCCTGTCAATTCCCGCACCATCATCAGATCGATGCCCTTTTCCGCCGTCTCTTTCTTCAGGGGGCAGGCGTCCGCCAAGGCGGGGCGCAGGGCGGCGGGGCGTAGGTTGGCATACAGCCCCAGGTCTTTGCGGATGGACAGCAGGGCGGTCTCCGGCCGCTTCTCCGGGTCGGAGGCGTGGCCCCACTTGGGGCCGCCCACCGCGCCTAACAGCACAGCGTCACAGGCCTTGCACTTCTCGGCGGTGCCTTCGGGGTAGCTCTTGCCCACCGCGTCGATGGCGCAGCCACCCATCAGCACATCCTCAAAGGAGAAGCTATGGCCAAATTTCTTGCCTACGGCCTCCATGACTTTGACGGCCTCGCCAACCACCTCTGGGCCGATGCCGTCGCCCCGGATCAGGGCGATCTTAAAGTTCATTTCGCTACCCCCCGCTCCTTCAGTGAGTTGAGCAGTCCGCCGCTCCGGATGATCCCTTCAATAAACTCCGGGAAGGGGGCGGCCTGATAAGTCTTGCCGGTGGTCTGATCGGTGATGACTCCGGTGGCAAAGTCCACGTCCACCTGGTCCCCGGCCTGGATCTCCTCCGCCGCCTGGGCGCACTCCACGATAGGCAGCCCGATGTTGATGGCGTTGCGGTAGAAGATACGGGCAAAGGAGGGGGCGATGACACATTTTACTTTGCAGGATTTGATGGCCAGAGGGGCGTGCTCCCGGCTGGAGCCGCAGCCGAAGTTGGGACCGGCTACGATAATGTCGCCGGGCTGGACAGAGGACGCGAATCCAGCGTCGATGTCCTCCATACAATGGGAGGCCAAAGCGGCGGGGCTGGGGTCGTTCAAATGCCGGGCGGGGATGATCACGTCGGTGTCCACGTTGGCGCCGTATTTATATACTTTCATAGGAGTTGTTCCTTTCTGTTCAAAGTCAAAGGAGTCCGTTGTCGTTAGGAGTTAAGAATGAGAAACACATGGTGTCCTTTCGCTCCAGAAGCTCAAGGCAGGTTTTACCAAGCTGTGTGCTCCCTGGTGATCCCTAACTTCTAAATTTTAATGCAAACCTCAATAAAAGGCTTTGCTTTTTACTTGCGTGGATCGGCTACACACCCGGCGATGGCGGAGGCGGCGGCCACAGCGGGAGAGGCCAGGATGACCTCGCTGGTCACATGGCCCATGCGGCCCACGAAGTTGCGGTTGGTGGTGGAAACGGTACGCTCTCCCTCCGCCATGACGCCCATATGACCACCAAGACAGGGGCCGCAGGTTGGGGTGGATACAGCTGCCCCGGCCTGGATAAAGGTTTCAATGAGTCCCTCCTTCATGGCCTGAAGGATGATCTCCTGTGTGGCGGGGATAACAACACACCGGACATTTGCGGCCACCTTTTTCCCCTTCATGATAGCGGCGGCGATGCGCAGATCCTGGATACGTCCGTTGGTGCAGGAGCCAATGACCACCTGGTCAATGGGCAGCCCAGCCACCTCGCTGACCACCTTGGTATTTTCCGGCAGATGCGGCATAGCCACAGTAGGCTCCAACTGGTCGAGGTCAATGACCACCTCGCGCTCGTATACGGCGTCGGAGTCGGCGCAAAATGCCTCACAGGGGCGGTTCACACGGCCATTAATATACTCCATGGTCCTCTCGTCTACTGGGAAAATACCGTTCTTGCCCCCTGCCTCAATGGCCATGTTGGAAATGGTGAAACGGTCGTCCATGGTCAGGGAAGATACTCCCTCGCCCGTGAACTCTAGGGACTGATACAGAGCTCCATCCACTCCGATGGTCCCGATAAGATGGAGGATGACATCCTTGCCGGACACATGGGGCTGCAGCTTGCCCTTCAATGTGACCTTGATGGCGGAGGGCACCTTGAACCACAGCAGTCCCGTGGCCATGGCGGCAGCCATGTCGGTGGAGCCGATGCCGGTGGAGAAGGCTCCCAGAGCTCCGTATGTACAGGTGTGGGAGTCGGCCCCTACGATGATCTCACCGGGGGCACACAGGCCTTTTTCTGGGAGCAGAGCATGCTCCACGCCCATCTGGCCCACATCGAAAAAGTTTGTGATCTGGTGCTTATGCGCAAATTCTCTGGCCTGCTTGCACAGCTGGGCCGACTTGATGTCCTTGCAGGGGGTGTAGTGGTCCAGGACAATGGTGATCTTATCTTTGTTAAAGACCTGGGTAAATCCGGCCTTTTCAAACTCGGTAATAGCCACAGGAGTGGTGATGTCATTCCCCAGCACCATATCCAGCTTGGCCTCAATGAGCTGCCCTACTTCCACCTGTTCCAGTCCAGCGTGTTTGGCCAGTATCTTCTGTGTCATGGTCATTCCCATAAAATTTACCTCCTTGCCGTTGTTAACGATATGGTAGCAAACAGATTTGAAAAAGAATGTAAACTATGTTACAATTAAATCAAAAATTGATTTTCCTCTTTTAGACGGGAGCCGTTGGCAGCCCAAAATGACAAATGCCATTTTCAGGAGTGAGCAGGATGGGCAAAAATAGGGCAACACTGATCTACTTGGAAGATTGTATCCTTATAAGCAAGAAGAATTATAAGGATTGGCAGGAAATCCAACTTGAGTTTTGGCGCGGCTATAAGGCGAGCCTATCTCCAATGACCAGCGAAGAAATGATCGATTTTTTCCAAGATGAGTATGGTGAAGAACCTTGCTGGCCGTTCTCTAAAAATGAGATCCTCCATTTCTTTCACTGTCAATGTGAAATGATCCGGTCAGAAACACTCAGATAAAAATATAGGCAATCAGATAGGAGCTTGATTCAATGAATCTGTACATCGCTTTTTTAAGGGGCGTCAATATCAGCGGCAAAAATAAAATTCCCATGGCGGAACTAAAAACAGGTTTTGAAAATCTGGGCTTTGGAGCGGTCAAAACATACCTAAATAGTGGAAATGTCCTCTTTTCTAGCGACCGGAACGGCAGAGAGGAATTAGCCAGTCAGATTGAGAGCATGATAAAAGTCAAATTTGGTTTTGACATACCGGTCTTTGTCATCTTAAGGCAGGATCTGGAGGATATCCTGCAAAACGCCCCCGCTTGGTGGGGCGCCGGACGAGAAGGGATATACGATAACCTGATCTTTATTATGCCGCCGGCTGTCTTTTCCCAGGTATTGGACGAGATTGGGACGCCCAGAGAAGGACTGGAACAGATTCAGAACTATAAAGAAGCTATCTTCTGGTCATTCAGCCGGAAGGACTATCAGAAAACAAATTGGTGGCCCAAGACCGCCAGCGCCGCTATTAGTAGAAAACTGACCATCCGAACGGCAAACACTGTCAGGAAACTGGTTGGAATGTGACCTCTTCTCCCCTCCCTATCAGGACGAACTCTAATCTGTCTCGATATCAGTTGATAATCAGGAGCGATACGCTATATGAATGCCTTTGATTTGGACTTTCCCGCTCACATCTGGGCGCCTTTTGCCCAGGGGCGTCCCCCAATCCGGTGCTCACCGGGCTATCTGATCTATCTTCAGGGGACCGAGGCCACCTGCTTCTACTATCTGAAGGAGGGGCAAGTGCGCAGCTTCATCCAGTCAGAGGACGGCGCGGAGCGGGCGCTCAATGTCTACGGCCCTGGCAGCCTATTTGGAGAGGCCTCCTTTTTTGACGAGCTGCCGCGAGTATCCTCTGCTGTGGCCCTCACAAGCTGTGAGATCGTGGCGATTGACCGGGAGCTGGTCACCGAGGAGATTGAAAAGGACCCAGAACTGGCCCTGGCTATGATGAAATATCTTGCCAGAACTGTGCGTCTGCTCTCTACTCAACTGGACCAGATGGCCTTCCGCCCGGCCCAATGGCGGATCGCCCGATATCTGCTGTCACTCTCCCCCACTGGCGGCCCGGTCCGCTGTACACAGGAGGACATCGCCTCCTCTGTATCTGCCAGCCGAGTGACCGTGAGCCGCGTTCTGAGCCAGTTGGCTCGGCAGGGCATCATTGAACTGGGCTACAGCACCATCTTCGTATGGGATATAGAAGCCCTGAAAAAAACCTGTCAAATTTGAAAGGGAGGGAAAACCATCGGTTTTCCCTCCCTTTCCTGTTCTGTTTACCTTCTGTCATAGATACATTCTACCATTTCTCCCCGCCTGCAACAGTCAGTCAGATGCAGGAAGGTACTCTCCTCCCGCTCTCCGAACAAGCGGAAGCCGCCCCCCAGCAGGACAGGCAGGATGGTCAAACGAATCTGGTCGATTTGGTCGGCCTCTGCCGCCTGGCGGACCAGCTCTGCCCCTCCGCACAACCAGATATTCTTCCCTTTTTCTTCCTTCAAACAGTCTAACAGTTGATCCAACGGCCCGTTAAAAAAATGGATGCCTTTTTGATCGTCCAGATGGCGGTGGGTCAATACATAGGTCGTCAACCCCTGATAGGGCCACTGATCTGGAGAGAGCTGTGTGGTCACCTGATGGTAGGTCTTATATCCCATGAGAACAGTATCGACCTTTTGGATAAACTCGTCATAGCCGCTGTTCTCCTCACCCTTAGATGCCTGTTCCAGCCAGTCCACCCCTCCCTGGCGGTCTGCGATGAAACCGTCTAAGCTCACGGCAATATAGAGAATAACCTTTCTCATACAGGCATACCACCTATTGAGATAGCTCGTTCCAGCGCTACATCGATATTCGGCTGAAAATTTTCCGCTCCTACCAAATCATACATACCAGATTTTCGAAAGACTGACATGGGCTGTTCGTTCACATGGGAAAATACTACATTAATATTTTTTCTTACACACTCGTCATAAAGGCGGCGCAGACCATTTAAGGCTGTGATATCCATAGCGGGGACTGACCGCATCCGCAAAATCAGAACCCGACATCCATTGTCCCGCTCCATATGTGGGATCTTATCGGCGGCGCCGAAAAACATAGGACCGCTGATCTCATATACCATGACATAGGCCGGTACAGGCTTCAGGCGGCCCTGTTCATCTCCCGTGTCCTCCACATACTCCCACTCCTTGACAACCGCTACGTCGGCCATACGCTTCATAAACAGCAGGCAGGCCAGGGACAGCCCCACCCCAATGGCCACCACCAGATCAAAGGCTACTGTGAGGATAAAAGTGAGGACCAAAACCGCGATGTCACTTTTGGGTGAAGTCTTTGCTACCTTCAGTACAGTACGCCAGCCACTCATATTGTAGGCCACCTGGAATAGGATGGCCGCTATGCAGGGCATCGGAATCAGCGCCGCGTAAGGCATCAGAAGGACCAGAACCAGAAGCAGCACCAGAGCGTGTACCATGCCGGCCACAGGGGATGTGCCGCCGTTTTTGATGTTGGCGGCGGTACGCGCGATGGCACCGGTCGCCGGAATTCCTCCGAACAGGGCCGAGGCGCTATTTCCTACCCCCTGGGCCACCAGTTCCATATTGGAATTGTGCCGTGAGCCGATCATCTCATCTGCCACAACTGCGGACAGCAGAGATTCGATGGCCGCCAGCACAGCGATGGTGAAGGCGTCCGGCAGGACCGCGGACACTGTCTCATAGGACAAATCGGGCATTTGGAACGCAGGCAGCGCACTGGAAATGACATAGAGATCGCCAATCGTATTGACCGGCAGATCCAGCAGTCCAACCACCGCCGCCGTCAACAGTACCGCGATCAGTGAGGCAGGTATCCTTTTCGAAACCCTAGGCCAGAGGAGCAGAATCGACAGGGACAGTATCCCAACCGCCATGGCAGCCGGGTTGACGGTATGGAAGGTTCGAACCACTTCTTCCAGCTTTTCCATCGTTTCCACAGGGGCCTGCTGAAAGGTCAACCCAAAGAAATCCTTTAGCTGGCCAATGACGATTGTGACTGCGATACCGGCAGTAAATCCGATTGTAATAGTATAAGGAATAAACTTAATCATACTGCCCATATGAAGAATCCCCATCAGTACCAGCATGACGCCGGCCAGCAAAGTAGCCGTAGCCAGTCCAGCCATTCCGCTGCGGGCCACGATACCTGCTACAATGGTGGCAAAGGCCGCGGTGGGACCTGCGATCTGCACTTTACTCCCGCCCAAGGCAGAGATCAAGAATCCAGCCACAATAGCTGTATAGAGGCCCTGTTCCGGAGATACACCAGAGGCCAGAGCCAAAGCAATGGAGAGCGGCAGGGCAATAATGGCGACGATCACTCCTGCGGCCAGGTCTTTCAAAAACCGATCTTTGGAATAGCCCTTTAGACATCGAAAAAGCTGGGGTTTTAAATCAGTCATCTTTTCTCCTCCTCAATAATAAAACACACAACTTTTTTATCATAGCCGCTATTCCAGCCCTTTTCAAGGGTTTTCTCTATTTTGTTTCATTTTTAAAAATACGGGGCCGAAAAACGGCCCCGCAGATGGTTCAGCTTTCAATTTTCTTTCCTATGCCGCCCCGTTGGTCACCCTCGCCTCTGGGAAATAGTCCATAGGGTCTACCCAAACTCCATCCAGCATCGTTTCAAAATGGAGGTGGTATCCGGTGCTTTTTCCTGTTTTTCCCACCGCCCCGATCTGTTGACCAGCTGTGACCTGATCGCCCTCCTGGCAGAAATCGCCAGACACAAGATGGGCGTATTTGGTGCTTAGACCTCCGCCGTGGGAGAGCTCCACATAATTGCCGTACTCCGTGTTATAGCCCACTTCGATCACTGTACCCTGAGCGGCAGCCAGCACGGGGGTATCCTTCTCCAAAACGAAGTCGATCCCCGTATGCTCCGATCGCTTCCCGGTAATTGGGTGGACTCTGCCTTCAAACAGGGCACTGATCTTGACCTCTTTCCCCCCATCAAAGGGCCAGGACAACTCGGAAGGGACGGACATCTCCTCCGACGGCACAGGCCCCTGTACTACAGTCGGTTCCGCCGCGGAGGAGGTACGCTCTCCGCCCGCGTAGGCCCCTACCACTACAAAAGAGATCGCTGCGGCGGCTGTCACCACCCAAAGGGCCGCTTTTGTCAGCTTTGATGTTTTTCTTACCTTCATAATCGCCTCAATCCTTTCTCTCAAACAATTTTTTTGACTTCCAAAGGGTGCAGAGAGAGGACGCACTCCCCTGCCCTGGCGCTCCGCCGCCCACAATAGCGTCCTTCCATAGTCCGTCCGCTGGTGCAGGGACATATTTTTGACCACCTCCTGGTCACAAGACAGCTCGCTATCCCTGTCTATGGCCCTTGCCATCAGCCAGACAACTGGATCAAACCAGTACAGCGAGGTCACCAATACCACCAGATGTTTATAGGCCAGGTCCCGGCGCCGCCAGTGGACCAGCTCATGGGAGAGGGCATAGAGCAGGGCGCGTCGTTCCAGCTTCTCCTCTGGAAGGTAAATGATGGGGCGGAATAGGCCGATCAGTACAGGGCTTTCGACTCCCCCTGTCCGCAAGAGGAGTGGGACGTCCTTTCGCCTGCCAGCCAACTGCCGATAGACCGCCTGTTCCCATTCGTCTGTTGGGTAAGCCGTTCTGTCCAGCTCTTGCCGGAGGCGGCGGCAGCCAAAATAGCGGGCCGCCAGCGCGGTGATAGCGCCTAAGCCCCAAAGGGCAGCCAGTACATAAGGCCAAAATTTCGTTTCCGATTTATCTCCCTCTCCAGCAATCGTGATGGCCCCTTCCTTTTCCGGAACAGGCCGCCCCTCCCCTGCTTCAGAAACCGTCACCCAAAGCTCCGCCGGCCGCTCCATCAGCCGGTCACTCAGGCTCTGCTGGGTACCCAGAGGGCACAGGAACCGGAGCAGTGCCAATAGCCAAAGATAATACCAAAAGGCTCTCGGGGTTCGTTTCTTTAACAGGGTGCGGAAAAATGCCACTGTCACAGCCATCAGGCTTCCTGAAAGGGCCAGCGACATCAGCAGCAGCAAGTGATCAGCCATGGCTCCCCTCCCGGTCCAGCAGAGCCCTCAGCTCATCTAAGTCCTGATCGGTCAGCTGATCTCCCCGCACCAGGCTGGCCACCAAATCTTTGGCACTTCCCCGGTAAACCCTCTGAATCAGAGAGCGGGTAGACCATCGCTGATAATCCTCCCTGTTCAAGACAGGGCGATAATAAAAGGACTCTCTCCTTCTGGCCTCTACCGCCCCTTTCTCGCACAGGCGGCGCAAAAGAGTCTTGATTGTAGAGCTGTCCCAACCACGGCGCTCCTCCAGCCGCTTTCGTATGGGCGCGATGGGCAGGGCCTCCTCTGCCTCCCAGAGCACCTCTAACACTTCCAGCTCTGAATCTGATATTTTGGCCGCTATGTCCTGCATGGTACCTACCTCCTAAAGCAGTCTACACTTGTAACCCTTTATAAGTCTACAACTGTAACCTGCTTTTGTCAAGGATTTTTTAAGGAGGCGGGCCCCGAACAGATCGGGCGCCCGCCTCCTTCTCCTTACAGCTTACCTGCCCAATGCAGGATGGCATCTCGCAGGAACTGTGCACATCCATCTGTCTCTCTGTCATAGTAAGCGGTAAACCGCTCATCTGCCACATATAATTCGGCCAGTCCCTTATGCCTGTCCACATCATACTGATTTCCGGAGATCGTAAGCCAGCGGCGATGGAGAGCCGCCAGCTCCTCCCCTTTCTCTCCCGATGGGGCGTCACCCATTTCTACAGCCTGCCGAAGTTTGGAGCGTATCTCCTGACCGAGAGACTCCCACTGACGATACTGCTCTTGTGTCAGCCCCATCACAGACGCATTGGCCTGGTCCATCTCCTGGTCACCGTATGTTTGGCGGATCTCCGCCCCATATCTTTTCTCATTTTCCTCTACGGCACGCCGCTTAAAAGCCTGAAATTTCTGTTCATCCATCATAACATCATTCCTTTCCAATGACAGGATAGTTTCCTTTACAGAACCTATCAGCTTTTCGATTCTGGCCCTTTCTGCCATCAACGTGGACAGATGACTCCGCAGGGCAGACAATCGGTCGAAGGAGGGGTCGTCCAGACTTTCCCGTATCCGCGCCAGCTCCACCCCGAGGGCACGGTAATACAGGATATCCTGGAGTCGGTCCACCTCAGCCGGGCCATAATAACGGTATCCGCTCTCAGCGGTACGGCTCGGCTTCAGCAGGCCGATCTTGTCGTACCAGCGCAGCGCGCGGGTGGTCACGCCAGCCAGCTTCGACATTTCCTGAATCGAATATTCCATCGCTTTCCCTCCTTGCTCTGCATTGTATCAGTTGACGTTGCGTAAAAGTCAACCCTGTTTTTTTATTTTCTCATTTCTTCCAGCGGTTCCGTTTTTATCCAATTTTAATGCGCTCTTGATTGCTTTTTTTTAAAAAATCGTCTATGATATATTATGATATTTTTTCAGCACCCTCAGAACTATGATAAAAGGAGAATTAATTTGAAAAAAGAACGGTCTGGGTCCCCTTTCCTCAAAACAGGCTTTGGGCGCACCCTTCTCAGTCTGGTCATCACAGCGGTGGTTGGCTTCCTCTACTTTTATGTCAGTCTGCCTGCCATCAATCCCCAGTCCAGTGATTTTTACACCTTCCTCGCCCTTCTATGTGTCGTCTATGTGATCTGTGTGTTTTTGCTGTCCGGTGCCCCCAGAGACAACGTGGTACGCACCCCGGCTGAAAAGCTGAAGGAGTGGGTCCGGTTTGTCAAGAGCCGCTGTCTTCCGGTCGGCATCCTGTTCGTGGTGGTATTGGCGGTCGCGCTGGTGGGGCAGATTATTTCCCTGCCCATCTTCCGCGCGTCCTCTTACCGGGATCTGCTCACAGTAGAGGATGGTAAGTTCACGGAAGACATCAGCCAAATCTCTTTTGATAAGATCCCCACTCTAGATCGGGAGTCCGCCGAGTATCTGGGCGACCGTCAGATGGGTACACTCAGCGATATGGTCAGTCAGTTTGAATACTCCAATGACTCCACCCAGATCAACTACCAGGGGCGGCCTGTCCGGGTGGCTCCTATCGCCTACGCTGATCTCATCAAGTGGTTCACCAACCGGAGCGAGGGCCTGCCCGCCTATGTGTTGGTAGATATGGTCACCCAGGAGGCCACAGTTACTCGCTTGACTGAGGGCATGAAGTACTCCTTCTCCGAGCCCCTGAACCGGAACATCATGCGCCATCTCCGTTTCCAGTACCCCACTTTTCTCTTTGACACCCCCCAATTTGAGATTGACGAGGATGGACACCCCTGGTGGATCGCTCCCCGAGTGGTCAAGACCATCGGTCTGTTCGGTGGCCGGGATATCCAGGGGGCCGTACTGTGCGACGCCATTACCGGGGAGAGCGTCTATTACGACATCAGCGAAGTCCCAACCTGGGTAGACAATGTGTATACCCCCGCCCTGATCATGGAGCAGTACGATTACCATGGAACCCTGGTCAACGGCTTCATCAATTCCATTCTGGGCCAGCGGGGTGTGACTGTCACCACCGAGGGGTATAACTATATCGCTCTCAACGATGACGTGTATGTGTATACTGGTATTACTTCCGCAAACGCTGACCAGTCCAACCTAGGCTTCCTGCTCAGTAACCAGAGGACCAAGGAGACCAAATTTTATGATGCTCCCGGCGCTACAGAGTATGCCGCCATGGCTTCTGCACAGGGCGTGGTCCAGGACTTGGGATATGAGGCTACCTTCCCCCTGCTGCTGAACATCGCTGGAGAGCCCACCTATTTCATCCCCCTTAAGGATGCAGCCAGTTTGGTAAAGAGTTACGCTATGGTCAATGTGGCCCGATATGATATCGTGGCGACTGGAAACTCAGTCACCGCCTGTGAGCAGGCCTATATCCGTCAGCTCACCGAAAAGGGAGTAACACAGGCGGAAGAGCTTCCCCAGACGCAGGTCAGCGGCATTGTGGCAGAAATTCGGAGTGCTGTGCTGGAGGGCAACACCTACTATTTCGTCCGTCTGGAGGGAGAGGACGTGTTTTACTCCATCTCCGCCGCTCAGAACCGTGAGGTAGTCACCTTGAATGTTGGGGACCTGGTCACCATTGACCACGTGGTGGCCGCCGAAGGGAGCCAAAGCAGTATTCTGGACGGCTATTCCCTGGCCATTTTGGACGTCATCGGCGAAGCTGATAGCCCCACCGACACTACCCCCCAGCCCGCGGACTCATCTTTCAGCCCTTTGGACAGTGAGCAGATCGGCGTCATCGGCGGAGCCGATGGCCTCACCGCTATTATCACACAGCCCAAGGCATAAGTCACACAGGAGCGCCAGTTATCTGGCGCTCCTGTGCCATGTTTGGATTAATTTCTCTTTCTGTTCCCGGCGAAGCTTTTTGAGCGCCAGCTCCCGGCGCAGGGCGGCAGGCTTGTCTGGCTGCGCCTCTGTGTAGCATAGCTCTAGCGGGCCTCTCCCCCTGGTATATTTGGCCCCTCTGCCCGCCCGGTGAGCGGCTAGGCGGCGGTCTACGTCGTCGGTGATCCCAGTATACAGTGTCCCATCTCCACAGCGGAGGATATAAACAAACCACGACACTCCTCTCCCCCCTTGCTGAATCATAGTGAAAAAATGGGATGTGCCGGTATCAGAAGAAAACGATTCCAATATTTTTCTTTCCAGAAAAAGTCTATCACAGAAATAAAACATCTACAAGGAAATCATCCCTCTTCGTTCAATCTTTTATTGCCATTCTTTTTATAAAGTGTTAAAATAAAATGATATTATATGGGCGCTTATCCTCTGTGCCCTAAAATAAAGGAGCAACACCAGATGGACGAAAAAAAAGTAATGCTCTCCGGCATCCAGCCCAGCGGAGATCTGCACCTGGGTAACTACCTGGGTGCCATCAAAAATTGGGCCGCCCGGGCCGAGGAGTTCGACTGCTACTATTTTATGGCAGATATGCACACCATCACAGTCCGGCAGGACCCCGCCGCCCTGCGGCGCCGCACGCTGGAGCAGCTGGCCCAGTACATCGCCTGCGGCCTGGATCCTGAAAAAAACACTCTCTTCATCCAGTCTCATGTCCCTGCCCACGCGGAGCTGGGCTGGGTACTCAACTGCTACACCATGTTTGGCGAGCTGTCCCGGATGACTCAGTTCAAGGACAAATCCGCCAAGCATAAGGACAACATCAACGGCGGTTTGTTCACCTATCCCGCTCTCATGGCGGCCGATATTCTCCTCTACCAGCCCGACTTTGTCCCCGTTGGAGAGGATCAGAAGCAGCACGTGGAGCTGACCCGGAACATTGTCCAGCGTTTCAACGGGATTTACGGTGATGTATTCAAAATGCCGGAGCCCTATATCCCGAAGGCCGGTGCCCGTATTATGGGACTGACTACTCCTGATTCCAAGATGTCTAAGTCCATCCCAGAGGGCTGTGTCTTCCTGATGGAGAAGCCGGAGGACATCGCCAGAAAGTTCAAGCGGGCTATCACCGACAGCGACACGGAGCGATGCGTCCATTTCGACCCGGAGCACAAGCCAGGAGTGGCCAACCTGATGAACATTTATTCCGCCGTCACTGGTAAGACCTTTGAGGAGATTGAGGCCGAGTTTGACGGCCTAGGCTATGGCAAATTCAAGCCCGCTGTGGGCGAGGCAGTCGTGGAGTGCCTGCGCCCCATCCGGGAGGAGGCTACCCACATTTTGGCGGATAAGGCTTATCTGGAGAAGGTCTACACCGAAGGGGCCCAGAAGGCATCCTATGTAGCGAACAAGACGCTTCGTAAGGTCTATAAAAAGGTAGGCTTTGTGGCCCGCTGACTCTATTTTGCCACTTCATCCGCCTCTGCGGCTTGGCCCGAAGGGCAAAGCTGGTCAGAAAAACGCAAAAGAGGATTTGATATGCCGATTCAACTTTCTGTGGTGGGGATGGCTTTGGCCGCCCTGCTAACCGCTGCGGTGGTATCTCTGATTGCCACTCCTGTTGTGAAATCGCTGGCCTTTCGTGTCGGCGCGGTGGATATCCCAAAGGACGGGCGGAGGATGCATGATCACCCGATCCCCCGTATGGGTGGACTGGCCATCTTTTTTGGCTTCATGCTCAGCGTCCTCCTATTTGTCCCGCTGACGGAGCAGCTGCGTGGAATGCTTTTAGGCGGTGTCATCATCGTCATACTAGGAATTTTTGACGACATCTATGCCCTCCCCGCCAAACCTAAATTCTTGGTACAGATCGCCGCTGCCCTTGTCGCCGTGTGGGCGGGGAATAAGATCGAGTTTCTCTCCAACCCTAATATTTTCAGCAGCGAGCCTTACTGGGAGCTGGGATGGCTGTCTATCCCCATCTCTGTATTGTGGATCGTGGGCATCACAAACGCCGTCAATCTGATTGACGGTCTGGACGGACTGGCTTGCGGAGTTTCCACCATCAGCTCCATGACTCTGCTGGTCATCGCTTTGACTGTATCTGAGCCGGATGTGGCCCTTCTGATGGCCGCCCTGGCCGGCGCCTGCATCGGCTTCCTGCCCTATAACCTGAATCCCGCCAAAATCTTTATGGGGGACACCGGGTCAACCTTTTTGGGCTTTATCCTGGCCTCTGTGTCCATTCAGGGTCTGTTCAAGTTCCACATGATCATCTCCTTTGCGGTCCCATTCCTCATGCTTGGTCTGCCCATTTTTGACACCTGTTTCGCAATCCTCCGTCGGGTATCCAAGGGGCAGTCCCCTATGACTCCAGACCGTGGGCACATCCACCATCGACTGATCGACATGGGCTTTTCCCAAAAGCAGGCAGTCGCTGTGCTCTATATCATCAGTGCGATCCTAGGCCTGTCCGCCGTAGTGCTGACCACCAGTGGGGTATTCAAAGCCATGCTGTTTCTGGTCGCGCTTTGCGCGGCCGGCGGTCTGGCTGCCGGCCTGTTTCTGACACACAATGACGGGAGGCATACGCCTCAGGACCCAGGAAGGCATCACAAGACACAGATTTCTGGCAACGACAACTTCTTTGGTGAGGAGGACCAGTCTGAAAAATGAGCGACCTGAAAGTTATGACGATCTTCGGCACCCGGCCGGAGGCCATCAAAATGGCCCCTCTGGCCCTAGAGCTATCGAAGCGCCCCGGCATAGACGCTCTGTGCTGTGTCACAGCTCAACACCGGGAGATGTTGGACTCTGTACTGGATATTTTTCGGTTAAAACCTGACTACGACTTGAATATCATGGAGCCCCGACAGACCTTATCCACTATCACCTCTAAATGCCTGCTGGGCATGGAGCAGGTGCTGGAGGAGGCGAAGCCTGACCTTGTACTGGTCCACGGGGATACTTCCACTACCTTTGCGGGGGCCCTGGCCGCGTTCTATCACAAGATACCAGTAGGCCACGTGGAGGCCGGCCTTCGAACCTATGACAAGTGGTCTCCCTTTCCAGAAGAAATGAACCGAAAAATGGTGGGATCTATCGCCGATCTGCACTTTTGCCCCACTGTGTCAAACCGGGACAACCTAACCCGTGAAAATATTACGAACGGGATTTTTCTCACAGGTAACACGGTCATTGATGCCCTTCAAACTACAGTGAGAAAGGATTTTCCCTTTACAGAAAGGCTCCTTGACCAGTTGGAGTATGAAAAACGAAAAGTTGTATTAGTTACCTGCCATCGGAGGGAAAACTATGGTCAGCCCATGGAGGATATTATGGCTGCTCTGGCCTATATTGCCCGGACTCATCCCGAGGTATCTCTGGTCTACCCTGTCCACCTCTCCCCTGTGGTCCAGGAGTGCGCCCATCGGCATCTAGACGGCGTTGAAAACGCCCACCTGATCCCCCCCTTAAATGTGGAGGAGATGCACAATCTGATGGCCCGGTGTTATATGGTCATGACTGACTCCGGCGGTCTTCAGGAGGAGGCTCCCGCTCTTGGTAAGCCCGTTCTTGTCCTCCGCCGGGAGACCGAGCGACCTGAAGCCGTTAAGGCGGGCACGGCTAGACTGGCCGGCGTGGATTACAGCCGCATCACAGCGATGGCCGAGGAACTTCTGGAAAACCCAGACGCCTACGCCGCGATGGCCCATGCCGTCAATCCCTATGGAGATGGCCAGGCCTGCCGCCGGATTGTGGACGCTATCCAGTGGCACTTCGGCCAGCGCAAGGAGCCTCCGGACGAATTTTTGATTTGAGTCTGTTTTGACTCATCTGCTCTATTAATCCCAAAAAATCTTGGAGGTGAGGACGTGGAACCTAAAAATCGTCTTTTAATCGCAATCACTGTGATCGTCCTCATCGTAGCTGCTATGTTCACCAGTTTTGGGCGCAATCTTTTTGCCCTCAATACTCCGTCGGTCGTCCTGCCCAATGTGAACGGCGACGGACAGACTGGCGATGTCAGCGGTCCTCAAACTGGTCTAGAACAATACCAGGCGGTGGAGGTCACACCTCAGACTGTTGGCAGCGTGATTCGGACTCTGTCCCGCAAAGACAGCTATTACCGAGAACTCACCATCACGACCTTCTGGGACGGTGGTTCCTCCTCTATTCCGGTACAGACTTGGGTAGACGGCGGCTGGTCCCACAGCAGACAGGTGCTTCCCTCCGGCGCGGTCAGGCACGATCTGGTGGGGGATGGCACTCTTTATTACTGGTATGAGGGCTCCTCCCGCTGGGAGTCCACTCCCGCGGACAGCCTGTCCCATGATTTGACACAGCGGATCCCGACCTATGAGGTCGTGACCGAATTAGATCCTGATGAGATCACCCACGCCGGCTATGAGCTTCGTGAGGGAGTTCCTTGTGTCTATGTAGAAGTGGCCCGTGAAGACCCTGCCTATCAGGAGAGATACTGGGTCAGCGTGGAGAGCGGCCTTTTGATTTGCGCGGAGCTGGAAAAGGAGGGGGCGCTCGTCTATCAGATGACCTCCTACGGTACTGTTATATCTCCCTGTCCAGCGGAGGCCTCCTTCGCTCTGCCCAATGGTGACATATTATATACCAGGTAAAATATGGGACGGCCGGAGGCCGTCCCATCCTGATACCTCAATCTTCACCTTCCCGATCTCCAAGTCCCATGAGCAGGACCAGCCCCAGGGCTATCACCAGTTCCAGATCGTCTCCTTCCACCAAAAGAAACAGGATGATAAGCAGCAGAAGGATATCCCCCGGGTCGATGTCTTCTAACTTCAGGGCTTTCAATAGCCCGGATAGCCCCCCGCTGCCGTCTCCAGATGAAAAGAGGCTTCCCGCCCCCTCTTTTCCGCCCAATAGAGCGCCCAGCCCCTCCTTTCCGGAAAATAGAGAGGAAAACCTGAAGCCCCCTGTGGAGGCCGGACCATGGCCCTTTGTTCCGCTGTTGGATCTGCCCCCTCCTTGGGGGTGCTCGGCCTCCTGGATAGGGACATAAGGTGTGTCCTCTGATATGTAGCGGTTATACACTCCCCTCCTCCTCCTTCCTGCCCATAGCGGTCAGGGCCACCCGGATCAGGCGGGTCATGCGTGCTATCTGCTGGGCTCGGTCCAGCCGGGCCCGCCGTTCTTCTCGTAAAAATGGGCGCAGCGCGGATAGCAGAGCCGCGTTTCTATCATCGGTACTCTGATACTCCCGCAGCACCTGCACCCCTATCTGGAGCATCCGCGGGTCTATCTGCCCCAGCAGCGAGGACAGGTCCCAGGATCCATCGGACGGGCCGCTCTGTTCCGGAGACTGGGCGGGGACCTCTTCCGCGCTCTGTGTCCCATCCCCCTGGGGCCCGTTCTCCCCTGATAACGACCGGGCTAGAGCCATGATCTGCCCCATGGCCTTTTCATTCCCCAGGATCGAGTTCAATTTTTCCTCAAATTCGGCCACGGTCTCGCCACCTTTCTACCCGGCTGTGGTTTCTCCTATTCCAGCCCCGCCTCTTTTGCCTTGCGTCCGATTCTATCTACCAGTTCCGCCCCCTCCTGGCTCCTCATCAGCCGGTCCATCATAGACATCAAGGCGCTGGGGTCCCCGTCAGCGGCCGCTTTGGCCGCCTCCTTCACCCCTCCCTGCTGGTTCAAAATCGACATCAGCTTTTGGGCATCGCTGGATTTAGCCAGTTTGGAGATCACTTCACGGTTTTTCACCAGATCAGCGGCAGTAGTCCCTTTTTTCAGATTGTCTTGACCCTGTTTTAAATTCACAATCGCTCACTCCCGATTTGATTTCATTCCAGTATATGCGGCTAGAATGGTAAGGTGACAAATTTGAAAATTCTCGTGTTTTCCGACTCCCACCGGTCCATGTCCGGGATGTATTCAGCCATTGACAGACATCTCCCAGACCAGGTCATTCACCTGGGAGATCTGCTCCAGGACGCTGAAATGCTGGCGGATATCTATCCGCGCCTCCCGATCTGTCGTGTGCCCGGTAACTGTGATGGCTGGACTACCGAGCCTCTGAAACGCCAGATCACTCTGGCCGGCAAACAGTTTCTTCTCTCCCACGGCCACCTGTGGGGTGTAAAAAGTGGATATAGCCACGCAATTTCCGACGCCAAAGCAGCTCAAGTCGATGTGCTTCTTTTTGGGCATACCCACCGCTCCCTGTGCCATCAGCTGGAGGACGGGCTTTGGGTCATGAATCCGGGTTCCAGTCGTTCCAGCTATGGGTTTATTGAGATCAAGGATGGAACTCTCCACTGTGAGATATTTCCTGTAAACTAATTTTTAGCCGTAAAGGAGGTAAGGCTGTCAAGTGAAAAAGCTGCTCTATATTCTGTTTCACCGCTCTGTTTTTGTCTGTCTGGCCCTGCTGGCCCAGTTTGCCACGCTAGTCATTATGGTAGTCGTTTTCTCCGAATATACAGAGTCCTTCTATTGGTGCTGTATCGTGATCAGCATCCTAGCCGCCTTAGCTATCATCTGCAGCAGGATGGAGCCTGGCTACAAAATTGCCTGGCTGATCCTGATTCTGCCCTTTCCTGTGTTTGGCGGTATCTTTTACCTGCTGGTGGGGGGAGGCACCATCCCCCGCCGGACGCAAAAGCGGATGCAGGGAATCTTGAAAAAATCCGCCCTTGCCCTACAAGATGACTTTAAGTCCGACGACCTTATCTCCCTTGGCGGCGACGCCGCCAGCCAGGCCCACTATATGGAGCAATACGCCGCCTGTCCCTCCTACACGAATACAGAAACAGAATACTTCCCTCTGGGGGACCAGGCCTTTCCGCGTATGCTGGAGGAGTTGGAAAAGGCGGAGCACTATATTTTTCTGGAATACTTCATTATACAGCCCGGTATTTTTTGGGACAGCATCCTGGCCATCCTGGAACGAAAAGCGGCCCAGGGCGTTGAAGTGCGTGTGATGTATGATGATATGGGCTGTATGTTCACCCTTCCCCGGGACTATGACCAGGTGTTAATGAAGAAGGGAATCCAGTGCCGGGTATTTAATCGCTTCCTGCCGGTGATGTCCCTCCGTCTGAACAACCGGGACCATCGGAAGCTGATGGTAATTGATGGGAAGGTTGGCTTCACCGGTGGACTCAATCTGGCTGATGAGTATATCAACATTCGTAAGCGATTCGGGCACTGGAAGGACAGCGCGATCCTATTGGAGGGAGACGCGGTCTGGTCTATGGCCGTCATGTTTTTGACCCTATGGGATTACTGCTGTGGCTGGGATGAAAATTTTGACCGGTTTCGTCCCCCGGCCTCTCCTGTCCGGCCCTGGACCGGCTATGTACAGCCCTACACGGATACCCCTCTGGACCGTGAGGCGGTGGGACAGGCCGTCTATCTCAATATGATCTCCAAGGCCAAAAACTACATCTATATCACCACCCCCTATCTGGTGGTAGATGTGGCGACCAACACCGCCCTGTGCAACGCCGCCAAGTCAGGGGTAAACGTAAAAATCATCACGCCCCATATCCCGGACAAACGCTACGTTTTTGAGGTGACCCGAGCCCACTATCCCCCTCTGCTGGATGCGGGAGTAGAGATTTATGAGTATACCCCCGGCTTTATCCACGCCAAAAACTTTGTGGTAGACGACCGTTTTGCTACCGTTGGCACCGTCAATCTGGACTATCGCAGCCTGTTTCTTCACTTTGAGGACGGTGTCTGGTTGTGCGAAGCGCCCTGTATCCGAGATATCCGCGCGGACTTTGAACGGACGTTGACCTGTTCAGAGCCAATTACTCCACGAAGGTTCAAACATTTGAACATCCTGCTCCAGCTCTACCGCAGCATCCTGCGTATCTTTGCTCCTCTGATGTGAGAATAAAAAGGCGGAAGAGCCGCCGCCCTCCTGTTTGGAGTGGCGGCGGCCCTTTTTATCGGCACCCTGCCGCTTTAGCTACAACAGCCGGAGCGTACCTCTTGATAGGTGGTATTCCCCTTGCTCTGGATGCTGTTGGGTGGGAAAAATTCGTTGAAGGGGAACTGAACCTTACGGAACATCTCGCAGGGGTCCTCCTGGCACTCGCAGCCGCAGCCACAGGTGCACTCCTTCTCCGGCAGGCAGTAGTCATAGACTGGGATCAGAAGCTGGGTATCCCGCTCCAAGCGGATGATGGAGAACTGGCCCAGTGTTACGAACATTCTGTGTATATCGCCGTCTACGATCAGATCCTCTTGGAAGACAGCGGTAATAGCGGGTGGGATATCCAGATAACTATTGTCGCAGCAGTGGCAGTTACAGGCGTCCATCAACTTCAGGTTTAGGATAATGGGGTCTACCGCCTCTACTACCGCGCTGGGCAGATTAGTTTGAGGCAGGTTTTGGATTTCTGGCCCTTCTCCTACTACTCCAGTCGAGAATATCTTGGAGCTTCCCTCACTTCCGAAGAGAACAACCCGCTTGTCAAAGATGGCCAGCCCGGTCACTTCCACCGGGCGGGCGGCTCCCACGAAGGCGTCAGCAGTGATGCGGTAGAAGTACCGCACATCTACCGTATAGAAGCCCCGGTTGAAATTGATGGGCTCCACATCGATGTACGCATACAGTAGTTCAGCAGTCCCCGCTTTTACCGACTGGGCCCGGTCGATGACCGCCTGAGAACTTCTGGTAGGATAGACGCGGATGTCTTCAATACAATCTTTGTCTTTGCAGGAGTCAAAGATTTTTTTCGTGTGTATGCACACGGCCTCCCGGATACTGCGGTCTTCGCAGACGGGGCCGGGCACGACCTTTTCTGGCATATGGTTCCCTCCTAGATTTGGATGGTAAGGACGGTCAAAGCCGCCCCTTTGGGTTTCGCTTACATTCCATCTTATGAGGCGCTCCGTATTTTGTGCTGCTCCATCTCTTTTCTATCCCACTCTTGCGGCTTTCCTCTGAATCGGGTATAATGGAGTGTACCTTAATGCCTCTTGCAAAAGGAGTGGACACCATGGCCCCCATCGGCTTTATTCAAAATGAGCTGGATCTGAAGTTCTTAGTTCTGTATATCATGGCCCGGACTGCCGGGCCCATTACCTTTCTTCAGCTTCTGGAGCTGGCCCTGTGCGACGCGGGCGTGGACTACTTTTCTCTGACCAAGGCTGTGGAACATATGGTGGAGACCGGCCAGTTGTCCAAAGAAGGCGACCGCTATTCTATCACCGAAAAGGGGGTGCGAAACAGTCAGATCTGTGAGAGCAGCCTCCCCTACTCGGTCCGGATGCATTGTGACGAGAATCTGGTCAAGGTCAACGAAGCTCTCCGCCGAGAAGCCCAGGTCCGCTCCCAGGTGTCGGAGAATCAAGACGGGACCTGTACGCTCAAGCTTGACTTCAATGATGAAACCACACCGCTTCTCCATCTGGAGCTGCTGGTCCCAGAACGGAAACAGGCGGACACCATGGCCCAGTGTTTTCAGGATGAGCCCACAGACTTTTATCGGCAGATCATTCAACTGTTGACCCAGCGGAATGGATCACAAAACTCATAAAGGAGAAAATGTCATCATGAGAAGAGCAGACCGCGCACAGGACCGGGACTTTTGTCTGTCCGTTATTGACCGCTGCACCCACGGGGTAGCCGCTCTGACAACCGGGGAGGATACTCCCTACTGTCTTCCCCTCTCCTTTGTCCGTGTGGGTAACAGCCTCTATTTTCATTGTGCCCGTGAGGGGCGCAAGGTGGAGCTGTTGAAACGATGTCCCCGCATATGTATTACCTTTGTAGCCCAGGACGACCCCAATTTTGAGGCGCCCAATAACTATACCACCTATTTTCAGTCCGCCATCGTTACCGGGACTGTAGTTTTGGTGGAGGACGATCAGGAAAAGATCGACGGCTTGCGGGCTCTCTGCCAGAAGCTCACCCCACAGTATATGACAGAGGGCCTTTTCAATGCCGCTATCCAGCACAGCCTCTCTGTCACGTCCGTGTGGCGGGTAGATATGGATGATCTCTCCGGAAAGGCCAAGAAGAAAAGATGATCCCTCCTTTCCGTTTCCCATTCCTCAAAGGGAGCGTTATGATGTAAGATACAGCAACAGCGCGCTGCTTCTTGGCAGCGCGCTGTTTTTTCATAGCTATCTTTTACCTATCTTTCACCCAAAGGCTGTAGCCGTTTTAACAGGCGGACCTTAGAATAGACCTGTCCCCAATGTCAAGAATAAGTGTAAACAGTCAGGAGGAAAACAGTATGAAACGATTTTTTTCCGCCGCGTTGGCGCTGGCCATGGCAGCTTTGTCTTTGGCTGGCTGCTCCGGCACATCTTCAAGGGATGCCGCAGGCAGCCCAGTACAAACCAGTGGGGTCACGCAGGTCGCTCCCATGTCGACCACTGCTGAAGCCTTAAAATCTCCGAAATATGTCTTTCTGTTTATTGGTGATGGAATGAGCTATCCACAGTTCCAGGCCGCATCCGACTATCTAGGCTCCATGGCCGATCCTGATTACCTGCTGGCCGAGCCCAGTCTGGATGACAACCAGGGCGCGATTCTGGACGGTCCTGTCGCTCTGAATTTTATGGGCTTTGACGTAGCTGGCTCTGCTGTGACCTATGACTCTAACTCCTTCGCCCCTGATTCTGCCTCCACAGCCACATCCATTGCTGCCGGCCATAAGACCTATTCTGGGTCTATCAATGTGGATGAAACTGCTACCATCTCTTATGAGACTATTTCGGAAAAGGTCCATGAGCAGCTTGGTATGAAGGTGGGCGTCATTTCTTCTGTCAATCTGAATCACGCCACCCCAGCCGCCTTCTATGCCCATCAGGCCAGCCGCAACAGCTATTATGAAATCGGTCTGGAGCTGATAGACTCAGGATTTGATTACTTTGCCGGCGGCGCCCTGTTGAAGCCAGACGGAGCAGACGGTGATAAGGACAACCTGTATGATTTGGCCAAAGAAGCAGGTTATACTGTGGTAAAAACTCAGGCGGAAGCGGAGCAGGTCACTTCCGGCCCCGTTATCATCGTGGATGAGCATCTGGCCGACTCTGACGCCATGGCCTATGAGCTGGACAGGACTGACGATATGTGGTCCCTGGCAGACTATGTAAAAAAGGGTATCCAGGTACTGGACAACGACAAAGGCTTTTTCATGATGTGCGAAGGGGGCAAGATCGACTGGGCCTGCCATGCCAACGATGCCGCCGCCTCGATTCATGACACCCTGGCCCTGGCCGACGCGGTACAGGTAGCCATCGACTTCGCCAAGGACCACGCCGAAGAAACTTTGATTCTGGTCACAGGAGACCATGAGACCGGCGGCTTGTCCATTGGATTTGCCGGGACTGATTACGACACCTATCTCAGCCAGCTCAACAGCCAAACTATTTCCTATGCCAAGTATGACAGCGATTATGTGGCCGCTTACAAAGCGAATAAGACTCCCTTTGAAACTGTCCTGAAGGACATTGAAACGCTTTTTGGCCTGAAAGTCAATGGTGAGGCGGGCGACCGTCTGGTGCTCACCGACTATGAGCTGGGCCTGCTGAAGACCGCCTATGAGAAATCTGTCAACGAGAAGGATACCGGCATGGCCGACCAGGAGGAATACGTGGCCTACGGTACCTATGAACCATTGTCCGTCACCATCACCCACATCCTCAACAACAAATCCGGTATTTCCTTTACCTCGTACAGCCACACCGGACTCCCCGTGGCGGTATTTGCGGATGGCATCAACGCCGAACTCTTCAAGGGCTACTACGACAACACTGCAATCTACGATAAGCTGGCCCAGATGCTGGCGGTTCGGTAACCCTCTCTTGAGAACACGATATCAACGGCCCGCTCCAGTCGATCCAACTGGAGCGGGCTTACCCCTGCATTTTCATTTGGTGGTACCCCCGCAGCTTTCGGATATCCGCCTTTCACCGGGCGAATTTGTTTTCATTTTTCTTCTCCTCCTCCACTCCCCCTCCAGATACGGGTACTTCCCAGTGATATTCTCTCTTCAAGGAGCAACACTATATGTTAAAGCAGATGAAAGCTGATTTTCTTCGTTACCATGCCCCTGTATGGGTATGCCTTCTTCTCACCGTTGTCCTGCTCGCCCTGCCCACGGGATATGAGGATAACATCGTTTTTCAGGAATCTGATATTCAGCCGGCTCTGGTACTGTCTACCGATGAGTCAACCGTTATTGATACCGGGCTCGTCCGGTCCGGCGAGCAGCGCTGTCAGCTTGAGGTACTAGGAGGACAGTTCAAAGGGCAGACGGTAGAGGGAAAAAACACCCTGAACGGCTCTCTGGAACAGGATAAGATCTTTTCTGTCGGTGATAAGGCTCTGGTCCGTATCAATTTCCAAGGGGAGCAGATCCTCAGTGTATCCATCATTGACCACTACCGGATGCCCTGGGAATTATTGATGGGCGGACTATTTGTCCTCCTGCTGGTCCTCTTTGCGGGAAAGACTGGTCTAAGGGCTGTGCTTTCCTTTCTCCTTACTGTCTTGATGATATGGAAGGTGATGGTCCCGCTCTATCTCAAAGGCTGGGACCCTATCTGGGTCGGCCTTGCCATAACACTGGCCCTCACTCTGCTTATCATCGCCCTGGTCTATGGTTTCGACCGGAGATGCTGGGCCGCCTCATCTGGTTCCGCTCTTGGTGTTCTGGTCACCTGTATCATGGGCATCCTGTTCACTGACCTATTTCAGGTCCACGGGGCGGTCATGTCCTACTCAGAAAGTTTGCTCTATGCCGGCTATCAGCATCTGAATCTGACCCGGATCTTCATGGCTTCCATTTTTATCGGGGCCTCCGGAGCAATCATGGATTTGAGCGTAGATATCACCTCCGCAGTCCACGAAGTCGTGGAGAAACGACCTGACCTTAGTTGGTGGGAGGCGGCCAAATCCGGGATGAACGTAGGCAGAGCGGCCATGGGGACCATGACCACCACTTTGCTGTTCGCCTACTCCGGTGGCTATGTGGCACTGCTGATGGTATTTATGGCCCAAGGCACGCCGATCTCCAATATTTTGAACTATAAGTATGTAGCCGCCGAGATGATCCATACCGTCATCGGCTCCTTCGGTCTGGTAACAGTCGCTCCCTTTACCGCACTGTGCGCTGGCTTGTTCCTGGTTGGTAAAACAAAAAAAGCTCAAGGGATGGACCTCAATTAAGAGCCATCCCTTGAGCCCTTTTTCATCTTACAGACCGCTCTTTTTGGTTTCTTCCACCACAGCTTTCTCCCCATATATCGGGGATTTATCACACGCAGATAAAAAAGCAGAATGGCTATAGACAGCAGGAATCCGGCCAAGCCCAGATGAAAATAGAAGCTTAAGACGGTCAAAAGGAGCTGTGCCAGCATATAGCGCAACTCAATTTTCAAATTGTTCCGCCGCCGGTCCAAATCCAGCTCACAGGACAGGTTCCACACCATCCACATAGAGCACAGTGCCAACATCACGATATTTCCGAACAGGGGCAAAAGGTAGCCGCCCCCAAGCTGCTCTCCATGCGGCATATCCTGTAATGTCCAGACACAGGCATAGAGTGCGCCCAGTTGGGCAGAAATAGCCATTACAGTTCTGTTTTCCCGCAGGATAGGGTTGTCCTCCCCATCTTTTACCCAGCCGGAGCGGTCCTCCATCAGCTCGTCCAGTGAGATGGCGTACAGCTCCGCCAACGCGGCCAGATTCTCACCGGTGGGTATCGTCTGTCCTGACTCCCATTTGGTCACCGCTTGGCGGCTCACGCCCACTCGCTCCGCCACCATCTCCTGAGAAAAACCGATTTGGTTCCGCAGTGCTTTCAGGCGTTCTCCCAATGGCATTCTTCCCACCTCCTTGGTCAAATAGTAGCAGACCAGAAGGACAAAGTCCAGCAACCAACCGGCAACCGGGGGAAAAATCAGTCAAAAAAGGTGAGCTGCCGATCCTGATATCCACGGGTGGCAGCGGAAATGATAGAGCGCATCTCACACAACAGCCCCAGCTCCCCGCAGCGTTTGGAAAATCGTTCCCACAACTTCCCCGCTCTGGGACTGGAGCAGATATACCGGTTTCCATACCGCTGGCGGTATTTCTCCCCCAGCCCCTGTTCTGGAAAAGCCCGGTCCAGTCCGTTTAGAAAATGCTCCCTCTGCCCATCCCGCATGGTCACACCGAAGGCCGGATAGACGAATCGTGCTCCCGCCTCGGCAGCCGCCTCCGCCACCGACAGCACATTTTCTACGCTGTCCTCCAGCCAGGGCAGGACCGGCATAAGCAGGACACCGGAAAAGATCCCCGCTCCCGCCAGCTCCTTCAGCGCCGCCAAACGGCGGCTGGGTGAGGGAGCCCCCGGCTCGATCTTGGCTGCCAGCGCGTCGTCTGTCGTAGTCACCGTCAGTTTACAGATCACTGGGGAATGGCGCTGAATGAACTGATACAGGTCGATATCCCGGACGATCAGATCACTTTTTGTGGCAGCCGCCACCCCACATCCGTAGGCGTCTATCAACTCTAGGGCATGACGGGTCAGTTCCAGCTCCTCCTCGAAGGGGTTATAGGGGTCGCTCATGGAACCCATACTGATAAATGCCGGACGCGTCTTTCGGGCCAGGTCATCCCGCAAAATAGTGAGGGCCCCAGCCTTTGCTTTCACGGTATCAAAATCTGGATTTTGATAACAGCTGCTTCGGCTGTCACAGTAGAGGCAGCCATGACAACATCCACGGTAAATATTCATGGTATGGTCGGTACCAAACCACTCCGTACCTCTATTTCTATGGAGCAGATGTTTAGCCGGTATATATTCCATGTCCTCTCCCCTCCTTTTTTCTTATCCTACCAGTCTCTCCCCTTTCCTGTCAAGAAAATTCGAACATTAGTTTGACTTTTTTCTTGGCCTGGAATATAATTTTTTTATTGAATGAAAAGGAGGCGCTGTCCGGTGGAACGGGTCATCTTTCACTGTGATTTAAATAGCTTTTACGCCTCGGTAGAGCTGCTGGACCATCCGGAGTTGCGTCACCTGCCGGTGGCGGTATGCGGAGACCCGAACAGCCGCCACGGCATCATCCTGGCAAAAAATGAGCCCGCCAAGCTTTTTGGCGTCAAGACCGCTGAAACCATCTGGCAGGCCAGAAAAAAATGCCCCGAACTGGTCCTTCTTCCCGCCCACCATGACCGATACCGTGAGCTATCCAGGCAGATCAACCGGGTATATCAGGACTACACCGACCTGGTAGAGTCCTTTGGGATCGATGAGAGCTGGCTGGATGTCACTGGTACCCTCCATCTCTTCGGCGGGGATCCGGAGGCGCTGGCGGACCAGCTTAGAGAGCATGTGCGGGGCAACTTTGGGCTGACCATCTCTGTGGGAGTGTCCTTCAACAAGGTCTTTGCCAAATTAGGCAGCGATTACAAAAAGCCAGATGCTACCACGCTCATCACCCGGGAAAATTTTAAACAGATTGTATGGCCTCTGCCGGTCACCGACCTGCTCTATGTCGGGCGGGCCGCCTCCCGGACTTTTGATCGCTTTGATATCCACACCATCGGCGACCTGGCTCGCTTTGATCGGGAGCAACTTTTTCTTCTGCTGGGTAAAAATGGCGCCCAGCTCCATGACTTTGCCAGTGGGGAGGACCGCTCCCCCGTCACACCCGCCGCCCAGTACGTCCCGCCGAAGTCAGTGGGCAATGGTCTCACCTTTTCTCACGATCTGCGGGGGCAGGAAGATATACAGGCTGGGATCACCCGCCTTTCGGACCAAGTGGCTGCCCGCCTTCGTCGGTATCACATGAAATGTAATGGTATTTCACTTGCCATACGGGACCCCGCCTTTCGGGATATCATCCGGCAGCAGCGTCTGGACTCCCCCAGCAATCTGGCCCGAGAAATCAGTCAAGCCGCCATGGGATTGGCCAAAAGCTGCTGGAATATGGATCATCCCGTCCGAGCCCTCACTGTAACAGCACTCTCTCTGGTCCCGGAGGAGGAGGTCTCGGCCCAGCTGGATCTGTTGGCCTTCGGCCAGGACAAAAAGAGAGAGCGGCTGGAAAAGCTGGAGGAAACGATGGATAGCATTCGGGCCAAGTACGGAAAATCTTCCATCTCCCATGCCTCCTCCACCCAGGCCGCCGGCGGCAGCGGCCATGCGCCCCCGCCTGGAGGCTCCCGGTCATATCTGGAGGAGGAGTAGCATACAACAGGGGCATGGAGGTGAACCCATGCCCCTGTCTTTTTTTGCTTTCCTCGACCAGTTGACGGGCGATCCAGCTCTGGCACTGATTGTTCTCCTCACCCTCGCGGTACTGCTGGTCAACGGGTGGACCGACGCACCCAATGCCATCGCCGGGGTAGTGGTGACTGGAGCACTCCCCTTCCCTTTGGCTGTCCTGCTGGCGGCTGTATGCAACTTTCTGGGAGTGCTTTGTGTCACCGCTGTCTCTACTTCTGTGGCGGAGACCGTCTATTCTATCGCCAGCTTTGGCGGCGGCTCCCGCGCGGCTCTTACCGCTTTGTGTGCCGCCATGGCCGCCATCGTGCTCTGGGCCGCGGCTGCCTGGCTACTTGGCATTCCTACCAGTGAGAGCCACGCCTTGATTGCTGGTATCTCTGGCGCCGCGGTGGCTCTGGAGGGTGGCTTCTCCTGTATCCGCTGGGACAGTTGGGCCAAGGTTCTCCTCGGTCTGATTCTGTCCACTGCCGCCGGATTCTGGGCTGGACAGTTGTTTCAGAGTGCCTTAAAACATGTAAAGGCTTCCAACCATACATTTCTTTTGGCCCAGCTTCCCGGAGCCGCAGGAACTGCCTTTCTTCACGGTGCCCAAGATGGTCAAAAGTTTCTCGGTGTATTTCTCTTGGGGACGGCATTGGCCCAGGGTCGCGGAGATGAACAGACCTTTCTCATCCCTATCTGGCTTATGATTTTGTGTGCTGGCTTTATGGCCGCCGGTACCCTTATGGGGGGCAGGCGCATCATCGAAACAGTCGGGCGTGAAATGGTGTCGATTGGCCCGCGAGAAGGGCTGTCTGCCGATTTGGGCAATATTTTCTGCCTCATGACCGCCACTCTGCTGGGCCTTCCCGTCTCAACTACCCATACCCGCACAGCCGCTCTGCTCGGTGTGGGAGCAGCGGGGGGCGGTGTTGTGGACTGGTCCGTTGCCGGCAAAATCGCTCTCGCCTGGGCCCTTACCTTTCCCGGCTGTATGGCCATCGGCTACTGGATGGCCAAGGTGTTTCTGGCGGTCTTTTGAATAGAGCGCCGGGTGAATATCAGTCACCCGGCTCACCCCTCTCTGATCCGGCGCATAGCCTATTCTGGAAGCACCCGCACAGGCGCGGACCGGCTCCGGACATCGCGCCGCCGTTTTCAGAAAGGGAAATTACATCGTGACACAAGCACTTTTATGGGCTGCCGGCGGAACTGGGTTCACTGCCCTGATGACCGCTTCCGGCGCCGCTATGGTCTTTCTGTTCCGCAAGCAGTCCTCTCGCTCTCTTCAGCGCGTCCTACTTGGATTTGCCGCTGGCGTGATGATTGCCGCCAGCATGTGGTCCCTGCTCATCCCAGCCATTGAGGAGGCGGAGGCCATGGGAATGCCCGGTTGGCTGCCCGCCGCTGGTGGATCTGTCCTCGGCATCGTTTTCCTTTTGTCCATGGACTATCTGCTCCCCCACTTCACACCGGAATCCTTCCACTGCAAAGAGGGCGAAACCTCCCGCCGCCGCACCGCCCTCCTGGTACTGGCCGTAACACTGCACAACATCCCGGAGGGGATGGCGGTCGGCATCTCCTTTGCCTTGGCTGCCCACAGTGGAGATCCCTCCCTCCTACCCGCTGCTACCGCCCTCGCCATGGGAATTGGCATCCAAAATTTTCCGGAAGGGGCCGCTATCTCCCTGCCCCTGCATCAGGAGGGAATGGGCCGTGGAAAGGCCTTTCTCATCGGGGCGGCCTCCGGCGTGGTGGAGCCTATCTTCGCCCTGCTCACTGTACTGGCTGCCGGGGCGATCCAGCCGCTGCTCCCGTGGCTGCTCTCCTTTGCCGCCGGCGCCATGCTCTATGTCGTGGTGGAGGAGCTCATCCCAGAGGCTAATCTCACCGAAGGGGGGCATACCGGCACTCTAGGCGTCATGGCAGGGTTTCTCATTATGATGATCCTGGATGTGGCTCTTGGCTAAGTCCGCTGTTGACCCACTTTTTTCACAAAATCCTCGTTTACAAAATTTTAGTAAAAATTTCGATTTGGGGGTTGATTTTCTCAAGAAGCGTGATATAATGAAGCCGCCTTTTAAGGGATAGCTCAAAGTTTCCTTTGCTTCCCAGACCTTTAGTGGAAAATAAAGGCCTTTTTCATGTCTTTCGTCATGGAAAAGCAAATTAAGAGGAGGAGAAATTTATGATCACGTTCCTGATCTCCCTCGTAGTCCTTGTGGTGGGATTCGCACTGTACAGCCGTCTCATTGAGCGGGTGTTCCGTGTGGATGACCGTCAGACCCCGGCGGTCGCCCATCCGGACGGCGTGGACTACACCCCAATGAAAACTTGGCGTCTGTTCCTGATCCAGCTTTTGAACATCGCAGGTCTTGGCCCTATTTTTGGTGCCCTGGCCGGCGCTTGCTGGGGGCCCCGTGTCTATTTGTGGATCGTCTTTGGTACTATCCTGGGCGGCGGTGTCCACGACTTCCTATCCGGCATGATGAGCGAGCGCCACGACGGCGCCTCTATCTCTGAAATCGTGGGCATCTACTTAGGCAAATTCATGCTGCAGGTCATGCGTGTCTTCTCGGTAGTCCTGCTGATCCTGGTCGGCGTCAACTTCTCCAAGAACCCCGCCCAGCTTTTGGCTATTCTGACTCCTGAAACACTGGATGCCAACTTCTGGCTGGCTGTCGTGCTGATTTACTACTTTATCGCCACCTTCCTTCCCATTGACAAGGTCATTGGCAAGTTGTACCCTATCTTCGGGGCCTGCCTCATCATCATGGCCCTTGGCCTCATGGGTGTAATGCTGATCGACCCCTCTTACCGCGCCGCGATGCCTGAAATGTGGCAGTATATCGGCGTGGAAGGGATGGGGCACCCCACCAACACTCCTATCTGGGCCCAGATGTTTGTCACTGTGGCCTGCGGCGCTATCTCCGGCTTCCACGCTACCCAGTCCCCCATGGTCGCCCGCTGCATGACCTCTGAAAAAGAGGGGCGGAAGGTATTTTACGGCGCCATGGTCGCTGAGGGCGCTATCGCTCTGGTCTGGGCTGCTGCTGGTGTCACCTTCTATGGCAATGTGGCTGCTCTGAACGAGGCGCTGGCTGGTGGTCAGTCCGTTGTTGTCGAGAACATCTGTTCCTCTATGATGGGCCCTGTCGGTGGTGTCTTGGCCCTGCTGGGTGTCATCGCCTGTCCCATCACTTCCGGCGACACCGCTTTCCGCTCCGCCCGGTTGACCATCGCCGACTGGTTCAAAATCGATCAGGGCAATTGGAAGAACCGTCTGCTCCTGTCTGTCCCTGTGCTGGGCATAGGAGCCCTGATCACCCAGTGGGGTGACTTCGCTACTCTCTGGAAGTACTTCTCTTGGTCCAATCAGACCCTGGCTATGATGGTCCTGTGGGCTGGCGCCGTCTATCTGCATCGCAACGGCTTCCCCCCTGTAGCCTGTTTCATGGCTGCTTTACCCGCTACCTTTATGTCCGCTGTCTCTGTGACCTACTTTGTCCAGGCTCCTGAATGTCTGAATATGTCCACCACCTTGGCCTACCCGCTGGGCATCCTGGTAGCCGCCCTGTTCCTGGGTATCTTTATTTGGCGTGAATGGGTCATGCGTAAAAACGACGTACTCAACCCCGCCACTGTCTAAACGTATTTTCTCCACAACTGTTTTTAAGAGGCCGCCTGACAGGATCTGTCAGGCGGCCTCTTTACATCTCTTTCCGTATCTGCCTTAATGCATTCTTTTCCAGCCTAGATACCTGCGCCTGCGAGATTCCGATTTCAGCGGACACCTCCATCTGAGTCTTGCCCTGAAAAAAACGCATAGACAAAATCTTTTTCTCCCGTTCAGACAGGTGCGACACCGCTTCCTTCAGTGCGATGCGCTCCAACCACATCTCATCTGTATTTTTGCTGTCCCTGACCTGGTCCATCACACATATGGTATCCCCACTGTCGGAGTACACTGGCTCATAGAGAGACACAGGCTCTAAAATTGCGTCCAGCGCAAAGACCACCTCCTCCCGTTTGATGTCCAGGATGTTGGCGATCTCCTCCACTGTGGGCTCTTTCTGGTGTTGAGCGATATAGGCCTCCTTGGCCTGCAACACCTTGTAGGCCGTATCCCGCATCGCTCTGGATACCCGCATAGTGCTGTTGTCCCGCAAGTAGCGGCGAATCTCTCCGATGATCATAGGCACTCCATAGGTGGAAAACTTAACATCCAGGTCCGTGTTGAAGTTATCGATAGCCTTCATCAGCCCAATGCAGCCCACCTGAAATAGGTCATCAGCATTCTCGCCCCGGTTGGAAAATCGCTGTATCACAGACAGGACCAAGCGTAAATTCCCCGATATCAGTTCCTCTCTGGCCTGCTGGTCTCCCTCCTTCGCTCTCAACAGCAGCGCACGGGTCTCCTCGTTTTTCAGCACCTTTAACTTTGATGTATTAACACCGCAAATTTCCACCTTGTGCTGCATATAAAAACCTCCCGCCCCAGTGATACTGTGTTTCCAGTATCTCCGGGGCGGAGAGTTTCATACGGGGTCAATGGCCCTTAAATTTTTTATCGTCTGACCCTTTTCGATGGATTTTGCTCTGATGTACGATACAGTTACATCTCAGATGGCCACGCCGTCGGATCATATAGCCAACTCTCCAAATTTTCCTCGTCCATGACCCGAAGGCCCGCCTCTGCCAACAGACGGGCCGTGACGCCCCATCCGGCCTTGATGGTGTGGGTAAAGCTGCCGTCATAGATTTCGCCGCAGCCACAGGACGGAGATCTGGCTTTGAGCACCGCCACCGTGCAGCTATGCTCTCTTGCGATTTTAAGGGCCGCCTCTGCCCCCGCCCGATATGCGTCGGTGACATCCTCTCCATCTTCGGTGATGACCCTACCATCCGCCTGCACCTCGGCCGGCGCCCTGGGAGTGTCCAGACCTCCTAGCACCTCAGGACACACCGGGACCAGCGTATGTCCCGCTTTGTGCAGTTCGATGACTTGGCGGTCCAGACGGCTGCAGCCGTCATACCGACAGGGTTCCCCTAAAAAACAGTAGCTCACCAAAATATTCATAAATGCTTCCCTCTACTTCTTCTCTTTTGTTTTTTATTCAGCTTCAGTACTAACCCCTGCTGCTCTGCGATTTTCTGAAGGGCCTGTGTCATACAGGCCGCACGCTCCTTTTCAGACATCTCTTTTCTGGAAAGGGAAGTCACTTGCTGGACAGCATGGCGCAGGTCATCCAGCTCCAACAGGTAGACCGCTGTGGTGTAAAAGCTTTTCTTCCGTCCGTCGTTCCATTCCCCTACTAGCAGTTCCAAAATAGCCCGCTTCTCCTCCAGCTCCCGCACATAGGTTTCCGGCCCCAGTTCACGGACTCTGTCCAGGTCCGCGCCCCTGCGCCGTGTGGGCACAAAAGAATCATAGTCCCCCATCCCCTCATAGAGTTCACAGGGGTATTGTTCACAGCGGTAACAGAAATCACCGATATTTCGCTCCCGGGCACACCGGGCACGGGGACAGCTCTGATTTCCCTCTCCCCCGCCACATCCGGGACACCAGCCTCCGATGTTCATAGGGCAGAGCAGGCAGTTCAGGCCACATAACGCTACTTGAGGATAGGTTCTATAAAAGTCCTTCATCATGCCCCCTCCTTTTCTATCAAAAAAGCGGCCCGCCAGTCGGCGGGCCGCTTTGCGGTCATCAGTGTGTCAGATAATATTTGACCAAGGTCTGGAGCAGCTCATCCCGGTCCACTTTGCGGATTAAGGCTCTGGCATTGTTGTGGTTGGTAATATAGGTGGGGTCCTCAGACAAAATATAGCCCACAATCTGGTTAATGGGGTTATACCCCTTCTCCTGCAGCGCCTGATAGACAGAGGCCAAGATGGCCTTGATCTCCAGGTCCCGCTGGTCCCCCAGACTAAATTTTCTGGTAAAATCCATTTCTTCCATTCTGGGCACCTCCTGTCTAAAAACCTAATAATAGTCTACTCTAAAAAGTCGCTCCTGTAAAGGGGCACAAGGCAAATTTAATAAAAATGAAATATTTATACCCTAGACAGCTCTGTTTTTCCCACCATACCGGCTGCAGCCAGCTGCAGGATGGCGGACAGCGCCGCCAGATAAAAGACGTACTGGACTCCCCAGCCCTCCCAGATCAGCCCCATGATGGGCGAGGCGACAATGGCCATCACATGGTCTACACTGAGTCCCACAGACAGGGTCTGGGTCACCTCCCCCGGGTCCAATGCCATGGAACGCATCATAAAAGAATGGACCATATTGAACTGCTCAAACAGGACACAGAGGATATAGGCCGCGAACACCAGCCAGGTCTGCCAGCCGCCGGAAGAGAAAGCTCCACCAGCCAGTTGCCCCGCCAGCAGGCCCATAGCGGTGAATGACAGGACAATATACCCGGCCTCCAGCCAGAGCATCCTGCGCACCCCCATCCGGTCCAGCAGGCGGCCAATCAGGGGAGCAAACCAGGTCCCCACAAAGTGGACCACAATGGTTAGCAGGGCGACCGTATCCGCCCCCTGACCCAGCAGGTTGATGATGACCCATGGCGCAAAGACAATTTTGATTCGCTTCTGGCAGCCGTAGGCCAAAGTAACCATGTAATAGGGCATATAGGCACGCCGGAATAAAAGTTTATGACTTTTCACATGGCCGCTCTGCCGGGGTATGCTAACTGCCATCCGGGCCAGCAATACTACCGCTGCCGCTGTGGCCGCCGCCCCAATGGCAAAGGGCAGGATAAAGCCCTCCCCAAAGTGGAACACGCCGAACCGGAATCCTAAAAAGACCATCAGCGCCGCCGCCATGGAAAAGAATGTGTTGACTCCTTTGAACTTTCCAAAGGCTGTCCCCACTTTCCCCTTTTCCGCCAGATCCATGGAGATGGCGTCATTCAAAGGCATGAACAGGTGCATTCCCAAGGAATGGATAAACAGGAAAACCAGCATCACCCCATAGCTGGGGCTAAACAGACCCATGACAACCAAACCGGTCAACAGCAGCAGCTGCGCCACTACCGACATCCACAGGCTGCCCAGAGATCCCAGCGCCGCCACCAGTGCCATGCACAGTACCCCGGGGCTCTCCCTGGGGATCTCAATGAATCCGCGCTGGATCGAATCGATATGATAGACCTCATTAAAATAATTGGAAAAAATACTGCTTCCCAGGCCATTGGCCAAAGCGGTAAGGGCGATCACCAGGGTAAACAGCCGGACCGCCCGCTTTTTCGATGGTTCCATCTCTCCCACTCCCTCTATTCAGTCCACCGCCTGTCATCCGGTCTGCTGTCCGTATCCTGGGTTATAGGGTATCCTCTTCCGCTCGGTCCAGAGACTCCTCCACGTCAAAGGGCGGATCGACCTGGGTGCTGTCTAAATCGGTTCGATCTGGTATTTCCGCTTCTGTCTGAGGAGGAGGCGCCCCGACCCCCTGCCGATACTTCAGCTCCTGCCACTGCTCCTTAGTGATCAGGACCTGGCGGGGTTTGCTGCCCTCAAAGGGACCTACAATCCCCTTTTCCTCCAGCTGGTCCACCAGGCGGGCAGCACGGGCATAGCCCAGCTTCAGTCGGCGCTGGAGCATGGAAACAGAGGCCATCCCTGTTTCCACCACAACCTCCGCCGCCGCATCGATGAGCTCGTCATACTCATCACTGACCTCATCCGGAGCGGAGCCGCCTACACCTTTTGTTCCCTTCTCCTTCTCGGCGGCGTGCTGCTCGATCTCCTGCATGACGTTGTCATCATACTGGGCGGAGCCGCTGCGTTTGACAAACTCTACTACGGAAGCGACCTCCTGGTCGCTAATCAGGCAACCCTGTACACGGGTTGGCTTCCCGGCGCCCAGCGGGAAATAGAGCATATCCCCCCGGCCGACCAGCTTTTCTGCGCCAGTAATGTCCAAAATAATGCGTGACTCCAGGCTGGAGGCCACGGCAAAGGCGATCCGACTTGGTATATTGGCCTTCATCAGACCAGTGATGACGTCAGCAGAGGGGCGCTGGGTGGCAATAATCAGGTGCATACCGCTGGCACGGCCCATCTGAGCCACCCGGCAGATAGACTCCTCCACTTCCTTCGCCGCCACTAGCATCAGGTCGGCCAGCTCGTCGATGATGACCACAATCTGGGGCATTTTTTCCATTCCCTCGGTCTTTGCGGCCTTAGCATTGTACGAAGCCAGGTCCCGCACGCCAACTTCGGCAAAGGAGCGGTATCGCTTCATCATTTCCGTGACTGCCCATTGAAGGGCGCCCGCCGCTTTCTTGGGATCTGTGACCACGGGAATCAACAGATGGGGGATCCCGTTGTAGATGCCCAGCTCTACCATCTTGGGATCCACCATGATCAAACGGACCTCCTCTGGAGTGGCCTTATACAACAGGGAGATGATCAAAGAATTAGTACACACCGACTTACCGGAGCCTGTCGTACCCGCAATGAGCAGGTGGGGCATCTTGGCGATGTTTCCGACGATACAGTTTCCTCCAATGTCCTTGCCCACGGCAAAGGATACCTTAGAGGCGCTGTTTGTGAAGGCGGTAGAGCCGATGACCGAGTGGATATTGACCGGGGAAACCAGCTTATTAGGCACCTCAATCCCGACCATGGATATCTGGTCTGGGATTGGGGCGATGCGGACCCCTGTTGCGCCCAACGCCAAGGCGATATCGTCCGCCAGATTGGTCAGCTTGTTCAGCCGGACTCCCTGGTCCAGTTCCAGCTCATACCGGGTCACAGAGGGGCCCCTTGTCACGTTGACGATGTTGGCGTCGATTCCAAAGGAGTGGATCGTATCAGCGAGGCGCTGCCTGTTGGCGTTGAGCTCCACCAGCGCCTCGCCACCAATATCTCCTGTCCCCTCAGTGAGCAGGGATAGAGGCGGATACTGGTAAGGCGGGCTGCCCTGGTCCATGGTTTCCTGGATATCCTGTGCCACCTGAACTGCCGCTTCTTCCGCCTCCTGGCGGGTCACCTTTTGTGGCTGCTCGTCCTTCCGTGGAGTGGGCGGCACCGCAGGCCGCTCCTCTGGTACGGACGGCGGCGCCACAGTGACCGGCGGGACCACCGGGATCGGCCGGGGCCGCTCTGCCGCGGGGGCAGGCGGCTGTTCCTCTACAGCCTCGGGCTCTGCTGTCGGGGGAACGCTCTCCTGCTCTGTAGACCCCTTCAACAGTTGGTCGGGGGCAGGCACACGGGCCTTGCGGTCAAAAAATCCCAGCCGTTTCTTCTCCTGGGGGGCCGGCGGTTCTTTCCCCACCAACGGTCCCTCATCCACAGGGATATCGATTTCAGAGCGGCGCGTCCGGGTCTGGGACAGCGATTCCGCCGCCCTCTCTCCCTGGCGCTCCTCAGTCCGGCTCCGGCGTGGCTGCTCCGGCTCTGGCTCATATTCATATTTTGGCCGGTTAAAGACCCAGTCCGCCACATCCACCAGAGAACGGTCAAAGGCGGCCAGTCCCATCAGAATCGCTCCCATGGCAAAGATGATCGTGGAGCCCAAGCTGGTAAACAGGGATACACAGGCCTGGGCCAGCACACCGGCCAGCACACCTCCGGATCTCATCGCCTCGCCGCTGTTCCACAACTCCTTGACCAGCGCACCGTTCCAAGGAAGCGGATCTGACAGCATACCATGGAATACGCCCGCCACCATCAGGGGCAGGAGGAGGGCGCAGGTCAGCCTTAGACGGACCGGCCGTCCACGGTGGAACGCCAGGATATAGGCTCCCAAAAGCAAGGCGGGAGGGACCAGCCAAAAGCCATAGCCTACCAGTCCCTTGACCAGCCCCACAAAGAAGGTGATGAAGATCGCCTCCATTTTGAAGTATCCAAAGGAGGAGAAGATCGCCAGGAGCAGGCAGACCACCGCCCCTACCTCACGCCGGAACGGGCGGTGGGAGGAAATGTCGGCACGGCTACTCTTGGCCGCTGGCTTGGCTCTTGCCGCTGAAGTAGTCCGTTTTCCGCCGGAGGAGGCCGACCGTCCCCCTCCGGATCTCTTTTGTGTCGTTGCCATTCTTAAAGGTTCCTACCTTTCCAGGAAAATCAGATCGTACCCGACGTTAGCGTCCACCCCATGGCGCATAGGACCAGAGAGAGCAGGCCGGCGCCCCAGCAATAGTAGGCAAACGCGCCAAACTTGCCCTTGGATGCCAACAGGTTGACCAGTCCGATGGAGAAATAGCCCACCACGCCGGCGATGACCATACCCATCAGGTATATGGGTAGTCTCCCTTCCGGCAGACCGCCTTCCATCTCCAGCACGTCTTTGACCTCCAGGATCGTCGCGCCCAGCACCGCGGGCAGAGACATAAGGAAAGAGTAGCGCACGGCAAATTTGCGGTCGAATCCTCTGGCCATACCGGCGGAGATGGTACAACCGGAGCGGGACAGCCCTGGGATGGTGGCAAAGCCCTGGGCCACGCCCACCAGCAATACGTCCTTCAGGGTGGCGTTTCGGGCGTTCTTCCTTCCGCCCGCCATTCGGTCAGAACAGAAGAGGATACAGCCTGTCACCAGCAGAGCACAGCTGACAAAATAAGGATTGGATCCAAGAGCCTCCACCTTATCCTTGATCAGCAGCACCACAAAGAGCGGCAGCGTACCGACGATGACCAGGAGGACCAGCCGGCGCGCCTCCGGTGGATTACCAGGGGAAGGATGGCGGGAAAAAAGAGCCGCGATCCCTCGAAAAAACTCAACGATCATTTCCGCTACATCCTGGAAGTAGTAGATGCACACAGCCAGCAGAGTGGCAAAGTGGAGCAGCACGTTGAACAAATTATCTGGCTCCGCCAGGCCAAAAAAATGCTGAAACAAGGTCAGGTGCCCAGAGCTGGAGATAGGCAGGAACTCGGCTACGCCCTGGACAAACCCCAGAATAGCGGACATAGGATAGGTCAATGTATTTACCTCCTAAATGGCAAGAAGCCAATAAAATCACTGATACTATATTAACACAACAGGACAGGAAATTCCAGTCTTTTTCATTTGCATTATGTAAACGGGCGGGATCACTCCCGCCCGCCTGTTTCTATTGCTTGCTTTCTATCCTCTATCATCCCATGCAGGCAGGACAGCGCGTCAGACAGCCCGCCAATCTGGTCAATCAGCCCAAGTTCCACCGCCTCCTCGCCGTAGATCACACTGCCTACGTCGGCGGCCAGTTCCCCTGTCTGAAGCATCAGTTTGGTCAGCGCCTCCCGCTTGATCCCGCTGTTGGCGGTGATAAATTGTGTGATACGATCCTGAATGCGTTCAAAATAATAGAACGTCTGGGGTACACCGATGACCAAGCCGTTGAGCCGAACTGGGTGGATCGTCATAGCAGCCGAGGGCGCAATGAAAGACCGTTTGGCCGAAACCGCCAGCGGAACCCCGATTGAGTGGCTCCCGCCCAGCACAAGGGAAACGGTCGGCTTAGACATAGAGGCGATAAGTTCCGAGATGGCCAGCCCAGCCTCCACATCTCCCCCGCCGTTATTCAGTAAGATGAGCAGTCCATCTATCTGGGGGCTCTCCTCCACTGTGGCCAGCAGAGGGAGAACATGCTCGTACTTCGTACTCTTGCTGCTGGGGGGCAGCATCTGGTGGCCCTCGATCTGTCCCACGATAGTCAGCACGTAGATGGTCCCTTTGTCCGTCTGAATCAGGGAGGACCCCAGATCTATGATTGGCTGTATGATGGGTTCGCTCGTCTGCTGTTCCTCTTTCTCTTGAGATTCATCCATAATAAGCACCCCTCCTATGAAAACTCCTTTCTAGGTTGTACTGGAAGAGCCTTTCTTAGTCAAAAACCGCTTCTCTACTTTTCGTAGGTTGCTTTTTGCGGCGGCAATGCTCATAATAGAGAAAGATCAAGGAGGTCATCCCATGGATAACATACGCTTTGGGGCCTTTGTGGCCCAGTTGAGGAAAGAACAGGGCCTGACCCAGAAAGAGTTGGCAGACCGGCTCAATGTCACAGACAAGGCCGTGTCCAAATGGGAGACTGGAAAGGGGTTTCCTGACGTAAAGCTTCTGGAACCTCTGGCCCAGGCCCTCGGCATCTCACTTGTGGAACTGATACGAGGAGAAAAAGACCCCAGGGACAGCTTGACAGCTGCCGAAGCGGAGGCTGTTGTTTCTCAGGCTATGGACCAGTCCCAGAGGATCACCGCCCGCCGGTATCTGAAGCTGCTGCGTTGGCTGCTGACCTCCATCGCGGCAATATGCGCTGTTGGCCCTCTGACTCAACTGGCGCTTGCCTTGGAGTTATTCTTCACGGGATCTAAGCTTTTTGCCACAGGGACTTCCCACATGGGACACATCGGCGGGGTGGATGGCCCCACCTCTATTTTTGTGTCCTCCGCACCCCTTCCCACCTGGCTGTCCGTCGGGCTGCCCACTTTGCTTCTGGTCCTCTGTATTATTCTGGCCTTCCGAGTCTGGAAATTAGAAAGGAAATTGAAATGAGAAATTGGATACGAGCCATACTTGTCCCCTTATCGACGCTGGCCATCCTGTTGCTGGCCGCCTGTGGCCAACAGACTGTTGGCAGCGCCACTTCCCCTCCCACCTTGACTCCCGCCAATCAATGGCCGGACAACCGCTTTACCCAATCCATACCCAAACCTTCCTCTGGCACCGTGACCGCCGTCTCCGAGGGCAACTCAGCCGGCTATCAAATCTTTGCGGTCTATCTGGATGATATTGGTGAGGCCGAGGTTGACGCCTACCTCCAAGCGGTCCAGGAAGCCGGGTTTCAGAGCGTACATGATACCCTTGGTATTGCCACGGAAAATGCGGTTGCGCTTGGAGAGCTCTTTTATAATGGGGAGGTTTCCCTCAGCGTTGCCGCTTCAGGCAGCTCACTTAGCCTTGCTATCTCCCTTCCGGAATAGGAGCCTTGTCCTTTTTGATAACTGCCAGACCGGGCAAAACAACCCAGGCACGAAGGCAACACAGTTCACTCGTAATGAGCAGATCCATTTTTAGGGCTGTCTAGTACTGCTTCACGCCCTCTCGCAATGTTGCTCCCGCCCATTGAAGCAGGAGGGCGCTGTCTTTTTCCAGATCAGGCTCCTCTCCGGCCCGGAACGCCAGAACCCGCTCCAGCACTGACCGCTCCTCTCCAGTTAGCTCCAGCCACAGCTCTCGATGTTTTTTGACGTACACCCCGGTTTTCAGCCAATATATCGCCTGAAGGGTGAAAGCGGCGGATTTATAAAGCGCGGCCAGCAGCGCCTCATCTCGCTCGTGAAGATAATTATGTACACAGCCGTGGTATAAATTGCACAGGCCAGTATGGACTGCCCGACTGGCGTCCTCTCTGGCGAATGTCCCCCGTAAAAATTCCAAATCTCCCACAACAGGGGCTGTGTCGTGATAAAACTGGAACAGGTCGCCCGGTTCCCAGGCCAGCAGCTCTTCCTTTCCAGATACGAAGCCACAAAGCAGCTCCCGGCAGGGCAGGTTAGCCACTACCCGGCGATACCTGTCCAAGTCCTCCAGCTCCACCCGGTCCAGTACGACTACCATGTCGATATCGCTGTCTTCCCTCTCCTCACCTCGCCCACGGCTGCCTTGCAGTCCGATACAGACGATCCGGCCTCCAAACTCGTCTTTCACCGCTTGGCAAAATTGGGCCATCCAGGCTTTTTCATCCAATTTCATAGATACCTCCTTAGGACAGGACAGGGACCGCCAGAGGGCGGTCCCTGTCTTTTTCATCTGCTTTTTGGGACTAACAGGCCTCGAAGACGGCCTTCATGCCTTTATAGGTCATATAACAATCCAGTTTTCCAACCGTTTCAAAGGGAGAGTGCATGGACAAGACAGGAACCCCGGCATCTAGGGTGTCGATGTTCCGCTCGGCCATATAGGCGGCCACGGTCCCACCGCCGCCGGCATCCACCTTGCCCAGCTCGGCCATCTGCCAAGCCACACCGGCACCGTCCAACACCTTTCGGACATAAGCCACCAGCTCGGCGGAGGCGTCAGAGGCGCCGGACTTACCTCGGGCTCCGGTATACTTGCAGAGCCCCATACCGTAGTTCACAAAGGCGCTGTTGCGCTTTTCATATACATCGGCAAAGTTGGGGTCATAGGCCGCCGTCACATCGGCGGACAGGCAGAAGGATTTTTCATAGCAGGCTCTGGGCAGCACCCCCTGGGCGGCGCACAGGTCCGCCATAAAGGTGTCAAAGGAGGCAGACTTCATGCCCGTAACTCCTTCAGAGCCTATTTCTTCCTTGTCAGCCAGCATACAGACCGCTGTACGCTCCGGGGTATCCAACTGGAGCAGGGCGGCCAGGGCCGCATAGGCGCACACCCGGTCGTCGTGGCCGTAGGCTCCGATCATGGAGCGGTCAAAGCCGATATCAGAGGCCCGGAAGGCAGGGACAGCGCACAGTTCGGCGGAAATAAAATCCTCCTCAACGATGCCGTACTTCCGGTTGAGCAGCTCCAGCACAGCCACCTTCACCCGGTCACTGCCCTCGTCATCAGCCAGGGGGCGGCTGCCTATCAGAATATTCAGGCTCTCACCGGGAATGGCCTCTCCCAGGGGCTTTTTAGATTGCTCTGCCCCCAAGTGGGGAAGCAGGTCGTCAATGGTAAACAGGGGGTCACCCTCTCCGTTTCCTACGGATATCCGGACCACATTACCGCCCTTCAAGGCCACCACCCCATGGAGCTCCAGAGGAATGGTCACCCACTGGTACTTGCGGATGCCGCCGTAGTAGTGGGTCTTGAAAAAGGCCAGCTCCTCCGCCTCATACACAGGGTTCTGCTTAAGATCCAGCCGGGGGGAGTCGATATGAGCCGCACCGATGTTGACGCCCTGGTCCAGATCTTTTCGGCCGATAACGGCCAGCATAACAGCCTTGCCCCGGTTGGACCGGTACACCTTGTCCCCAGGCTTGAGCTCCATGCCACGGACATAGGGACGGAAGCCGGCGGTCTCCGCCAGTGCAATGGTACGGTCCACACACTCCCGCTCGGTCTTGCCTCCGTCCAGAAACTGCTTGTATCCGGAACAGTAAGCCTCTATGGCCTCCAGCTCACCGGGCTGTAACCGGTCATAGCCGTTTTTCTTCTGATAGGTCAGGGCCCGGCGAAGCTGCTCGCCCCGTGTCAGTTCTTTTTTTTCATCCATTGGGAAAACCTCCTTTGTACCTCTATTGTATGTGTTCCTGCAAAATCGATTCTACCAACGCCTTGGCCTGGAGGGCAAATTCCTCCACCTGGTCACAGTCGTTCACCAAGGTGCGGTCGCACCCTTTCACAAAATATTCGTCACTCTTCTGGGCCTTTACCCGTAACCAGGCGTACTCCTCCGTGATGCCCTCCCGATCCATGATCCGTTTTACCCGTATCTCCGCGGGTGCGACCACCGCCAGGGTAACGTCACAGAGCTTGGCCAGCGGACTCTCCAGCAGGGCGATGGCATCGATGGCGGCCAGAGCTATCCCCTTGCGGCGGTATCCCTCCAGCAATTCCTGGGTGCGCCTCACTGTGGCGGTTTGAGCAATGATATTGAGCTGTCGCAGCTTCTCCGGGTCGCCAAAGACGATGGTACCCAGCTTCTTTCGGTCGATTGCTCCACGCTCATCCCGGAGCGGCCCAAAGGTTTTCTCCAAGCTATGCTGTAAGGCACCATCCCTTTCCAGCAGATCGTGGTACACGGCATCGCAGTCAATGACCGCACCGCCTAGCTTCTCCACCTCTTTCAGAAGGGTTGTCTTACCCGCTCCAGTGGGGCCGGTGATGCCTAGAACGGTCATCTGTTTAACCATGCCAGGGCCTCCTCCTCAGTAGGCCAGAAGCCTACCTGACTGCCCTTGTTGCTTTCACAAATGAAATCCCGCAACGGCTTGCTGGTGTAATGGGAGAAATCGCCTACAATGGCCAGACGCATTTTGTAATTGACAAATTTCTGTAAGACCTCCCCAGCCAGCTTGGAGGACAGGCGGAAGAAGGACTCGTCCAGACAGTCCTTGTATAACACAACAGCGCTGGCCCCCGTTTCATAGCGCAGGGACGCAATCACATCCATGGCTGCGGGGCCGCTGGTAATGTGACTCTCAAGGCTCCGTAGTATGGGAATTTTGTTGATGATTTGAGATTGCATAAAATAAAGTTACCTTTCTCTTACACTTCAATGATATGGAAGCCGGCCGCCTTGTTCAGACGGTTGGCGATAGCCAGTCCGATGCCCGCAGCGTCAGGGCATTGGGCCCAGATGGCCTTCACCGCTGTATGGTCAAAGGAACGCAGGGCGTCGAAGATGTGCCGGGCCTGCTCCGCCTTATCCGCAGAGGGGCCCAGGTTCATGACAGGCCTCATCTCGTGCCGTTTCGTGAACAGGGGCACAAACTCGTCAAAACAGATGATCCCGTCTTCCGGGGCGGCATGGTCCAGTATGTACCCAGCACTTTTGGACGGCTCCCCCGCCACTACCGTCACTGGCGCCTTAGGGGCGTAGTGGCGGTACTTCATGCCGGGGGCGCGGGGTTTCTCCCCCGCCCCCATCAAGCGGGTCACCGCAGGGTCTACTTCCACATCCCCCAGGACAGCCTCAAGTTGCTCCAGGGTGACGCCCCCCGGCCGCAGCAGCCGGGGCGAGTCACAGGACAAGTCCACAATGGTGGACTCCACCCCCACAGCACAGGGACCGCCGTCTACAATGGCATCAATCTTTCCATCCATATCCTCCCACATATGGGCGGCGGAGGTGGGACTGGGCCGCCCAGAGGTATTCCCTGAGGGTGCGGCCACGGGGACATCCGCATCTCTGAGGATAGCCCGGCATAGAGCGTGAGCGGGGCAACGCATTCCCACCGTGTCCAGGCCGGCGGTGACCACATCCGGCACTACATCCCGCCGGGCGAGAATCATGGTCAGCGGGCCTGGCCAGAAACGTTCTGCTAACCGATAGGCTGTAAGGGGAATCCCCTTGCAATACCGGTCCAGATGGTCTATCGATGGAATATGTAAAATCAGAGGATTATCCTGGGGCCGCCCCTTGGCCTGAAAAATACGGGCCACTGCCTGGGGATTCAGTCCATTGGCGCCCAGGCCATATACGGTCTCTGTGGGAATCCCAACCAATCCCCCATCCCGAAGGATAGCGGCGGCCTGTTGGATATTCTTCTCGTTTAACAGTTGGGTGTTCAATGCAAAAACTCCTCATCCTCAGCCTTCCGTCTGACCGAAAAGATCAGATGCGGCATGTCTATTCCATAGTAATGCTTGATAAACTGTCCCCGGATTTCCATACCATTTCGTCTGGCTACCTCCTGAGAAGGCAAGTTATTGTCCCGGATGATGGAAAAAACCTCTCTCTGGCCCAACTTCTGGAAGGCATAGTTCCGGCACGCCTGGGCCGCCTCCGTGGCATATCCCCTGTGCCAGACGGCTTTTTCCAATAGATAGCCAACCTCCATTACCAAGTCTCCCTGGCCTCGGTCCTGCCAAGTCAGGCCACACTGGCCCACCATTTTACCACTGGACTTTTCCACCGCCGCCCACAGGCCAATCCCATCTCTAGCATAACGCTCTTGCTGGCGGCGCAACCACTCCCAGGCCTCCTCATCTGAAAAGGCGTGCTCGTAGGCATACATCACCGCTGGGTCCTGGAGCATCCGGCACAGCGCCGGGAAGTCTTTGTCCCCCATCTCCCGGAGGAGGAGCCGCTCTGTCTCCAAAATCGTTTTATCCATGGCCGAGAATCACTTCCAGTAACTCCTGAGGTTCCTCAACCAACTGATCTGCTCCTTCTTTCTCCAGCTCCTCCCGTCCACGGAATCCCCACAGGACACCACAACTGGTCAGGCCACCGTTTTTCGCGGTACGGATATCCACGTTGCTGTCCCCAACGAACAGGGTATTTCCCCTCTCTGCTCCCATCCGCTCCATAAGCCTTTGGAGCAGGGCAGGGTCCGGCTTGGGCTCATAACCGGGAATGGCTCCCTGGACGATAGAAAAGACACCCGGATAGTAGCTTTCCACCACAGGTCCTGCCAGTTCGTCCGCCTTGTTGGTCAGCACGGACATAGAAACGCCCGCCTCCTTCAGCATCCGGACCACCTCTGGAAGTCCGGTATAGGGCGCGGTCTTGTCCTCCTTATGGGCATCGTAGTAGGGCATAAACTCCTCCAGGATAGCCGCCACCCCCTCCGGGGTACGCCACTCCTCCGGAACAAAACGGGCCACCAGTTTGGCCATCCCGTTTCCCACGAACCGCTTGTACTCCTCCACTGTATAGGTGGGCCAGCCATGGAGGCGGCAGACGTAGTTGCCCGCGTCAGCCAGGTCGTCAATAGTATCCAGCAACGTACCATCCAGATCAAAGATCACATTGTGAAACATGGCTCGCTCCTCATTCGTAAATGCCGATCTCCATGCCGCCGATCTCCACGGTGGTATTTTTATCAAACGCGGCCCGCTGGAGATAGGCCTTCACCGCCATCTGGGCATATTTAGGGTTGTGCCTCTCATCCTCCAGTTCCAGATCGATGCGGCCGTCTTCCCCTCCGCACACGACGCCGCCCTCCTCTAGCACCTCGTTTAGTTCCTCCACCACATCGGGCAGCTCCTTATCCTGGGGAAGGCTGGTATAGTGAATATACAGTTCCATAGTCCTCTCTCCTGCTTTCTACTCTTGTTGTTTCAATTTTTCTGCCTGGTCCGCGGCGGCCAGCGCATCGATCAGCTCGTCCAGGCCGCCGTCCATCACGCTGTCTATCTTATAGAGGGTCAGCCCAATGCGGTGGTCCGTAACACGACCCTGGGGAAAATTGTAGGTACGGATGCGCTCGTTCCGCATGCCGGAGCCCACCTGGCTGCGCCGCTGTGCCGTATATTCGGAGGATATCTTCTCTTGCTCGGCCTCATACAGTCGGGAAGCCAGGATACGCATGGCCTTGTCCCGATTTTGGAACTGGCTGCGCTCCTGCTGACACTCCACCACGGTCCCCGTCGGCTTGTGAATCAGGCGGACAGCGGAGGAGGTCTTGTTCACATGCTGGCCCCCGGCCCCGGAGGAGCGGAAAACCTGCATTTCGATGTCCGCCGGATTCAGTCGCACATCCGCACTTTCCATCTCCGGCAGGACCGCTACTGTCACCGTGGAGGTATGGACCCGTCCTCCAGACTCGGTCTCGGGCACCCGCTGGACCCGGTGGACGCCACTCTCGAACTTCAGGCGGGAAAAAGCCCCTGTCCCCTCAATCGTAAAGGTTATTTCCTTTATGCCCCCAAGCTCTGTCTCACTGGCCGAGTCCACCTCACAGTGCCATCGCTGGCTCTCGGCATACATGGAGTACATCCGATAGAGGGAGTGGGCAAAGAGGGCGGCCTCCTCTCCGCCTACCCCGGCTCGTATTTCCACAATAACGTTTTTGTCATCGTTAGGATCCTTTGGGAGGAGCAATATCTGCAGCTCCCTTTCCAGCTTTGGGATGTCCTCCATCGCCTGAGAATATTCCTCCTGGGCCAGTTCCTTCATCTCAGAATCCGACATCAGCTCTCGAGCCTGGTCCCGGGCCTCTAGGGTCCGCCGATAGGTACGGAAGGTCTCCACCAGAGGCTGGAGCTCCGACTGCTCCTTATTCAGTTTCGCCACCTGGGCCGGATCGTCATAGGTTTCCGGCGCGGCCAGCCGCGCCTCGATCTGGCTGTATTTCGCCTCAATGGCGGTAAGCTTGTCCAGCATGAGGTCACTCCTTATCGGTCAAACACAAAAGACTTTACCAGGGCCAGAGGCTCCCGGATATACATATGCAGCCTAGAAGGCAGATGGCTGGTAGGCGCGGCCAAAGTATATACCTCCTCAAAACCCGCTCGCTGGGCCAGCATTCTGGCCCGAGTCAGGTGGAACCCATTGGATACGACCAAAATCCCGTCAGAGTAATCTATCTGGGCCTCATCCATTTGCTTTTTGGAATAAGCAAAGTTTTGGGCCGTATTATGAGAAGCTGTTTCCAACAGAACCTTTTGCCCGTCCACTCCATTGGCGATCAGATAGTCCGCCATCGCCTGGGCCTCACTTGTAGGCTCGTCTGGACCCTGGCCGCCGGAAACTACCACCGTCAGATCGGGGTGGTCCTCCAAATAGTTCAGTGCCTCATCCAACCGGTCTCGGAGAAGAATGGAGGGCCCGTCCTCCTTCACCTGGCAGCCCAGGACGATCATCACCTGTGGTTCGCCGCTGATGTGGTCATAGGCCCCGGAGAGAACCGCCCCCAACAGAGTGGCAAAAGTGAGCGCTCCGGCCAGCATCAGAGCCAATATCACTTTGAAGGCAAGACCAAAACGCTTGCCCTTGTAACTGGCTACCTCTATTTTGGACCTTCTCGCCCTCATCCCCTGGCCTCCTCCAGCTGTGCGGACAGACCTTCCCAGGTCCCGTACAGCTTCAAGATCTCCTCTTCCAAGGCCTCCCGCTGTTCATACAGCTCCTGGAGCTTCAAATAGTCGGCGGCGGCCTCCTCGATCTGAATGGACAGGTCGTACATCCTCTCCTCAGCCTTGGCTACGGCACGCTCTGCGGCGTTGACCTGCTTTTCCAGTTCCTTGGTGCCCCCTGTCCGCTTGGGTTTCTCCTCTTTTGCCCCCTCCTCTGGAAATGGAGCATGGTGCGGGGCTGCCTGACCAGACTGCTTCTGCCGCTGCCTGACGGCCTGGAATTCCTGATAGCTGCCCTTAAAATCGGTAATGCGGCCGCCCTCCAGCATCCAGATACGGGTGGCAAATCGGTCGATAAAATAGCGGTCGTGGGACACAAAAAGAAGATTTCCCTCGTATTCCTCCACCGCCTCCTCGATCCACTCCCGGCTCTGGATATCCAGATGGTTGGTGGGCTCGTCCAGGATCAGCAGATTAATCTTGGAGTCCATCAGCATGCACAGCCGCAGCCGTGACTGTTCCCCGCCGGACAGGGCGGACACGGGCTTGAACACATCCTCCCCTCGGAATTTGAAGGCGGCCAATCGATTCCGGGCGGTCTGAGCAGTACAGTCCAAATCGTAAATCATGGTATCCACCAGGTTGCGCTCCGGGTGGCTGAAATGGATGATCTGGGGAAGGTAGCCAATCCGTACCGTGGGGCCCAGGCGGAGCTTTCCGCCGTCGGGCGTCTCCTCCCCCATTAAAATTTTAATGAGGGTAGATTTTCCGGTTCCATTGTCCCCCAGCAGAGCAACGCGCTCGCCGCCCTCCACTTCCAGATTTACATCAGAAAACAGCCTTCTCTCCCCAAAGGACTTTTCCAGCCCTTTGATGGACAGCACCTCATCCCCTCGAAACTCCCGTTCCCCAAAGCGGACCTCCATCTTCCGCTCCTTCTTGGGGCGGTCGGTGGTACGCATCCGCTCGATGCGCTTCTCCATGGACTGGGCCCGTTTGAATATCTTGTCGTTGCCTGAGTAGGCCCAGATACGCAGCTGCTGGGCAGCCTTCTCCAACTGCTCGATCTTGGCCTGCTCCTTCTCATACTGCCTGAGCTGCTCCTCATAGCGCCGCTCCTTTTCCACCGCGTAGAAGGAATAGTTTCCAGAATAAAACTCCGCCTTTCCCTCTTTGATCTCGATGACCCGGTCCACCACGGAATCTAGGAAATAGCGGTCATGAGATACAGCCAGGACCGTACCTTTGAATTTTTCCAGGTACTCCTCCAACCACTCGGTGGCCCGTAGGTCAAGGTGGTTGGTGGGTTCATCCAACAGGAGGATGTCTGTGTCCTCCAGAATCAGCCTGGCCAGGTTTACCCTGGTCTTTTCCCCGCCGGACAGCTTGTCAAAGGGCTGCTCCCGCATCGCCCGTGGAATGGATAGGCCGTTACACACCTTATTTTTCGCGGTATCCATCTCATAGCCACCGCCTGTCTGAAACGAGGCGCTCAACCTGTCATAGCGGGCCAGCAGGGCAGGATCATGGTGTCCGGCCGCCATTCTTTGGGCGATGGAAGCTATCTCCTCCTCCATGTCGCGCAGAGATTGAAACGCGGTGTCTAGCACATCCTCCACCCGGTATCCCACTGGATAGACCGGAATTTGGGAGATGAGCCCTATCCGCTTCCCAGGGGCAGTGACCACCTCTCCCTCGTCGCAGTCCACCACGCCTGTCAGGATGCGGAGCAGGGTAGTCTTGCCGCACCCATTTGGGCCCAGCAGGCCTACCCGCTCTCCTGAGTCCACCTGAAAGGTGAGCCCATCTAAAATTTTCTTTCCAACCTCAAACTCCTTGACCAGGTTGGATACCGAAATGTCGATCATAACATCCTCTTAGTTTATCTATTTCCGCTCCACCAGACCGATTCGGTTTGGTAGAACTCTATGCTACGCTTCTTTGGTATGCTCCAACAGGAAGGCTGTCAGGTCCTCCAGCTTCATCCCCCTGGACGCTTTGACCAGGAAGGCGCTGTTGGGACGGATCAGCTCCTCTAGCACCACTTTCGCCGCCTCTTTGTCCGCGCAGTGATACACCAGAGGAACTCCAGAGTCCCTGGCGCCCTGGGCAATATGCTCCGATTCCTCTCCCACCGCCACAAGGCATTGGATCCCAGCCCGGCCCAGACACTCGCCTACACCGCTGTGGAGGGCGGGGGAAAAGGGGCCCAGCTCCAACATATCACCCAGCACAGCCACCTTCCACTCCCCCAGACTGTCCGCCAGCACGCTGACAGCCGCCCGCATGGACTGGGGATTGGCATTATAGGTGTCGTCCAAAATGGTAATTCCTTCCCCCCGGCGCAGGACATTCATCCGCATGCGGGTCGGTACAAACTGGGTCAGCCCCTGCTCGATTTCGTCGGCAGTCAGCCCAAATCGCTCTGCCACAGCGGTGGCGGCCAGCGTGGGATAAATCATATGTTCTCCCAGTGCTGGGATGCGGACTTCCCGGTCCATAGCCGGCGTGGTCAGCCGACAGAGAATATGGCTGACGCTGTCGCCTCCTGTGATATGGGCCTGATATTCCAGTCCCTCCTCTTTGCCGTAAAAGACCGCCGGCACAGTAGTGTGCCCCCGGAGAGTGGACAACAGCTCATCATCTCCGTTCAATACCAGCAGACCATTTCCCTTTACATGAGGCAGAAGCTCACACTTTGCCTTAAAAATATTTTCCCGGCTGCCCAGGCGCTCAATGTGGGCATCTCCGATATTGGTGATGATTCCCACGTCCGGCTTGACAATCTCTGCCAAATAGTCAATCTCCCCGGCCTTGTCCATGCCCATTTCCAGGACACAAATCTGATGCTCCCCGGTGAGCCGCAACAGGGTAAGGGGCAGTCCCACATTGTTGTTGAAGTTCCCTTCAGTCTTCAGCACCTTATACTTTGTACCCAATACAGCGGCCACCATATCCTTTGCGGTTGTCTTGCCAACACTGCCGGTAATGGCTACAAATGGGATATCAAATCTTCCCTTGTACCATGCCGCCAGATCACGCAGGGCCTTCTGGGTATTGGAAACCTTGACATAGAACTTTCCAGGCAGATAATTCTCTCGTTCCCGGGCTGTAATACAGCCCACTGCCCCTCCCTCCAGCGCGGCATTAATGTAGGCGTGCCCGTCAAATCGCTCGCCGATCAGCGGGATAAACAGGGCTCCCTCATGGATATTCCGGCTGTCTGTATCTACACGTTGAATCAGGGCCTCCCGGTCCTGAAATTCACCCAGCAACGTTCCACCCACTGCCTCCAGCAGCTGGCCCAAAGTGATGGTTTCCATCACATTCCTTCCTTTCTGGCTTCCAGAGATCTCTGGATAATGATCTCACACAATGAGGGATAATCGATCCCCACAGCGGCCGCCTCCTGGGGGACCAGACTGGTTGGCGTCATGCCAGGAAGTGTATTGATCTCCAGAAAATAGGGAGTACCGTCCTCCGTGACAATAAAATCGGCTCTAGCATATACCGCCAGCCCGATAGTCTGGAACACAGCCAGGGCCGCCTCTCCTACTTTTTTCTCCCACTCCTCTGGAATATGGGCGGGGCAGATCTCCTCTGCCGCACCAGGCTGGTATTTGTTCTCATAGTCGTAAAAGCCTTCTTTGGGAATGATCTCAATGGAGGGCAGGGCCTTTCCATCCAATACTGCCACCTGGATCTCACGGCCTTGAATGTACTGTTCCAAAACTGTTCGGCCGCCCAGTTTCAGGCTGTCATACAGCGCCTTCTCCAGTTCTTCCCTGTCATGGGCAATATAGACGCCAATGGAGGAACCGCTGGCGATGGGTTTGACCACCACAGGCAGGCAAGTCTCCTCAACCAGTGCCCCAATATTCTCTTTCGTGACCGTGACGGTCCTCCAACTGGGCGTGGTTACCCTATCGGCTACCAGCCGCTTGGTCAGATCCTTATCCATCGCAATAGCCGAGCCCAGACAGCCGGAGCCGGTATAGGGGACTCCCAGCAGATCCAGAGCAGCCTGGATCCGACCATCCTCGCCACAGGTCCCGTGGAGGGCCAGATAGACCACATCCGCATGGGCGCATAGCTCCAGCACACCTCGGCCAATCGCGGAGGGGCCCTGATCCTTTCTGCTGGCCCGCACCTGGTTCAGGTCAGGAGCCTGCCGAGCTACCCTCTTGAATTTTTCCGGGATTGGGGTTGAGTACAGCTCTTCCTCACTGCCGCTCCAATCCTCCAACCCAAAAAACAGGTCCACCAGGGCCACCTGATGTCCCCGGTCCCGCAGGGCCTGGCACACCTTGGAACCGGAGGACAGGGATACGTTCCGCTCCGGACTCAGGCCGCCGGCCAGTACCACGATCTTCATATCAAACACCTCATTTGGTCAGTAGACATACTTATGACATTTTATACACTAATGGATTATTTTAGCACACCTGGACCAAATACACAAGACAGGCCTTGAAAAAAGCGTGGTATCTCTTGGCGAAAAGGATCATATATTGCGCTTCTCTCTCCAAAGTTTCTTTTCCATCTGTCTTTATAGAGGGACAAAAGGACGCAAACGGAAACACCGCTTGCGTCCTTTGTTGATCTTACTGTTTCCGGCAATTTAGCAAGGTCAAGCCTTGTTTATCAGCCGTTAAATATCCGTTATCCCCATTCATTCTGAATCTAACGGACTATCTTTATTTTGTTCCAAAAATACGGTCGCCGGCGTCGCCCAGTCCTGGCACGATATAGGCGTGGTCATTTAGCTTCTCGTCTACCGCGGCCACATAGATTTCCACGTCAGGGTGATCCTTCTGAATGACCGCAATACCCTCGGGCGCCGCGATAATGTTCATTAGCTTGATATGCTTACAGCCGTATCCCTTGATAAATGTGATCGCCGCAGAGGCAGAGCCGCCGGTAGCCAGCATGGGGTCGAGAATGATCACGTCACGCTCCGCGATGTCAGAGGGCATCTTGCAGTAATACTCCACAGGCTGATGGGTTTCAGGGTCACGGTACAGGCCGATGTGGCCCACCTTGGCGGAGGGGATCAAATCCAGGATACCATCCACCATTCCAAGACCGGCCCGCAGAATAGGCACGATGGCCAGCTTCTTCCCGGCCAGTTGCTTAAAGGTGCCGGTAGCGATGGGCGTCTTGATCTCCACGTCCTCCAGGGGCAGGTCTCTTGTGGCCTCGTAGCATTCCAGAGCCGCGATCTCGGATACGATCTCTCTGAACTCCTTAACGCCGGTATTTTCGTCCCGGAGAATAGCTACCTTGTGCTGCAGCAGAGGGTGGTCTAGAATATGTACTTTCTCATTAAACATTGGCAGGATCCCCTTCATTTTATTTTTTGGTCTGACGTTCCCGCTCTAAACGCTCCCGTTCCGCTTGGGAAAGTCGGTGGTATACCGGCTCTAGTTCCCGCCCCTTGACCAGGGCGCCCTGAGCCGCTAACTCCTCCGCCGCTCGTGCCACACCCCAGGCGCACTGCATTCTCAAATACCGGGGTGCCAATTTTAATGTCAGACCAGCTTCCGTCAAGATATTATAGCACAGTTTGGCTCCATCTCCAACGACAATTTTCGAATTGTTGTAATTTTTCAGTTCTTCTCCCAGTTCCTCCAAGGAGATGGCCCGGTCCGGAGACAGCCGCCTCAGCTTGTCTCCCTCCGCCAAAAATAGGGCGTTGTATACCTGATTACGCCGGGCATCCATGGCACAGACGATAAGCTCGCCCTCCATATGGGCCAGCGGCCAGGCCATAGACTCCAGGGTAGAGCAGGGAGCGCAGTCCTTGTCCTCGCCCCAGGCTAGTCCTTTGGCCGTAGCCACCCCAATGCGAAGCCCCGTGAATGAACCAGGCCCGGCCGCTACGGCGATCACATCAACCTTGTCCAAACTCTCTCCACAGTTCTTCAGCAGATCGTGTACCATTGGCAGCAGCGTTCTGCTGTGGGTGAGGCCGCTATTCTGGAAGGACTGGGCCACCAGCTCACCATCTCTGCACAGGGCCACCGAACAGGCCGTGGCAGAGGATTCCAACGCTAAGATATTCAAAGGTCCACCCCCTTGATCTGGATGACACGCTGGTCCTGGCTCTCTCCCCGGCGGATCTCGACCCATATGGTGTGACGATCCAGAGCCTCTTTTACATTCTCGCTCCACTCCACGGCACACACGCCGCCTCGGGCCAGGTAGTCCTCCCAACCGATGTCGAACAGCTCGTCGGCAGAGGACAACCGGTACATATCAAAATGAAACAACGGAAGGCGCCCCCCCTCGTACTCGTTTACGATGGTAAAGGTAGGACTGGTCACTCGGTCCGGAATGTCAAGTCCTTTGGCCAGCCCTCTTATAAACGCGGTCTTTCCCGCGCCCAGGTCACCGGTAAACGCCACCACAGTGCTCTGGTCCAGTATCTCGCCCAGCCGACGGCCCAAGGCCTCGGTTTCCTCCTCTGAATTGGACACGAACTGCTCTGCCATTGCTTACCTCTCCCTGTTCACAAAAAATTTTCACATACAAAAAAGATTATACCATGATATGGTTTGCGTTTCCACTAAAATGTGCTAGAATATATTGTCACATTATTTGGCAGGAGGTGAGGCATTGTCCCTTCTCTTTTCCCCTATTCGAGAATTTTTTAAAAAGGGAGACCGGATGCTCCTGTTTTTCGCCCTTTTAGCCAGCGGATACGGTCTGCTGCTGATCTACTCAGCTACTCAATATCTGGACAATGACCGGTTTATACGGTTCATGCTGGTGCAGACAGCTGCTATTTTTCTGGGCGTGGTGGCCTATATGCTGCTAACCCTTGTGGATTTCCGGCTGTTCACCGAAAAAAACTGGCGGCTGCTGTTGGCCTTCAATGTCCTGTTTATCCTCCTGCTCCTCACTCCCCTCGGGACAGACCATGGAATGGGAAATGTAAACTGGCTGTCTATCCCCGGTTTTCCGGTGGATATTCAGCCAAACGAGATCGTCAAGCTGCCCTTCATCCTTCTCCTCTCGCTACAGATCACCCAGATTCAAGAGGAAGGCCGCGACATTAGTTCCCTCCCCTCTCTCATCCAAATCGGCGGTCACACAGTATTTATGCTGGGATTGATTGCCGTTGTCTGTGGAGATATGGGAATGTGCGTCATCTATATGATGATCTTCGTGTTTATGGCCTGGGCCTCAGGCGTCAAATTGCGGTGGTTTCTCCTTGTGGGCGGTGGCCTGCTGGCCGCGGTAGTCATTCTGTGGCTCTTTGTCCTGCCCGAGACCAGCCTATGGACCGACTACCGGATTATGCGCTTCCGGGTGGTCTTGGACCACGACCTGGACCCGTTAGGAAAGGGCTATCAACAGAGCCGCTCTATCCTGGCCATTGGTTCGGGTCAACTCTTCGGTCAGGGCTATCTCCAGGGCATCCAGACCCACGCCTCCAACAGCGATGCCCTCCCCGAGCGGTACAACGACTTCATCTTCGCTGTGTGCGGTGAGGAACTGGGGATGGCAGGCTGTCTGCTCCTGCTGCTGATCTTAGGCGCCGTGGTCTTCCGGTGCCTCTGGGTGGGACGCCACGCCAGCTCTCCCTTTGACGCCTATGTCTGTATCGGTGTCGCCGGGATGCTGCTGGTCCAAATCATATTGAATGTGGGAATGTGTCTCTTTGTCCTGCCTGTCATGGGACTGACGCTCCCCTTCATCAGCTACGGCGGTTCCTCCATTGTCACTCTGTATGCCGCCCTGGGCCTTGTTTCCAGTGTAAAAGCGAGGGCGCTGCCCAGTTGGTTAAAGGACCGAAGCCTATAAAAAGAGCCATCCCGGACGGGATGGCTCTTTTCTTATGATTACTCGGCAGCCGGGACATGGATGACGCCCACAGGACACTCCTTGACACACAGCTGACAGCCAATACACTTGTCCTGGTCGATGCGTGCCAAGTTGTTCTCCACAGTGATAGCCTCCTTGGGGCAGGCCTTGGCACACTTCATGCAGCCGATACAGCCGGCAGTACAGGCCTTCCGGGTATCGGCGCCCTTATCCTTATTCTGGCACAGGACCACGGGCTTACGCTTATGCTCGGGGATGATAGAGATGACCGCATTGGGGCAGACAGCGGCACAGGCGCCACAGCCCACACACTTCTCACGGTCCACCTTAGCGATCCCGTCCACGATGTGAATGGCGTCAAAGGCGCAGGCACGGGTACAGTCCCCATAGCCCAGACAGCCATACTTACACATACCATCGCCGCCATAGAGGCCCTTGACGGCCTGGCAGCTGTGGATGCCCTCGAACTCGTAGCGTTTGGAGGTCTTTTCACAGGTGCCGGAACAGGCGACCACCGCTTTCATGGGAGTGGCGGAGCTGGCCTCCACACCCATGATCTCCGCAATGGCGGCCAGGGACTTCGCCCCGCCGGGGGTACACTTATTGATGGCGTTGCCGTCCTCCACGATGCTCTTGGCGTAGTCGGCACAGCCGGCACAGCCGCAAGCGCCACAGTTGGCGCCAGCTAAAACGGCGGTAATCTTTTCAACACGCTCGTCCACAGGGACATACATGAAGATAGAGGCGGCCACCAGGATCACCGCGCCGATCAAACCGATCACGGTGACGACAATGATTGCAAGGATAATTGGATCCATATTACTCTCCCCCTCCTATCAGACACGGAAGATGGCTTCCACGATACCGCCGAAGCCCATAAAGGACAGGGAGGTCATGGCAGCAGCCACCAGAGTGATGGGCAGGCCCTTAAAGCAGGCAGGAGTCACGGCCTGCTCCACACGGCGGCGGACGCCGGAGAACAAGACCATAGCTACCAGGAAGCCGATGCCGGCGCCGGCGGCGCAGACGATGGACTCAATGAAGTTGTAGCCGTTGTCGATGTTCAAAATGGTGACGCCCAGGATGGTGCAGTTAGTGGTGATCAGGGGCAGATATACGCCCAGTGCCTTATACAGAGCGGGAACAAACTTCTTCAGGAAGTTCTCCAGCAGCTGTACCAAGATGGCGATGATCAGGATGAACACGATGGTCTGTAGATAACCCAGGTCCCAGGCCCCGCTGGCAGGGGTCAGCAGGAGCATCTGGATAGGCCAAGTGGCGGCAGTGGCCACCACCATGACGAAGGTAACGGCCAGGGACATGCCTACGGCGCTGTCCAGCTTCTTGGAGACGCCCAGGAAGGGGCAGATACCCAGGAACTTAGCAAGAACGTAGTTGTCAACCAGGATCATGGTAAAGAAGATGCTGGCCAATTTCAGAGCCATTTCCATTACGCATTACCCCCTTCCTCGACCTGAGCGGGCGCGGCGGCCTTCTTAGGACGGGTGGTCAGCCAGGTGGCGGCGGCCATCATGACACCAAAGACGAAGAAACCGCCGGGAGCGCTGGTCATCAGAGAGAAGGTATCGATGGACTCCGGGATCACCTGGATGGCAAAATCGGCGCCCAGAGCGGGAATCAGGCTGCCCAAGCCGGCCATCCAAGTACCGGAACCCAGGATCTCACGGATAGAGCCCATGATAGTCAGGGTAATGGTAAAGCCAATGCCCATGCCGATACCGTCCAGAGCGGAGTCCACGATGCCGTTCTTGGAGGCGAACATCTCGGCACGACCCAGGATGATGCAGTTGACCACGATCAGGGGCAGATACACACCCAGCGCCTTATCCAAATCGGGCACGAATGCCTTGACCAACATCTGCACCACAGACACGAAACCGGCGATAACAGTAATATAGCAGGGGATACGGACCTGGTCAGGGATGACCTTCCGCAGAGCGGAAATAACCACGTTGGAGCACAGCAGCACAAAGGTAGCCGCCAGACCCATACCGATGCCATTGGAGGCCATAGTAGAGGTGGCCAAAGTGGGGCAGGTACCCAAGACCAACCGGAGAACAGGGTTCTCATTCAAAAAACCGTTGGTTAAAATATGAAGTTTATTATTACTACTCATCTTGACTCACCGCCTTTCAAGGAATCTGGTTATAGGCGTCGATGGCGGAGTTCACAGCGTTGTTCACCGCACGACTGGAAATAGTGGCGCCGGAATAGGCGTCCACATCGGTCCCCAGGACCAGGGCCTGAGTGGCAGGCAGGCCGCTGTAATTGGCCTGATACTCGCTGTTTTCCGTCACATTGCTGCCAATACCCTTTGTCTCGGCGGCTTCGGTGACCTTGATCTGCTTGATGGTGTCATCGGGATTGAAGGCCACCATGACAGTGACCGTCCCACCGTAGCCCTTGGCAGAGCAAGTAATCACAGTGCCCACTCCATTATCCGCGGTGTAGATGTCAGACACGTTCTCCACCGCGACACCCTCCACCTTGGTGAAGTTATCCGCGTCAGGCAGCAGCTCCTTCCTGGCCTGCTCCTGTGCCACACGGATGGCCTCGTCAATGATGGGCTTTGTTACCTTGTTCGTAGCGGCCAGAGCCCCGGTGACGATGATACAGATGACCACCAGCACCACGATGGGCTTAAATACGCGATTCCAGTTGCTCATTTCGCGGCACCTCCCTTTTTCACCTTGGCGATACCCAGCTTATCCTGACGGGTGTTGACCTCGATATAGGGGACCAGCAGATTCATCAGCAGAATGGCGAAGGACACGCCCTCATTCATCGTACCCAGGAAGCGGATCGCGCAGGTGATGATGCCCAGGCCCAGGCCGAAGATTATCTTGCCCTTGTTGGTGGTAGGGGAAGTGACATAGTCAGTGGCCATAAAGAAGGCGCCCAGCATCAGGCCGCCAGAGAGCAGCTGCACGATGGGGTCCCGGCCAGCGACCAGGGACAGGACGGCCACAGTGGCCAGATAAGTAACCGGGATGACCGGGCTAATGACCTTGGTAGCGATTAGATAGATGCCGCCGATCAGAATCGTGATGGCGCAGGTCTCGCCCAGGACGCCGCCGTGATTGCCCAGCAGCAAAGTCACATACTCACTGGAGCCCAGCTGGTCAAAAACGGCCAGAGGAGTAGCGGAGGCCAGAGCGTCAATCCCATTCTCAGGCTTGGGGTAGCTGGCCATACGGCTGGCAAAGCCAACCGCAAGAGCGATACGGGCCACAATGGCGGGATTGGCGAAGTTGTAGCCCATGCCGCCGAAGAGCTGCTTCACGATAACGATGGCGATAAAGGCACCCACGATAGCCATCCACCAAGGCAGGCTGGCGGGCAGGTTAAAGGCCAGCAGGAGGCCAGTCACGACGGCGGAGAAATCAGCGATGGGTACCTCACGGCCCACCATCTTGCAGTAGCCCCACTCAAAGAAAACACAGGCGGCTACGGTGATAGCGGTAAGGATAAGGGAATTAATTCCAAAAATAAACACAGAAGCGATCAGCGTGGGCACCAGGGCAATACAGACCCGCTGCATGATCTTCTGGGTGGAGTCCGCGCTGGTGATATGGGGCGCGGCGGTGACGATCAGTTTGTTGGCCATCACTTCTTACCTCCATTCTTCATCATGATCTTGGCCAGGGCGATGGAGGGTGCCAGAGGCCGCTTTGCGGGGCAGACAAAGGAACAAGTGCCGCAGCTCATGCACAGGTCGGCGTTGAGCTGCTGGAGCAGTTCCACGTTGCCGTCGTTATAGGCCTGGACGATCTCCTTGGCGGACAGGCCCAGAGGGCAGGCGTTGGTACACCGGCCACAGTGGATGCAGTTTGTGGCCTTGGGGATGTGGGCCCACTTCTTGGAGAAGGCCAGAACAGCGTTGTTGTTTTTCAGGACCGGCTGGGACAGATCAGCGATGCAGTTGCCCATCATAGGGCCACCATAGAGCACCTTGCCGGGCTCGTCGGTAAAGCCGCCGCAGAAATCCAGCAGCTCCTGGACAGGAGTGCCGATGATGACCTCGACGTTCTTGGGCTCTTTGACGATGTCGCCGTCCACCGTGAGGCGCTTGGTGACCAGAGGCATGCCGGTCTCCAGATACTTGCCCACAAAGGCCACAGAGGTAACGTTCATGACGATAACCCCCACGTCAGAGGGCAGACCGGGGAAGGGAACTTCCCGTCCGGTGCAATTCTCAATCAGGACTTTCTCAGCACCCTGGGGATAGCGGCAGGGCAGCTCCTTGACCTCGACACCGGGCATATCAATGGCATCCTTCATCTTGGCGATTGCCTGGGGCTTATTGCCCTCGATGCCGATGACGCACTTTTTGATGTCCAGATACTTCATGACTGCCTTGATGCCGCCCAGGATGAAGTGGGTGTCCTCGATCAGGCAGCGGTTGTCAGAAGTGATGTACGGCTCACACTCAGCGCCATTGATCACCAGAGTGTCGATCTCATCCAGATTCTTAGGCGCCAGCTTGACCGCAGTGGGGAAGCCGGCTCCGCCCAGTCCAACCAGGCCACTGGCCCGGATGGCGTCCTGGAAAGACTTTAGGTCTGTCACCACCGGGGGCGCCACGGCGGGGTCCACCTTCTGCTCCCCGTCTGGAATGATGACCACGGCGGTCTGGGCCGCGCCATTGGGAGCGGTAATGGTGACGATGCTGTCCACGGTGCCGGATACGCCGGAGTGGATGTCGCTGGACACGAAGCCTCCGGCCTTGCCTACCACGGTACCTACATACACCTGATCGCCCTTGGCCACGGCGGGGGCAGCCGGAGCGCCAATGTGCTGTCCCATGGACAGAACGATCTTAGACGGCAGCGGCATCACTACCGTTTCAAGGTTGGAAGTCCTTTTTTCATGAGGGACTCCCGCACCTTGCGCGGAACGTTTGAGAAATTTACTCATTCAGATTTCGACCTCCCTATACTGCAATCGCTGGAACTGTGGAGCCTGGACACGCATTTTATACGGTCCCCCTCTTCCCTCCTGACAGGAACTGGAAACCACTGGGGGACCCCGCCCCTCTATCATACCCATGCCCCGCGGCGTCCGAGTTCAGCGGACGCACGACAAAACCCGCCGGACCCCGTTTCTCCTGTAAAACAAGTCCGTCGGTTCTGCTTGCGGGCTTTATCATACACCTTTTATGGAAAAATTGCAAGATTGATTTCGAAAAAAACGACCTGTTTCCCGAGCATTCTTCCCCCTCTCCCAAAGGATTTCACCCCACCGGCATTTCCTTCTCTTCCATAGCCGCACCCCAGGCACAGGCTTGTCCGCGTTGACCATAAAAGAGGCGCGGGCCCTCTCAGGTCCGCGCCTCCCAATCAATCTGGATCGCCTGGTCAGCAGCCACAGCCGCAGCCGTTGTTATTGTTACAGCCACAGCCATTGTTGCAGCCACAGCTATTGCCCCAGCCGCCGCAGCAGAACAGGATGATGATCAGAATGATGATCCACAGGCAGCCTCCGCCGCCCCAACCGTTATTGCAGCACCCCATTTGAAGTACCTCCTGATATGAAGTTCTGAGAGGGGCTGTTTGCCGCTCTCAATCTCATCATATGCGGAGGGGGCGGATGGGTTCTGCCTATGTCAGATAATTTTTTCCGCGAAGGCACGCAGCATCGTGGCCACTTCAGCCCGGTTAGCGCTCTTTTGTGGACTGAGCGTCAGGCTGTCGGCAGAAGAACTGCTGATGATTCCCTCCGCCACAGCCCAGGACAGGGCATTATGAGCCCAGTCGCTGGCCTGCCCCAGGTCCTGATACCCGGACAGGTCGGCCCCCTCAGCCGCTTCCAGCCCAAGGTAACTCGTGGTGAAGCTGTACAGCAGCGCCGCCACCTGCTGGCGGGTCACTTGCTGCTCCGGGCTGAAGGTGTCTGCTCCTGTTCCAGCTGTAATTCCCTGCTCCGCGCCCCACTTCACATAAGGGGCATACCAGGCACTCTCCGGCACGTCGGCAAAGGTGACACTGGCGCGCTCCAGCTCCTCTTTCGGCGCTCCAGCCATCTGGTAGAGCACCGTCATCAGCATAGCTCGGTTCATAGCTGAACTCGGTCCAAAGTGGTGCTCGTCCATCCCCGAAAACAGTGTGTTTCGGTACACATAATCTACGGGAGCGTAGTACCAATCCGTCTGGCATACATCATAGAAGGGCGTCGGATCCTCTCTGCCGTCTTCCAGGGCATAGACGCCCTGGAGCCCCAACTGGGCCGCCCCGGACAGGACCGTTACACTGGCCACAGTATTCTCTCCCACCAGGTAGCGGTGTCCGGAGGTCAGGCGGGCCCCGGAGGCCAGCTCTATTCCGTCTGTCACATCTATGAAAGCCCCGTCGTGAGAAACGGAGGCGGCTCCGTTCATCAACATGACTCCAGCCCCAGTGGTCAGTGTCATCTCATCGCCATCCGACCAATCTCTGGCCTGGAGCGTGGCGCTGTATGCGCCGCTCTCTTCGCCGGCCAGTTGCGCCAGATAGCCCTGATGCAGGTTATCGAGGCCTTTTTTGCTCTCCTCGTAAGTGCCCTGTAAGGCTTTTTCCGCAGCTTCGTTTCCAGTAGACACAGCCTTGGGCACAAAAGTCCCGGTCAGATAGCTGAGGCTGATCAGGCTGTCGCCCCCCGAAAGGGCATAAGCGCCGCAGGCCAGCATACCCAGCAGCATCACACCGCACAGCAGGCCGATCACAGGCCTTCTCATTGTGGCTCCCCCTTCTTCTCTTCCTCCCGATCCTCCCGCTGGGTAATCATGTAGCTCAGAGCCAAAAGGCTGTCAGAAAAATGGACCGATTCCACCACCACATCATCCCGAACACAGGATATCTCATAGTTTGTAAAATTCCAGATGCCGCGAACTCCGGCGGCCACCAGCCGGTCCCCCATCTCCTGGGCAGCGGCGATGGGCACTGTCAGCAGGCCTACGCTCACTTGGTTTTCCCCCAAAAAGGCCTCCAGGGAATCCGCATGATAGACAGGCACCCCAGCGATTCTGGTCCCCACCACCCGCTCATTTACGTCAAAAGCGGCCAAAAGCTGAAAGCCGTTACTGGAAAATTTAAAATTTTCTATGATAGCCCGGCCTAGGTTGCCGGTCCCCAGCACCACAATGGTATGGCCCTGATTAATGCCCAAAATATCACCGATCTCCTCTTTCAGGCTGTCCACCTTATATCCATAGCCCTGCTGCCCAAAACCACCGAAGCAGAACAAATCTTGGCGGATTTGAGAAGCGGTCAGTCCCATAGATTTCCCTAAGGCATTGGAGGATATCCGGACAACGCCGGACTCCTGAAGCTCTGAGAGCTGTCGGTAGTATCTGGGCAGGCGGCGTATCACCGCCGTTGATACTCGGGTATTTCGTTTCATAGCTTTCGCCTCATCTGCACAACCTCCCCTATACAGCGGAGGCCACTGGATATGATGTTTTTATATAGTTTACCTGATTGCCCCCCCTTGTGTCAAATCCTTTTACGACTCAAAAGGCCCAGGGACGATTCGTCGTCCCTGGGCCTTTTATTGGCAGAAAGCCTGCCAGATTCAGTTCCAAAAATCAGTTTTTTCCTTCAGGCCGATGCTGGAGGCTTTGAATACAGGGTTCTTGCCCGCCCTGCGCTGTTCCATGTAGTCCTGAAGGGCCCGCATAGCTGTACGGCCCAAAATGACAATGACCGGCAGGTTGATGATGGCCATAATGCCCATCAGCACATCGGCCAGGTCCCAGACCAAGCCAAAGGACAACTGGGCCCCTACAAAGACCAGCCCGCAAGCGATAAGCCGGAACACAGTCATCGGCACGCTTCCCAGCTTGCGGTTAGCGATGTAGTTCAAACAGCCCTCACAGTAGAACAAGTTGCCCAGCAGGGTAGTGAAAGCGAAGAGCAGCAGCGCAAAGGTGATAAAGTAGGGGCCTACCGCGCCGAAGGTAGTAGCCAGAGACGCCTGGACCAGGGGCGCACCCTCCAGTCCGCCCTTGATATCGATGCCGGTACACAGGCACATCATGGCCGTGGCGGTACAGACCAGGATGGTGTCAATAAAGACGGACAGCATCTGGACCAATCCCTGCTTGACGGGGTGGGATACGTCAGCGGCCGCGGCGGCGTTGGGGGCGGAACCCACACCGGCCTCGTTGGAGTACAGGCCACGCTTGATTCCCTGCATGATGGCCGAGGAACCAAAGCCCACGGCACCGCCGAACATGGCTCCGAAATCAAATGCCTCGCTGAAAATGCGGCCCAGGACACTGGGAATCATATTCAGATTCATCACCATGACCACCAGGGCCATCAGGATATACAACACACCCATGACAGGGACCAAAACGCCGGTAACCTTGACGATCCGCTTGCCGCCGCCCAGTACACAGATGGCCACCAGGATGGCCAGGATCACGCCGCCCACCACGGCCACAACGCTGTACTCTTTGCCGCCCAGGGTAAAGGTGCCGGCACTGGCGTAGAAGTCATAGCTGGTAAAGCTGCTAATCAGGTTGTAGGAGGCCAGCATATTGAAACCACCGGCATAGGTGGCGATGAGGGCGATGGCGAAGACAACGCCCAGCACCCGGCTCTTAAGAGCCGCCTGAATGTAGTAGGACGGACCACCATAGCTGCCGCCCTCCGGGTCCTTTTTCTTATAGATCTGGGCCAGCGTGCTCTCTACAAAGGCAGTCGCGCCTCCCACAATGGCAATCAGCCACATCCAGAACACGGCGCCATAGCCTCCGATGGCGATGGCATTGGCCACACCTACAATATTTCCGGTACCCACGCGGCTGGCTGTGGATACCATCAGCGCCTCAAATGCGGAAACCGAGTGCTGATCCCCCGTCTTTTCTCCTACCACGCGAATCGACTCCGGCAGCAGGCGCAGCTGGACAAACTTGCTCCGGAAGGTGAAGTACAGGCCTACGCCCAGCAGCATGACGATCAACAGGTAACTGTACATGAAACCGCTGATCTGACTGATTAAGCCCGCGAACGCATCATACATAACGACATCTCCCTTTCTCTCTTCCTGTCATAATTTGCGCGAAGCAGAACATATCCCAGGAAATCAAAGTCTTCCGCCCCTCAGATCTCCTGGGATATTTCTCGGCCTTACTATACCACATCTCTCCGACTTTTACCAGAGGTTTTTTCACAATTTATAAAAATGGTCAACGATAAGCAGCCAGCTTCTGTACAGTTTGCCCTCACATCATGCGGACGATCTCCTTCTTCAGCCGGGCGATGATCCGCTTCTCCAGCCGTGAGATATAGGACTGTGAGATGCCCAGCTGGTCCGCCACCTCCTTCTGTGTCCGCTCTGGGCGGCCGTCCAGCCCAAAGCGCATGGTAATAATCTGCCTCTCCCGGGGCTCCAGCCGGTCCATGGCCTGGCGCAGCAGCTGGCGGTCCACGTCCGCCTCGATGGGCCGCATGACCAGGTCCCCATCGGTCCCCAGAATGTCGGACAGCAGCAGCTCGTTTCCGTCCCAGTCGGTATTCAAGGGCTCGTCAAAGGACAGCTCTGTCTTCTGATTCGCTGTCTTTCTCAAGTACATCAGGATTTCATTTTCAATGCAGCGGCTGGCATAAGTTGCCAATTTGATGCTTTTCGCCGGCTGGTAGGTGCCCACCGCCTTAATGAGCCCGATGGTCCCAATGGAGATGAGGTCCTCAATATTGATGCCGGTATTCTCAAACCGGCGGGCGATATAGGCCACCAGCCGGAGATTGTGCTCAATGAGCAGGTCTCTCGCCCCCCGGTCTCCCCGCTCCAGCCGGGCGATGAGCTCCGCCTCCGCCTCTCTTTCCAAGGGGGCGGGCAGGGTGTCGCTCCCCCCTATATACATCACCTTGCCGGGCAGGGACAGCCCCAGACTAGTCAGCAGGCTTTCCAAATGGTCCCGCAGTTTCCAAATAATCTCTCTCATGCTCATGTGCACTCGTCCTTTCCATCCAGGGGCCCGATCAAAGCCCGGTACCCTCCTCCGTCTGACACAGGAGTTGGGGACAGGGCCACCAGAAGCGGCCCACGCTCCTTTCCACCCAGATTCAGGCTGTCCACCTTCAAGGCCAACAGCAGTCCTCTGTCCACCCCTACCGCACGGTAGGGCAACAGGCGAAAACGACCCTTCCACTCCCCGGTTCCAAGCCTGGCCATAGCACCGGCTGGATCCATGAGGTCGGCCGCCCGCGGCCTGCGGCACTCTGGAAACAGGCCGGACACACTGTCTCCCTCCGCCACCATCACAGGCCGTCCCGACACTGGGTCTGTCAGGGTATTCCCAGTATCCACCAGGGCGGTGAACTCCGCCGTCCGTTTCCCCAGCCGCAGTTTCGCCTGAAGGAGCTCTCCTGTCAAGGAATTATGCCTGCCAATTCGTTGAAAGACAGCTGTGAGGACCACATAGCAGACCGCAGCAGAGAGGAGCACCATCTTCAGGTCCAGGGAGGAATAAAACACTCCGCTCCCCAAACTCAGGCTCCGGCCGTCCAGCAGCCCGATGGCCACTACTCCACCTCCCAACGCGCAGGCCAGAGCCACAAAGATGAGCCCCTGGCGGAGTAGCCTCCGGCTCCCGCCGTAGGCCACCACCAGCATCAAAACGCAGGAGGCCAACTTACACCAGGGACCTGCCAGAAACGCCATGCCCGGCAGAAAGATGGCCACAGCATAGGCCCCACCCAGAGCGGCCGCCGCTCCGAAGCGCAGCCGACGCAGTGGCTCCCCCGCTAGGCGGGCGGCGGCCAGCAGCAGCAGATAGTCAATGATCCCATTGAGCAGAAACAGGGTATCCACATAGATGACCGTCACGCCGGACCGCTCCCCTCTCTCCAGTTCCGCCTGTCCAAAGGCGGGCGACAGACTCTATTATAGGTGCTTGACCGGAAAAAACCGGTCAGATTTCGGTTGAAAGAATTTGCGGAAAACCGCCTTTTCCTCCCCTCTCCCATTGACATTTTTCTTCTTTTCCCATATAATATCGATAGTCGATATCGCATTTCAATATTGAGAGGGGATGTTACTGTGGCCGGTAAGGAAAGAGGCCCTCTGACCGAACCCATGTTTTATGTCCTGATGTCATTTCTCCGCCGGGATATGTGCGGGACCGAGATCACTGAATTTGTCGAGCGCCGTACCCGCGGCAGAGTACGGCTGGGTCCCGGCACGCTGTATACCCTGCTGGCTAAATTTCAGGACGAGGGCTTTATTCAGGAAACGGAGGTCGATGGACGAAAGCGCACCTACCGGCTGACAGATCAGGGGCGGCAGGCCTATCATGAGGAGCTGGACCGGCTTCGGGCCTGTGTTCTGGACGGAGAGGAGGAAGAACGATGAATAAGCGCATCAAGAAGCATCTTCCCTGCGGCCTGTACGACTTCAAAGGGCTGGAGCGCTGGCTGGACCTGTACGCAGACATATTGGTTGAATCAGAAAGGAGAAGAACATGAGCGGCACTGTCTTTCGCCTTTGCCCCGTGGGTGGATATGATATCCCGGCGCTGGAAATCTGGCTGGAAAAAATGGCTGGCAAGGGTCTGGTGTTTGACTGTACGGCGGGCCCTCTGACCCTTTTTGCCCGACAGGAGCCCGCTCCCCTCCGCTTCCATCTGGAGCCCGCCCACAACAAGACAGACCAGGAGGACCCGGAGTTGACTGACCTGTTCCGGGCGGCGGGCTGGAGCTATCTGGGCATCTTCCGTAAAAACTTCTTTGTGTTCGCCACCGCCGACCGGGCGGCCCAGGCCCACACAGACCCCGATGTGCTGGACTACGCCATCCGCCGCTTTTTCAAGCAGAAGCTGTTGGGCGGCATAGGTTTGGCAATCGTCAATTTTCTGTTATACAAATTCCTATATCCTTTTTCCAACGCCTTTTCTCTGTCCGATCTCCGCTACTTCTGGGCGGAGGCGCTGGCGGACGGCCCCCTCCCCTGGCTGCTGGCCCTGCTGGGCCTTCTGCTGGTGGACCTGGCCTATCTGCTCGGCCTGTTCACCCTCTGGCGGCTCCACCGGCGGAGTCAAAAGGGTCTGCCTCTCTCCCCTGCCCCCGGCCGTCGGCTGGGCGGTGTTTTGACCTCCCTCTCCATCCTGCCCCTGGCGCTGGTGACGGTGGAGATCGTATTCGTCTTTTTTACCCACGGCTATTTCCCCTATGACCTGGCCGACTCCAACTTTGTCACCATGACTGAGATCGAGGGGCCGGAGTTCCGACCCACCGGGGATATCATGTTCAACATGGATTACATCTCCCACGGCGACACCCCCCTCACACCGGAGGAATGGTACTACCGGCAGTGGGAGTCAAACCGGGTCTTTGGCTCCGGCGGCTCTCTGGCTGACATCCCCCATCTGGAAATCAACATTACCCGTTATCTCCTCCCCGCCGTGGCGGAGCGGCGGGTCTGGGAGTGGAGGGCCTGGGGCGGACATGAGAACTATCGGGCTCTGGAGCCCGCTCACGGCCTGGAGGAGATCTGGTATTATCAGAGCGAACGAAACCCCGACTTCTATTACCTCGTCCTCCGCAAAGGCGGCCTCGTCATGCGGGTAGAGTACGAGGGCTCCAAGGATCTGACCCAATTTCTCCCTCGGTTTGCGGAAATGCTGGAAGCCCTTTGACACCTTGGACCAAAGGAGGTCATCCATATGAAACAGAGAGAAAAGCTGGTCCGGAAGATCATCCCTGTGGAGATTTATGACATGGCCGGTCTGGAGCGCTGGCTGGCCGACATGGCGGCCCAGGGGCTCCATCTGGTAAAGCTGTCCTCGGAAACCGCCCGGTTCCGACGGGGAGAACCAACCCCCGGCACCCGCTTTGGTCTGGAGATCGCCGGCTTCTACGGCATCGATCCGGAGCGCAATGCGGCCTATGGGGAGGCGGGCTGGACCTACGTGACCACCCTCTCCAATCTGTATTATGTCTACCGGACAGAGCGAGCGGACGCCCCGCCCCTCCACACCGACCCGGTGACCCAGAGCGAAACCCTCACCCCCCTAATCCGCCGAATCCGGCGCCGCCGTTTCCTGCTGGTGCTATGGCTTCTTTTCTGCTTTCGCAAGACTCTGGTAAAAATCGCCACCCAGCCCTGGATGCTGGGGCAGTATGTGGTACTGGAAACGGAAATTTTCCTCACCCTGATGATCCTGCTGGCCGGCTGGGCCATACTCTCCCTGCTGCCTCAGACGAATATGATGAAGCGCTGGAAGCGGATGTGGCGGCAGTTGGCCAACGGTATCCCTCTGAAGGAGGGCCGCCGGAACCGGGTCCCCTGGGTGGTGACGGGCTGGTGCGCTGCCGCTCTGCTCCTTCCCCTTCCCATTCTGGTGGGTGTGGTCAGCGCCCAGTCCGTCCATAAGCTGTCCGGCCCGGAGGAGTGGACCTTCCCTCATGTCACCCTGGAGCAAGCCTTCCACGGGGAGGCGGACATCACCCTGGACACTCCCCAGATGATGACCCGGTATAACACCAGAACCGCCTCCCTCCTGTGCCCGGAGCAGTACGACTGGTGGAGTTCCGGAGAGGTCCGCTCCGATGGATACAGCGGTAATGCCATCGTCGCCGTGGACTTCTATCGAACCAGGACAGACTGGGCGGCAGAGTGGCTGTTTTCCTCCCTGCGGACGGAGGAGGCCCATGAGCCGGAGCAGTTCCGGAAAAACCAGGAGCAGTTCATCCACCCCACTGTCCTCACGGTCCACCAGCCCCTCCAGGCGGTGACCCGCCCCGGCCTGGACAGTCTGGAATACACAATCCTGCAATACGACGACGATCCCCCCAACCACATCTACCTGGGCCGCCGGGGCAATCAGGTCTTTCGCCTGCTCTGCCGGGGCGTCCCCGACCAGGCGGAATGTCTGGAGCTGTTTCTGGCCCAGCTGGACCCCTGAAAGCACCAAAAGGAGGCGCCCTGTTATGAAATATGTCAGAAAGATCACCCCGGTGTCTTCCGCGGACGGGGAGGGATTGGAGAGCTGGCTGGAGGACATGGCCCTGCAGGGGCTCTATCTCAAGAAGTTCCGCCCCCTGTTCTGCACCTTTACCCCCGGCCCGGCAAAAAAGACCCGCTACCGCCTGGAGCCTTTTCGGCTCCGCCTGGATGACGACCTGCCCCGCTCTATGCTGGAGCTGTACCAGGACTTCGGCTGGGACTATATAGACACGGTGGACAACTCCATGCTGATTTTTTCCACTCAGGACCTGGACGCCCCGGAGCTCCACACTGATCCGAAGCTCCAGAGCCAGCGGTGGAAAAAGCTGTACCGTTCCGCCCGCCGGGGCTTTGTGGGGAATGTGGCATTTCTTGTCCTGGCAGTTGTTTTGACCGCCCTTCTGCTGAACGACACTCCCATTCTCAATCTATTGACCACCTCCGCCGTCCCCCTGCTCCTCTTTGCGCTGTACCAGCTGTGCGCCCTGCCCGCCGCCTGGGCCGATGTGCGGAACCTGTCCAGACTGGCGCGCCGCCTGGAGGCGGGTGAGCCGATGGACCACCACTCCCCCTATTCCCGGCGGCGGCTCGTCCCTCTGCTGTCCTTCACTCTATGCATCCTTCTGATCGTCCTGCTGATCCTTCCCCGTTACATCCTGCCCTTCCTGGGGGGCGACATGAGGCCCGTCAGCCAGGTGTCGGACTTCTCTCCCCTCTCTCTGGCGCAGGTGGAGGGGAAGGGCTACCGCCCTTATGAAACGGAGAATCACGACCAATCGGACTACTTCAATTACAGCCGAAAGAACCACTATCTGCTGTGCTGGAACCAGTGGGAGGTATTTCAGGCCGGACAGCCGGATCTGGCTGGAAAGCTGAACTGGATGCAGATCGACTGGTATGACATCCCCGCCCCCCTGTCCTTCCTCTCCGTCCCCCTGGCCAATGAACTGCTGTCCAAAGCTATGCGGTTAGATGAAGATATCTGGTGGACCAATCCGGAGGGCGGGACCTGGCAGGTGTCAAAGCACTCTGATTCCCGTGTGAATTTTTTGTCCACGGCCCGCAAGGAGGGGACCCTGTTCCAGACCGCCGCCGTGGCCATAGGGGATAAGGTCGTCCTGGTCCGCTACACCGGACACGGAGAGTTGTCCGGCCATCTGGAGGATATTATCAAAATGGCAGAGGGCAAAGCGTCCTGACCGTCCGTCTGCTATAATATAACTGATTGGGAGTGAATTTTATGTCAACTATCAGAAAAATCATCCCCTTTTCCCTTTATGATATCCCCGGACTGGAGCAGTGGCTGGAGGGCCAGGCAAACCAGGGGCTGTTCCCCACCCACCTGGGCTCCTGGGCCACCTTCGAGGACCGGGGCGTACCCGGCACCCGCTTCCGGCTGGACCCCTTCGCCAACCGGGCCGGCGAGGGGGTGGAGCCTACCCAGGAAAAGCTGGAGCTGTACCGGCAGGCCGGGTGGGAATATGCCTTCCGGGTGGGCCGGGCCTATTTCCTGTTTTACACCACGGACCCCCATACACCCGAGCTGTTTTCCGATTACCAGAGTCAGGGGCTCTCCCTGGACCGGCTGGCCAACAGCCTTCGCTCCTACCGCAGACGGAAGATCGTGCTGTGGAGCCTGCTGGGTATCCTGTTCCTGGCCGCCCTGTTCCTGGGCCATCAATACGATGTACAGCCGGACAATTTCGTCCGCCTGCCCCTGATCCTGCTTTACGCCTTCGATCCGATTCTCCTGCTCTTTCTGGCCGGTATATTTTTCTACTCCCGCCCCATCGACCGCCGGGACCGCAAGGCCCTGTTCTCCACCTACAACGCCCTGAAGGATGGGCTTCCGCCGCCCCCGTCACCAGGGCCCAGCAGGCGGATCGTCCGGGAGAACATCGCCGCGCTGGTGCTGGGCCCTATTTTAGTGGCGCTTGTTCTGTACAATCAGTTTGGCGACAGCCGGCTGACCCTCCGACCGGTGGAGGAGTTTACAGCCCCCTATATCTCCCTGTACGATCTGGAACAGGTCCCCCTGGGCCCCTATGAGACCGTATACCGGAAAAACTCCGGGTTGAGCAGTGAGAATGTAGCCCAGCGGTACTTCTCTCTGCTGTCCCCGGTGTGGTACGAGGTCAGCCAGGATCTGGATGCCCTCCAGCCGGGGAGAAAACCGTCCACCTTTTCCCCCGATCCCCACGGTGGCGAGTACACCTACTCCCCCAACCTGGACATGACCTATTTCCACACCCTCCCCCCTCTGGCCAAGCCGGTGGCACGGGCCCAGATGGATCTCTACCGTCTGGTCAACCTGTACTGGAGCTATGAGGAGGTGGACTGGCCGGGCACCGATTTTGTCATCCTGGCCACCGTGGAGGATGACCCCTGGCAGATGGCGGCGGTGGGCCGGGGCAGCCGGGTGGCGGTGTTCTGCTACGCCGGGGTGGAGAAGCTGTCCGACCACTTGGACCTGCTGGCGGAGATGGTGCAATAAAGAAAAAGCAAGGCTGTGACCTATAAAGGTCACAGCCTTGTCACTTCTTCTGATTCAACAGTTCCAGCGCCTCCCCCCGGCTGTAACAGCCGTTGAGGACGGCCAGCAGTCCGTTGGCGGACATATGCTCCGGCAGCGCCAGCCTTTTCAGCAGGGCCAGCCGCCGGGCTCCGCTGTCTGCCCCTCCGGACAGCCCGGCAGCAAACAAATCCGCTTTAGTCAGCGGCGGCCCCGCCTCCTCCGAACGCGCTCCCTCATCCAGAAAGGTCGCCCCCGCTCGGCGGAGGACCTGTTCCAGCACCCGGGGCGGCATCCCTTCCACGCCAAGCTTGCCTTCTTTCCCTCGCTGGCGCTTCCGCCGCTCCTTGCCATATACATCCGGGATATAGGCGTGCTTCAGCAGAGAGCCCGGAATCACGCTTTTGATGTGGTTTCGAATGACAAATCCCGCCCCGTCGGAATCGGTGAGGACGACAAGCCCCCGTTTTTCCGCAGCCCGCCTAAGCAGGGCCAGTTGGTCCGGGTCCTTGAAGATCCGGAAGCCGCCGGTCTCCAAAATCAGGGTATCCACCACCTGTAAGAGCGTATTCTTGTCATACCGGCCCTCTACCACGATGGCCTCTCTGATACGAAGCATGGATCTCTCTGCCCCCGTTTCTCAGGCCGGATCGGCCAGTTCCAACAGAAGGGTAGTCAGCAGCTCCTTGCCGTCCTGTCCGGTGGACTTCATCGCCAGATCGGTCTGACCGCAGCGGACCACGGCCTTCCGGCACCACTTTAGGGAAAACCGCCTGGCGCTTGTCATCAGCTTGTCGGCCGGGTACGGCTTCAGCTTCCACAGGTCCGCCACATAGGAGGCCCCTTTCCCCTGCTCCAGGGCCAGTCTGGCCGAGTACAGCTGCCGCATCTGTCTGCCCAGAGAGGCCATAATGACATAGGGCGTCTCCTGCATCTGGTACAGCTCCCCGAGTACGCCCGCAGCCCGGTCAAAATTTTTCTCCCCAATGGCATCGGTCATGCGAAAGACCACGGTATCCAGCTGGGGAGTGGCCACCGCCTCAATGTCCTGCCGGGTGATCTGCTCCCCCTTGGCATAGGCCCCGACCTTCTCGATCTCGCCCACCAGGTTGTGCATCAGATCGCCGCACAGAAAGATGAGCTCCGACGCCAGACGGCTGTCGATCCGCTTGCCCAGGGCACGGAATCGGCGGGTCACCCACTTTACCAGCTCATTTTCCTCCTGCCGGACAAAGTTTACCACAGTACCGTGCTCCTTTATGGCCGAGGCGAGCTTGGTCCGGGCGTCCAGCTTGTAAGGAATTAAGTCATAGACCAGCACGACACAGCAGTATTCCGGCAGCTGCGAAAAAATGCGGATATAGTCCTCCCGGTCCTTCTCACCTGTTTTTGACAGGTCAAAATCCGTCACCAGCACGACAGTCCGCTCCCCCATCATGGGCAGGCAGTCCACCGCCTCCTCCATGGCGTGAGGGGACATATCCTTGGGGGCGATTTCATGGAGGTTAAAGGCCCCCATCCCACCAGCCAGAAGTTTGTCCTTCAACTGGCCCAAATAGTGGTCCCGAAGATATGTCTCCTCCCCGTGAAAGAGATAGAGCTGACCGAAAATTCCGCTCTCCAGATCTTTTAAAAATTTCTCGTAGCCGGCAGTATCCGGCTTTCCCTTGGGCGGCATGGCGCACCCTCCTGTTCTTCTGTTTGGTTCACCCCTCGGCGGGAGCCTGCCCATCTGCCCGGACCACCACAGTCCCCTGGAGGTCCGTGCGGTAAATCAGGGCTCCCACCCCGTCCAGACGCTCCAGCGTTTCCGGGGCGGGATGTCCGTAGCTGTTCCCCTTCCCCGCAGAGATGACAGCCAGCTCTGGCCGCACCCGCTCCAGCAGCTCTCCTGTGGTGGAATCCCGTGAGCCGTGGTGCCCCGCCACCAGCAGGTCAATGTCTGGAAGGTCCGCATGGGCCAGCAGCTCTTTCTCCGACTCCCCGCTCATATCCCCGGTGATGAGGGCCGCAAAGCCGCCGGAGGAGGCCAGCACAGTCAGTCCCAGCTCGTTTGTCTGCCTACCCTGGCCCACAGGTGGAAAGATCTCTATGGAGCGCCCCTCACCCAGGTCAAAATTGGTATCCCGGCGGATAAAATACAGCTCGCTTCCCCGCTCCTGGGCCAGAGCGATGATCTCCTCCCGCAGCGGATCGCCCTCCTCCACGTCGGGCAGGGCAATTGTCCCTACAGGGATCCGGCGCAGCAGCTGGGGGATGCCGTTAGCGTGGTCGGTATGGTAATGGGACACTACCAGCAGATCCAGCCGGGCCATTCCCTGGGCCTGGATGTAGTCGGCGGCCACATCCCCTGGGTCTCGCTGTCCCTCTCCGCCGCAGTCCACCAGCGTTAGATAGTCCCCAGTCCGAAGGAGCACGCTCTGCCCCTGGCCCACGTCAAGAACGGCGGCAGTCAGCTCCCCCGCCCGAAAGGCAAGCGCGGAACAGAGCAGGCAGAAGGCCAGCGTGGCCGCTCCGGCGCACAGCGGGACCAGTATCCGCTTCTTCCCCCGGATCAGCAGCGCCGCTCCCAGCATCAGGTAGAGAAAGACGACCCAGGCCCGATAATAAAAAGAATCCATAGGCAGGGCGGCCAGGGAAAGAGAGGACATTCCATCCACCACCCAATCCAAATAGCGAGCCAATGCTGTAAAGGGTATTGCCATAACAGCCGCCGCCCCTGGAAGGATAACCCCAAAAACGCCAAGCCACAACCCCGCCACAAAGAGGACGGCTACCGCCCAAAGGGTCAGCAGATTCGCCAGGGGCGCGATCAGGGAGAGATAACCAAAATAGACGGCTACCAGAGGTACCGTCAACAGGGACGCGCCCAGTGTGGCGGATAAGGTGGACACCAGGAAATCCGGGACCACAAGAAGCAACCTAGTCACAGGACTCTTTCGAGGGCCCTCCAATCGAAGCAGCCTCCGCATTCCATTCTGGATACGATCAGATACCAGTAATATCCCAGCCACCGCGCCAAAGGACAGTTGAAGGCCGAGATGGGCGGCGGAAAAAGGGTTCCAGGCCAGCAGGCCCATCAGGGCCAATCCCAGCGCGGTGGCCCCGTCCCTCTCCCGGCGGAACAGAGGGGCCAACTGGAGCATCGATATCATCACCGCCGCCCGGAGCACCGAGGGCGTATTGCCCGCGATCCCACAGAACAGCACCGCCCAGACGAGGTTTGCAACAGCGGTGGACCGCTTTCCCCTGCCCAGTAGGAGCGTCAAAAGGCCGGACAAAAAGGCCAGATGCATCCCAGAGACCGCCACCGTATGACTTAGCCCGGTGCGCTGGAGGGATGTGGTAAACTGATCGGTCAGCCCATCCCGGTTTCCGGTGACCAGAGCCTGGATCAAGGGAGCGGTATCCTTCGGAAAGGCGGCGCTGATCCCCGCCTTCAGCTCCTTCGACAGGAGGGCGGACCAGTACCGGATGGGGACTCGCTCCGGACGCTGAATGTCCAGCCGTCCATATGCATGTGCCCGGAGAAAGATGCCTTTGGCGGTATAGTAGGTGATCTCCTCCCCTGTCAGAGTCCGGTCCCCAAGGGTGCAGTGGGCCACCGTAGAGAGCCGGTCTCCGGGTTTGACCTGGCTTCCCTGCTCATCCAAGTAGAGAACGGTGGACAGGGATATCCCCCTGTCCGTTTTCATCTTTATCAGCACGGACCAGCCGTAGTCCCCCTCCTGGGGCCAATCGGCCGCCTCGGCGCAAAGAAGGACAGTCTGCCCATCCAGTTCTCTGGCTGGCTGGAAAAATATCTGGATATAAGCAGCTGTCCAGGCCAGCCCCAAGGCGCAGCCCGCACAGACCAGGCGGAGGGCCAGTCCACTATCCCCCAGCCCACGACGAAAAACCAGCAGGGCAAGGAACAGGAATCCCGCAGCCACAGCACCGGCAGGAAGCCAATTCTCTGGCAGGAGCCGGGCGGCCGCAAAAACAGCCCCGGAAAAGGAAAAGGCCAGAATCGCCAATTTCCGCATGGTCCGGCCCTCCCTTTCGTTTGAATCAGCTTGGGGTCAGAAGAAGGAGATCAATCCCTTCGGCCCCAACTGGTTCGGGATGATCCTCATCTGGCGCAGAATGGGCAGCAGGGCCTGATACAGGATATAGAGCAGAATCGCCTTCGGAACGATAGTCAGCAGATTTTTCCCCAGACTGGGGACAAACCAGCCCCAGTAGCCTCCGCCCCGGACCATCATCGTCCACACCGACCCCAGCGCGGCATTGACCAGCAGATTGACCAGCAGATTGGCCAGCACCAGCCGCCACACCGTGATCCTTGCCCGGTAAAAGCACAGAGCGTATGCGAGCACCCCCAGCATGGTGGATAGGGTATAACCGAAAAAGAACTCGCCGGTCGGCTTTAGGATAAAGCCCAGAATATCCTCCACAAACCCAAAGGCCAGCCCCAGCACAGGGCCGCATACCAAGGCGCAGAGGGACCGGGCCAAAAATCCGAAGGACAGACTGGTGTGCCCGATAGGGATGCTGGGTGGAATGGACAGGGCCCGGGTCAGGGCCACCATCAGCGCGGCAAAGACCAGCATTTTAGGGCTGGACAGAGCCGCCCTCGCCTGCCGCCAATAGGACGGGGTAAGGGGGGTACGGTAGAGTTGGTCAACACTTTGTGTCTGTGGCATAAAAATACCTCCTTTTGTTTTTCGGCAGCCCCGGAAGGGAACGCCGCACAAAGGAAGCAATTTTACCCCGATATGCGGCAGCGGGATGCGGACCACCCACTGCCGCGGGCCGCTTGCGCGGTACCGCTGTTCGTCCGGCGGACAACTCCCCGTCCCGCCGACACTAAAGGCCGGAACCCGGCCAGCACGTGTGATCCTACTCTGCCATGAAAGTAGTTTATAACGTCTGGCCGAAAAAAGCAAGTCCAATCTATTGTTCCGGTCACCTGTTTTTGCCCTTCCTCCGGGCCTTTTCCCCACTGAATGTTGGAAAAGGCATATCTAGCAAGAACAGGAGCGGGGCGCCTCATAGGGCGCCCCGCTTGCAGTACCTATATTTACTTTGCGATATTCTCACAGAAGTTCATAAAGATCTGCGCCACCTCGGCACGGGTGGCCCCGGCGGTAGGCGCCAGGGTGTTGTTCCCCTTGCCGGACAGCAGACCGGCGTTCACCGCCCAGTCCATGGCCTTCACGGCATAGCTGGAGATGGAGGAGGCGTCCAGATAGCCCTCTGTACCCTTGCCGCTCTGGCTGGTCTTGTACCCCTCGTTCTGGGCGTAGCGGTACAGGATGGCCGCCAGCTGCTCCCGTGTAATGGGATCGTTGGGGCCGAAGGTGTCGCCGTAGCCGGACACGATGCCCTCACCGGCCGCCCAGGAAATGGTGTCGGCGTACCAGGCGCCCTCCGCCACGTCAGCGAAGTCAGCGCTGCCGGCCGCGGGCTTGCCCTCCAGGCTGTACAGCATCTGGGCCACCATGGCACGGGTCAGGGTGCTGCCGGGGGCGAACTCCCGGTCGGACACACCGGACATCAGGCCGTTGTCCAGAGCGTAGTCCACCGCCTCATGGTACCAGGCGTCCTCGTCCACATCCCGGAAGCCGGCGGCGGGGCAGGTATCCTGGTGGTCGATCTCCACGAAGGAGGCCTCAATGGTCACCTTGGACCGGGGCATCTTGAAGGTATACTTGCCGTCGCCCTTGTCGGTCAGTTCGATCTCGTCCCCGTTCTTGTCGGTGACGGTCAGCTCGTCCAGCTCATAGCCCTCGTCGGGCTTGACGGTGATGGTCACCGTCCGGCCGCTGGAGGCGCTCTTGGGGGAGACAGTCACGCTGCCGTTTTCGATGTTCTTGTCCACGCTGATGGAGTAGCTGCTGGAGCCGCCGCCACCGCCGCTACTACCGCCACCTGTAATCTGGTCCGTGTTGAGCACAGCATAGATTGCATCCGGGGACTGGAAGCAAGCGTCCTTCCCATCGTCGCCGAATAGGAAGAAACCGCGCTTCTCGATTTGTCCTCGCTCAGGGAAAGGATTCTCGTTTCCGGCAGCCAGCCAATCTTCATTCAGCTTAAACAGGTCGGTCTTGGAGTCGGCCATCACGGGCTCGACACCGGTATACTCGCCGTCGATGATAGCCACATTGACCGCCACATAGACTGCGTCTTCATTATTCTCATCCACACGGATAGAGAAGTAGTCCTCAGCCTTCTGATCGTCAGGAACGGTCAGTGCGACGGAAGTACCATCCTTCAACAGACTGAAACTGACCATATCCAGTTCTCCGCTGCGGAGAGCGTTCCAGTCAGCAGAACTCATGTCGCTGGGACGTTCATACTTAAATTCAAGGCGCATGGGCAGAACAAAGTCGTTCTCCTGGAAGTCTTGATCGTCCAGAGACAGGTACACGCCACCTGATTCGTGCCCCAGATCATATGCAATCTGGCTCTTGGTGCCGTTCCCCCGTTTGGCCCACATATGAATCTCAAAGTCAGTGGCACCGATCAATTCATCTCCGTCCAGAATGGTTGTGCTGATTTCATCGGATGCGTCCTGGTAGGTGTCAATGGTTACGTCCAGCAGGTCCAAGTCGGCCCGGTCAGCATTAAGGCCTTCCAGATCCGCCCACATAAACTGTGCGCCCGCGGAGCCAGAGTAGCGGGCCATCTCCAGCATTCCGTCAGCCATCATCTTGGTCATTTGCACAATGGACTCAACGCTGATGCGCTCGTTGGCGGAGTGCCACCAACGCTCGTTACCAGGGATGACAGCGCCAAAGGCGGTCATCTTATTCTGATAGTCACTGGCCAGAGTACCGCCTGTGGTACCAACGGGATAGCTGATGTCCAGCAGTTCATTGGGACCGCTGAACTCATCGGGAGCAAACCTAATAGTTGCCTTATAGCTGGCATACTGGAGAGCGGTCAGGGGATTATCATGGGTCAGGTACAGACTGGGTGCGGAGAAAGACGGTACGTTTCCAGAGAGAGCAAAGCCATTCTTCTCACAAGCACTTACTACCGCCTGGGTTGCTGTCTTATAGTCGGATTCATTAGAGTGGATGCTTCTGATGACCAGGGGAATTTCCAAAGTCTTGCTTTCCTGGTCATAAAATGGGAACTTCGAGGGGTCCTCGTCGTTAATCGTGCCCATGGGTGCGATGGTCAGATTGGCTGTTCCGTCATTGGGGTTACGCAACAGATCTTCGGGGATGTCCATGTATTTGCCAATATAGGCTTCGCCCTCAACGCAGTTCTGGAAGAACAGGTTGGAGATGCCATCGGCGGCCTTTTTCAGCTCCATGTCCTCAGGGAGCGCCTGGGACAGGAGGTACATCCCCCAGACCACGGCGTTTTTGCTGTACATGGGCATAGGATACTCCATGGGCACATCGGTGTTGATCTCCATGGTTAAGGTGCTGTTATCTTCGGTCAGTTGGACTTTCTGGGTCTTGCCATCTTCCTTGGGCAGCCAGCCGCACTCCTCGGCGGCCTGTTCTACCTTCCGACAGAATTCCTCCACAGCGGCCTTCTCCGCATTGGAGGTGTCCAACACGAAAATAGCACGGGAGGCAATTTGGTTGGCACTACCGTACACGATGTCCTTCAGAGTGGGGTCGCCTTCGCGCAGGGTCACGCCGGCGCCGGTGCTTACTAAGGCGAAGGGCTTACCTAGGTCCCCTGAGAGGTTCATAGTAAGCGTGGGAGTCCACGCTTTTGTATTGCCTACCACCACAGGAAACCGGGAATCAGAGGTATAGGCAGCGATGGGGATTTCTTCCCGGTTCAGCGTCTTATAGGTCCAGTTGTCATAGAAGCTAGGGGCGCTGTAATATGGAATATCGATATAGTTCAAAGTGTCGTCCGCACTCGGTTTTGCAGGACTTCCATCCTCATAGCAGCCCATGACTATGCGGATGCGGCGGTCGAACTCCACACCGGAGTCCTGAAGGGCCTTAGCCGCAAAGAGGGTAGCCAGGGTGGGACCGCTGTCGTCCTGGACGCCAGCGCCGTACAGCCAACCGTCCTTTACATAGGGGGTGTGGTAGGCTGCTGGGTCACCGCCTTCTGCACCCAGCTTCCCGGTTGGATCTCTCCAGCGTTTCAGCTGGGCATCAGAAATTGAGCCGGTAGGCGAGTCCAAATGACTAAGGGCCATGACCATTTCGGGGGCGTCGGGATCGCCAATTTCTACATAAACGTACTTATCCTCCTGGCGCTGGACCACTTCTAGCCCTAATGCCTCACCCAGTTCCTTGACCCAAGCTAGCTTGGCTACCTTGCGATCATGCTCATTTTTATTGGCCTCGGTGTTGGGCACATAGAATGGATACTCCGTTGGCGCGTCACCAGATGCAGTTGCGCCATAGGAGATAGAGTCATAGCTAGAGCCCTCAGCCAGAGCCCCTACCAATGTATAAGGATTATATGTTTCGTCTCCGACCACCATGTCACCAACGTAACCGGCCAGGTTATCTACAGCCTCGTGAATTGCGGCGCGCTCCTCGTCAGTAACAGTGAACTCATAGGTAACTGCGGGCTGGAACGGCTCATCATCTCCTTCATCACCGCCACCTGGGATCTCTTCCTCTTCTTCCTCAATCTTGAGTCTGGCATACTCAACCAGAGCCCGCAGAGGGGCGTTGGACAAATCCTGGTCCACGTCAATGTCCCTGGTATCCTCCAGAGCGTCACGCTCAGGATGCCATTGAAGCGCCAGAGCGAATGTAGCCTCTTGGTACTCCACAGCCTCGATGATGCCGTCGGAGGACTTTGCCACTACGGTCAGTCCATCGGCCAGATTTTCAGGATCGATGGACTGATGGTGGGCAGTGGCAACCAGTTCGATCTCATCAGAGCCGATAATGTCATACAGCCACTTGGAATCCGTCGCAATACCTATGCCATCGCCGTCTGTGCCGGCGTCCAGTTTATGATAACCCTTACCGCCGCTGTGGACCAGCCCGTCAATCTGCACGCGCAGGTGACCAGCTTTACAGTCTTCACCAAATTCGGTGTAAGTTCCAGTCCCTTTGTCGTAGGTGCTGCCAAGTTTTTCTCCGTCCTCGTCATACTTGGTGTAGCCAGTGTCCTGTACGGACTCAGCCAGGATTTCGGGGATTCCTTCAAGGCCGAACTCTTCACAGACGGTTTCAAGCTGGGCCATTTCCGACTCAGAGGGGCCGGAAAGCACGCCAGTGACGCGGGCAGGAGAGATCTTTCCTTTGAGCACCTGCTGCCCCAGATAATAAGGTACGTCCTGGATCAGTTTGCCGCCGAGGGCGACGTTGAAACCCTGCTCACCCCGGCAGACGGCCAGCAGAGGCACGTCTAGTTCAACAGCCTTACGCATCAGGTAAATATCTGAGGTATCACGGGCATCGTTCCAGCCGGAAGACCCGTGGGGAGTTTGTATTTCATGATAGAGGTCAGGATTCCAGTCCTCTCCGCCAGTAAAGAAAATACCGTCAATAGAGGAAAGGACATCTGCGGCCTCTTCTTCCGTTTTCACCTGTGGCAGAAAAACGGAAATTGCGCCGTTGCGCTCAAACGCCTCAGCGAAGCCACTGTAATCACTTCCAATGGAATCTTTCTTCCAGGAAATTCCGATAATGGGGCGTTCGGCAATGGATTGTATCTCTGTAACTGAACCGTCTGTAATGGTTAGATTTGCGGTAATTGCATCGCCGAGGTCATCAGGCGTGCCGAGGGCGGTTTTCAATTCGTCAATGGAACTAATGCCCTCTCCTGACACATGAGTTGCCTCTGTCATTGCGGAGGAATAAACTACGTTGTACTCTAGCTCATTATCTGCATTGATCGTGTAAAGAATGGCATCTTCCACTTTCGAGCCCTGTGCGGCGGGCTGTGCAGAAACGCTCACCGTCAGTAGCCCCATAAGCATGGTGAGTACCAAGAGCATACTGATCATCCGGGATGTGCGCTTGCTGGGAACGTTCATTTTTTGACCTCCTTTTTTAATGTGCTGTGCATCAGGATGCCGAAGCAGAGCTTGCAGTATAGGACGACTTCCCATTTACCTCCTTATTCATTTTAATAATCTGCTATCGGCATCCTGAAAAAGTGTACTTTTATAAATTTGGAGATTAGAATAAAAACAAAATTAAATTGTTGCTTTTTTCTGGCGTTAATGCTATATTTGATATTAGAAAGATGTACTGTCCAAAATTTGGAAAAGTACACTTTTATAAATTATCCAGATTCTTCCTATAAAAACTCCCCCTGTCCTCATAAGGACAGGGGGAGTTTCTTTTTCATTCACATCGAAACAGGGCATCCACCGGAGTGCCCAGCACCCGGGCCAGGCAGAACGCCAGGGCCAGCGTCGGGTCATACTTATTGTTCTCGATGGCGTTGACCGTCTGCCGGGATACATGGCAGAGCTTCGCTAGCTCCTCCTGTGAGATGCCCCGCTCTTTTCGCAGCTCACGGATCCTATTCTCCACGGTCAATCACCATATTTCTTTCTATAAATCATCAGCACAACAAAGTAAATCGTCGCTGTCGAAGCCAAATGAATAAAGGGATTGACGGCCATGGGCTGGCTCCGCACCAGATTTTCAATGATATCCAACACCAGGGCACCAGAGGCCCCCAATAATGTATAGGTACTGGTCTTCCAGACAATCATCTGCCTCCGCTCATCCCCCTGGCGCACCAGAGAGACGATCATCCCCACATCCAGCACAATCAGAAGCAGCAGAAATACGCCAAAGGCCAGCAGGCCGATCTCCGTCATAGTCATAACCAGGTTCCTCCTACTCCATATTGATATATGTCAAACTCTTTTGACATTTTTAAGATATCATAGACTTCAAAATATGTCAAGAGTTTTTTACATTTCGATTCTGTGGACTCTGTAACTGTCGCAACCCGCTCCTCACCCACCCTTGTATTTTCCACTCAGACGTGGTATCATAAGGGGCCAAAATCCGCAGGGAGGTCTTATTTTGATGACTGACTATTTCCATCTTGATATGGGCCGGGATCAGCTTCTGGCCCTGTCCAGCCTCGGGCTGGCCCACTTGGGGGACAGCGTATTTGAGGTGATGGTACGCTCCTGGCTCTGCCTCCATGGCAAGGCCAAGGTAAAGGACCTCCACCGGGCGACCGTAACCTATGTGGCCGCGCCCGCTCAGGCCAGGCGGCTGGAGCGAATCCTGCCCCTGCTTACCCAGGAGGAGGAGGATGTCTTTCGGCGTGGACGAAATACCGCGCCCCACTCGGTCCCCAAGGCGGCCAGCCGGGGAGAATACCAGGCTGCCACCGGACTGGAGGCCCTGTTTGGATGGCTGTATCTCCAAGGGAGGACAGAGCGGCTCAATCAGCTGTTTGAAGTGATGATGGGAGAGGAATAAGCGCCCCATCCCTCCCCAGTTCTTTTGCGAGGTGGATATCTATGCCCTTAGACGCACTCTGCCTTTCCGGCATCGTCCATGAATTGAATACAGCGCTGGCAGGTTCCAAGATTGATAAGATCTATCAGCCCGGCCGGGATGAGATCCTTTTGGCTCTCCGTACCCAAGGGGGCAACGCAAAGCTGCTGCTGTCCGCCAATCCCAGCCACCCCCGGCCCCAGCTCACTCAGCTGCCCCGTGAAAACCCCGATACCCCCCCTATGTTCTGTATGCTGCTTCGCAAACACCTCACCTCTGGGAGGATTCTGGAAGTCACTCAGCCTCCGCTGGAGCGGGTGGTAGAATTTCGTCTGGAGGCCCTGGACGAGCTGGGCGACCGGGTGGAACGCCGACTGATGCTGGAGGTTATCAGCCACCGGGCCAATCTGGTCCTGCTGGATGGCGAGGGCCGCATCCTGGACTGTATCCGCCGGGTGGACTCCGGCCTGTCTGACGGCACCGGGAGCGGACGGCTCCTCCAGCCTGGGATGTTCTACCGCCTCCCCCCCGCCCAGAGCAAGGAGGACCCGCTACATGCGGACAGGCAGCGGCTGGAGGAACTGCTGTCCACCGCCCCAGACGAGGCCCAGGCCGACAAATGGCTGTTGGACACTTTTGGAGGACTCTCTCCCCTAGTCTGCCGGGAACTGGCCCAGCAGGCGGGCGGCAGCACCGACATTCGTCTGAATGTCCTGGGCCCGGCGGGCCGGACCAGGCTGTTGGACCAACTGGAACGGCTCATTCGTTCCGTGAAGGAAAACCACTTTCATCCGACGCTTATCTACCTCGATGGGAAGGCAAAGGATTTCACATTTCTTCCGGTTACTCAGTATGGTGGAGCGGCGAAGCTGGAGAGCTGGCCCACTTTCTCCGCTATGCTGGACCAGTTCTACGAGCAGAAAGAAAGTCTGGAACGGATCAAACAGAAGGGGCAGGATTTGATCCGCTCTGTCACCAACGCCAGGGACCGCACCGCCCGGAAAATTGGCAATCAGGAAAAGGAGCTGGTCGCCACGCTGGACCGCGACCGACTTCGTGAGCTGGGTGACATCCTGACCAGCAGTCTCCATTTGATGAAAAAGGGGATGTCCCGACTTCGGACGGTAGATTTCTATGACCCGGATGGCAAGGAAGTAGACATCAAGCTAGATCCCCTCCTGACTCCCCAGCAGAACGCCGCAAAGTATTATAAGGATTATAACAAGGCCAAAAAGGCGGAGGAGATGCTGACCATCCAGCTTGAGAAGGGGCGCAAGGAGTTAGATTACCTGAACAGCGTTCTGGAGAATATCACTCTGGCAGAGGGGGAGCGTGACCTTCAGGAGATCCGTCAGGAGCTCACCGACACCGGATACCTGCGCCGCCAAGCCAAGGCGCGTGATCGAGGGAGGCGGGTGTCCTCCAAGCCTATGGAGTTCCGTTCCTCCGCCGGGCTGCGCATCTCGGTAGGTAAAAATAATATACAGAACGACCTGCTCACCTGTAAACAAGCCTTCAAGAGCGACATTTGGTTCCATACCCAGAAGATACACGGCTCCCATGTCATCCTGTGGACCGAGGGGAGGCAGCCCGACGCCCAGAGCCTGACCGAGGCCGCGGGTCTGGCCGCCTGGTTCTCCCAGGGCCGGGACAGCGGCAAGGTCCCAGTGGACTATACGCCGGTAAAGTATGTGAAAAAGCCCGCTGGTGCCCGCCCCGGCATGGTGGTATACACCACTTATGAAACCGCCTGGGTGACCCCTGATGGTGAGCTATCCAAGCGCCTCCGCGTCAAATGACCCCTCTCCCCTCCGCCGGTTCTGGCGGAGGGGATTTCTTTTCCCCTTAACGTCTCTTTTTTCGACCCGTTTTTCCTTTTCTCCTCTCTCTGGCTAAAAAAGAGTGTCGAATAGCAGCGAATTGGGCTCTCTTTTGCGATATCTTTTTCTTTTCATTCTCCCATTACCCACTATATAATGTATTTACAACGAAAATCCGGGAGATGAAGCACAAGATGATGGAAATGAAAATCGCATCAAGAAGCTGCGCGGACGACCTAGGAAGACAGCGTACATTTCACTACTATCTCACAGTGGATCAGATACCCGTTGGTCAGTTCTGCTGTGAGGACTATGGTGTACGGATTGACGAGGAAGATGGGGATTCCGCCTCGGTGCCATCCATTACCACAAGCCCTGTCCGCATTGATGAGCTGATGACCCTTTTAGTGGACAACCTTGTGGGACCTGTCAGTCTGGAGGACGTAATAGATGACTGGAAATAAATCGTGCCGAGCCCACTTAGGTGGGCCCGGCACATCTGTTACTTCTTTCGGTTTTCAAACTTCTGCATCAGGGCTACCAGCCCGGCAATCAATCCCAGCACCACAAAGATGCCCAGCATCCCCTGCCCCATCATTCCAAGGGCATGGATTATATTCTCATTCATATTCTTTTCCTCCTTGTTCCACTGTTACAGGATAGGATTATTAGCGAAATACTGCAGTACCACGCCACCGGCCACCACAGAGGCGATCTGTCCGGACACGTTAGCGGCTACCGCATGCATCAGCAGGTGGTTCTGGGAGTCAGCCTCCTGCCCCATCTTCTCAATGACCCGTGAGGACATGGGGAAGGCAGAGATGCCCGCGGCGCCCACCATGGGGTTGATCTTATTCTTTGGGGTAATCAGGTTGAGCACCTTGACAAAGAGAACACCCACCACCGAGTCCAGCACAAAGGCCACCAGGCCCAGCCCCATGATCATCAGGGTCTGCCACTGAACGAACTGCTCTGCCCGCATGGAGAAGGAAATCGTGATGCCCAGCAGCAGGGTGATCAAGTTTGCCAGCTCGTTTTGAGCCGTCTGGGACAGGCTGGTCAGCACGCCGCACTCCCGAATCAAGTTGCCGAACATAAGGAAGCCCACCAGTGCCACCGAGGAGGGGGCCACCAGACCAGCGATGGCGGTAACCACGATGGGGAACAGGATGCGCAGCCGCTTAGACACTCCCTGGGCCCGATAGGGCATCCGCATAGCCCGGTCCTTTTTTGTGGTGACCAGCTTGATGGCAAAGGGCTGGATAATGGGTACAAGGGCCATGTAGGAGTAGGCCGCCACGGCGATGGCACCCACATAGTCGGATTTTAGTATCTGGGACACCAGGATAGAGGTGGGCCCATCAGCGGCGCCGATGATACCGATAGAAGCGGCATCCTTCAAGTCAAAGCCCAGTCCAGCCGCAAACAGGATGGTCAGGAAGATGCCCGCCTGGGCAGCCGCGCCACACAGGAACAGCTTGGGATTGGCCAGCAGGGGGCCGAAGTCTATCATGGCGCCAATACCGATAAAGAGCAGGATCGGCATGGCCTCGCTGGCCTCAATGCCCACCTCAAAGAGCCACTGGATGATACCGTGGGTCTCTCCGATGCCCTCGCTGACTTGGTTGATAACTCCGGACAGGGGCAGGTTTACCAAAATCGCGCCAAAGCCCATGGGCATCAGCAGTGCCGGCTCAAACCCCTTTTCAATGGCCAGCCAAATAAGCAGTCCGCCCACCACATACATGACAACCTGCTGTGGCGTAATGGACAGCACACCCTGCCACAAAAACTCAAGTCCCATTCTTCCGACTTCCTTTCTCTTCCAGCTTCAATATCTTTGTGTGGGAAGTTTGCCCGATATCCGTAAAAAAAGACCTGCGTTCCCATATTTGGAACGCAGGTCTGGTCATTTCAGGCAAAACCAGAAGGCGACTGGCACCTTCATGCTTGTTGGCTTGCCGCGCGGAGGGCCGCGCCGACTACTCCCCTTAACAGCACACATCGTATCACATACTTCCTGCCATTGTCAAGGACCGGGCAGGATTTTTTAATCTTTCTTAACGAGGTCTGTCATGGCCTGTTCAATCGCTGCTTCCTCCTGCCGCATGGCTCGCAGGGTCATATCTAGCAGCTTATCAAGGTCCCATCCCAGCAGCTCTGCCCCTCTGGCGATTACATCCCTGGAGCAGCCAGCGGCGAACTTCTTGTCCTTAAATTTCTTTTTCAGCGATTTGAGCTCCATATCCGCCACACTTCTGGAGGGACGCATCAGAGCGGCCGCCCCAATCAGTCCGGTAAGCTCATCCGCAGCATAGAGTACCTTCTCCATCTCATGTTCAGGTTTGATCTCCACCCGCATTCCCCAGCCGTGGCTCGCTGTCGCGTGGATGATGGGCTCCTCTACTCCAGCCTCCCGCATCAGCTCCTGGCTTTTGACGCAGTGCTCCTCCGGCCAGCGTTCAAAATCCAGGTCGTGGAGCAGGCCCACCAGGGACCAAAACTCCTTCTCTTGACCATAGCCCAGCTCCTGGGAGAACCATCCCATGACGTGCTCCACGGTAATGGCGTGGCGCAGATGGAAGGGCTCCTCATTGTATTTGGTCAGCAGGTCCCACGCCTGCTGTCTAGTGATAGACATCATATCCACTTCCTATTTTTTCTTTCCTATAGCCCTTTTTCTGTAAAGGACGCTTCCCCACAGTCCAGACCTACAGAAACTTTAATAGGCGGTCACAATACCGCCGTCGTTGGCATAGACAGAGGTGATACCTCCGGCTTCCAAAATAATGGTCTGGGCAAACTTACATTTGGCTTCTACCATATCCTTAACCTGAAAGGCCCGCTCCAGACAGTTGCAGTGGGTGATGGCCAATGTCTTGCCCTGGTGCCCCGGATCGCCGGCCATTTTATCCACCATCTTGACCAGAGCCTGTCTGGTGGTGAGGGCCTGACCCAGCTTGCATATCTCCCCCTCTGGGGTTGCGGCCATAAGCAGCTTAATCTTCAGCGCTCCGGTGACCACTGCCTGGAGTCTAGTTAGGCGACCGTTCTTTCTCAAATTCTCCAGGGATTCCAATACGAAAAGGGTCTGCATCTGGTAGATGAACTGCTCCACCTCCCGCACCACATGCTTAAAGGCCATACCACTGGAGGCCAGCTCCCGTATTTTCAGGGCGGTAAGCACCTCACCGGAGGAGGCGGAGCAGGAGTTGAACACATGGACATTGACTTGGGGCTCCTCTTCCTCCAGTAGGAGCTTACCCTGGACCGCACTGTTATGGGACCCACTGAGTAGAGCGGACAGGGTAACTACATAGACATCTTCCGCTCCTCCACGGTAGGCATCCAGATAGGACTGAGGCGATGGACATGAGGTAGAGGGAGCGTCTTCGCTCTGTCGCATGGACCAGAGCAGATCAGCCTGATCGAAGCCCTCGTCGTCCACAAAGGTACTGCCATTCGAGCGGATGGTCAGTGGCACCTTAACAAAGCAAGGGTCCTTCAGCATCTGGGGGGATAGGTCGCAGCAGCTGTCCACAACGATTTTAAAACTCATGTATCCCATCTCCAAACATAGTCTTTAAAATTAGATTGTGCAAACTAGTTTACCACACCCTTCGTGGAAAGTAAAGAAAAATCAGTCAGGGGTATTCTCCGCATAGGGCCTCTCATCTCTCAGCTCCTCGTCCAGCTCCTTTAACAGCTTTCTGTCCTCTTTGGATGAGAGGTCCAGCTTCTCATACAGGTCCGGCCGACGCTCCCTAGTTCGGAGGATGGACTGCTTTCTCCGCCACTGTTCCACTTTGGCGTGATTGCCGGACAAAAGAATCGGGGGCACTGTTCGGTCGTGCCATACCTCCGGTCTGGAATACTGAGGCGCCTCCAGCATACCGTTCCAATGGCTTTCGTTCTCATAGCACGATGGGTCAGACAGCACGCCGGGCACCAGCCGGCACACAGCGTCGGCCACCGCCATGGCGGGGATCTCGCCTCCGGTCATCACAAAATCTCCAATAGAGATCTCTTCATCCACACACTCGTCGATAAACCGCTGGTCGATCCCTTCATAGTGCCCACAGACCAGGATAATGCGCTGATAGTCGTCCTTCAGTCGTCTGGCGTCGGCCTGCCGGAAGGTCCTGCCCGCCGGAGACATATAGATAGTGTGGACTCTCTCCCCCGCTTCATCACAAATATGCTTCCAGCATTGATAGAGGGGATCGGCCTGCATGACAGCACCTCTTCCGCCGCCGTAGGGGTAATCGTCCACCTGTTTCTGCTTATTTTTTGTATAATCCCGGATCTGGTGACAGTCGATGCGGATATAGCCCCGCTCCTGTCCCCGCCCTAAAATAGACTCGCATAGCATATCTCCCACCACGTCTGGAAATAATGTCATAATATCAATGTGATACATGGAACGGCCACTCCCTCCTATCGCAGCTATTTTGTCTTATTATACGGTATCTTTTCCTCTTTTTCAATGTACTTTTCCGAAATCAAAAGCTTCTAATAAAAAAGAACTATTCCTACTATCTTTTTGGAAGAAAATGTGGTATGATAGCGGTGGTAAAAATCTCCTTTTAGAAAGTGAGGTCCAGATATGTACTGTATCCGCAAAGTGACAAATGACTTGCTGTGGATTGGCGGAAATGATCGGCAGACTCCCAAGTTCGAGGCCGCCCACCCCGTTCCCAGAGGGATGTCCTATAACTCCTATCTCCTTTTGGATGAGAAAACCGTCCTCTTTGACACGGTGGATCGGGCCGTTCAGACCCAGTTCTTTGAAAATCTGGAGCAGGCCCTCCATGGACGCAAGCTGGACTATGTCTTTGTCCACCACATGGAGCCCGACCACGCCGCCACCCTGGGCGACCTGATGATCCGGTATCCCGAGGCTCGCATCGTATGTAATGGCAAGTCGGTGAACATGATCCGTCAGTTCCACTGCGCAGATCCGAACCACGCCATTTTGGTCAATGAGGGGGATACGATCTCCACTGGCCGGCACACCTTTACCTTTGCCAACGCTCCCATGGTCCACTGGCCCGAGGTGATGGTCAGCTACGACAGCACCGACAAGATCCTGTTTTCCGCCGACGCCTTCGGCACCTTTGGCGCATTGAACGGCGTCCTCTTCGCCGATGAGTTGGACTTTGACCGGGATTGGCTGGATGAGGCCCGGCGGTACTACACCAACATCGTGGGCAAGTATGGCCCCCAGGTGGCCGCCCTGCTGAAAAAGGCTGCCGGGCTGGATATCCAAATGATCTGTCCCCTCCACGGCCCCGTCTGGCGTAAGGACCTGGGCTATATTCTGGACAAATACTCCAAGTGGGCTGCTTACGAGCCCGAGGAGCAGGGCGTCCTCATCGCCTTTGCCTCCATTTACGGAGGGACCGAGACTGCGGCCGCTATCCTGGCCTGCCGGCTGTCTGAGTTGGGCATCCGGACGGAAATGTATGATGTGTCGGTAACTCACTACTCCTATGTGCTGTCCGACTGCTTCAAGTACAGTCACATCGTCTTTGCCTCCCCCACCTTCAATAATGGTATCTTCGACCCTATGGAGCACCTGCTCCGTGACCTGCTCCATCACAACCTGCAAAACCGGAAGGTAGCCCTGATCCAGAACGGCTCCTGGGCCCCCGCCAGCGGGAAGCTGATGACCCAGGTACTGTGTGAGATGAAAAATATGGAGTTGCTTCAGGAGCCCATCACTCTGAAGTCCGCTCTTGCCCCAGGTCAGGAGAAAGAGTTGGAGGAATTGGCCCAGGTATTGGCCGCCTCTGTCAAAGGTGAGGCATCTACTCCTGTCCAGGAGCCCGCGGCGGACAAGCCCAAGGGCTTTGTATGTAAGATCTGCGGCTTTATCTATGAGAGTGACACCCTGCCCCCTGATTTCGTCTGCCCAATCTGCCGTCGGCCTGCCAGTGACTTTGAGCCTGTCACCTGACTTTTCTGGCGGCTGACGCGAGCCTTCTATTCTAGGGCCGGCCGGTAAAGATATCGGTCTTTTGATAGCCCCTGACCACCAAGGAAGGAAGGAGGATGCCTGGTGAAGTATATCTGCGATCTGTGTGGTTTTATTTATGATGAGGCCACCGAGGGCCCCATGCCTGACGACTATACCTGCCCACTGTGTGGGGCTGACAAGAGCCACTTCCAGCCCGAATAAAAAAAGCCCCGGACATCTTGTGGATGTCCGGGGGCTTTTTTACCGGGTCAATGCCTCCGGGATGGTGGCACGGGTATGGCGGATCTCCTCCCATACGGTGGTCTTTTTCACAAAGCTGCCAAAGGTGATTGGGATCCAGGACAGGAGGAACAGCCAGTACAGGGCCAGCGCCTTCCACAGACGCCTGTCCCATTTTCCCTCCACAGCCAGCACCAGTCCGGCCGCCAGGGTGGAGCCAAGGGCGGTCAGGCCCAGATTGAACACCAGGGCGCCCAAAAAGGCCGCCAGAGCCTGTCCGACCGTCTGTCCGAACAGAGCGGCCGCCAGAGAGGACAGCAGGAGATTGGCTACCGCTGCCACCTGATAGGCTGGAATCATCAGAGTAAAGCCCAGATCCGCCAGCCGGCCTCCTCCCTCCCGGCAGACGGAGGAACCAACGCGGGAGAGATAGGCCTGGGCTACCTGGAGCGTGCCGCTGGACCACCGCCGGCGCTGCTTGACGGACTCCTCATAGGTAAGTGGCTGCTCGTCATAGGTGACAGCCTTTGGCACCCACCATACCTTTTCTCCAGCCAGAACGCACTGGGCAGTGAGTTCCAGATCCTCGCTGATGGTGGAGGAGTTCCAACCGCCCAGCTTCTCCAGTGCTTTTGAGGAAATCATGAAGCCGGTCCCTCCGATCATGGCCGAAAGGTCCATCCCCGCTTTGCCCCCGTTGTGAAACCGGTCCATCATCCAGTAGTAGATGGAACAGCAGCCGGATATCAGGGTATCGTAAGGGTTTTTGCTATCCCGATAGCCCTGTGCGGCACGGGCTCCGGACATATAGGCGTTATTCATCTCAGTCAGAAACCGACTGTCCACCACGTTATCCGCGTCAAAGACGCACCACGCATCGTACTCCCGGCCCCGGAGGCGGTTATAGGCAAAGCGAAGGACCTCGCCTTTGCTGCGCACCGGAAAGGGACACTCCAGCACCCGGGCCCCGAAGTTTCGAGCGGCCAGTGCCGTGTTGTCCACACAGTTGTTTGGAATGACCCAGATATCGTACAGTTCCTGGGGATAGTCTTGCATTAAAAGACTATTAATGAGGGGGCCGATGACCAGTTCTTCGTTTCGTGCGGCAACCAGAATGGCGAAACGTGTCCTGGCCGGGTGCCAGCCACAGTCCACTGGCTTTCTCCAGGACATGAATCCGGTGAGCAGGTAATATCCTCCCCACAGGGCCACGGCCAGACCTGATATGCCCGTCAGTGTCAGAATGGCTGATAGCAGCAGTCTTTCCATATTGTTCGCCTCCCTGTCTTGTTGCTTCTGATCCTAACAGGAAAATATTAAGGATAGACTGCTGGATTCATTAAGATTTGGTAAAGCTATTCTTAATCTCTCCCTCCTCACGCTCTTAATACTGCCTTATTTTTCATCGACTAAAATTTACATTTTATTAATTTGACAGCTTTTCCAATTTTTGATATACTAGTTTTGTGAATTATGCCCTTTTTCACTCATTTAAAGTCACCTAAGATTTCTGTCTGCGGATACCAATCGCTATTTTCCCCACTGGCGTTTTTCTGTTCTGATGTGGGGTGATTTTTTCCTTATGGCCCGGCCGTCTCTTGCGGCCAACGGAAAAGGAGGTCTATATTGCTTCGATTCGACCATGTTTCTCTCTCTTACGGCAGTCAAACCATATTAAATGATCTATCCTTTGAAATACAGGAGGGACAGTTTGCCGTTCTCATCGGCCCCTCCGGCTGCGGTAAGACCACCACGCTGAAGATGATAAACCGGCTCATCCAGCCCAACAGCGGACATATTTATCTAAATGACCAGGATATCAGTGCCGTGGACCGGGTAGAACTCCGCCGTCACACAGGCTATGTCATACAACAGATCGGTCTGTTCCCCAACATGACCGTCGCACAGAACATCTGTGTGGTGCCCAAACTGCTGAAATGGCCCAAGGAGAAGTGTGATCAGGTAGTCCATGACCTGCTGGAAATGGTCAATATGCCCTTTGACCAGTATGCCCACAAGTATCCCTCGGAGATGTCTGGTGGGCAGCAGCAGCGCATCGGCATCCTCCGGGCGCTGGCCGCCTCCCCTCCCGTTGTCCTGATGGATGAGCCCTTCAGTGCTTTGGACCCCATGACCAGGCGCTCCCTCCAGATTGAAGTCAAGAATCTGCAGCAAAAGCTGAACAAGACCATTATTTTTGTCACCCACGACATGGAGGAGGCTCTGGATCTGGCCGACGTCATCATCTTTATGGACCACGGCAATATTGTGCAGATGGCCCCGCCGGAGGAGATGCTGGAAAATCCCGCCACCGACCAGATCCGGGATTTCCTGGGTAAGCATCACGCCGGGCCCTCCCCTGAACAGCTGACGGTGGACCACTTCATGCGTACCGGAATCATTACGGTCAACCAGAACCGTGGTGTCAACGAGTGTGTCAGCCGGATGCAGCACCACAACGTGGACACCCTGCTGGTGGTGGATGAGTACCGTCACTATCAGGGCACTGTCTCCATCGCCGACATCCGCCTCACCGGCCATGTAGTCAAGACCATAGGCCCTCTGGTGCGGAACAGCACGCCCACGGTCCACAGGGGCGACAACGCCAAGGAGTGCTTTGACCAGCTGGTATCCAGCGGCTTCCCCTATCTGGTCGTCCTGAATGACGATCAGACGGTGGCCGGCATCATCACAAAGACCAGCATGGCCTCCGCCATGGCTGAACAGCTGTGGGGGTGATAGCGTATGTCCGAAGTATTGCTGTCCATTTTGCAAAAGACCGCCGAACATACTGGTTATACCCTCATCAGCGTGGCCATCGGCTTTGTACTGGGCCTCTCCCTGGGTATTGGACTTTCCCGCTTGCCTACCCTGGCTAAGTATCTGCTTCCCCTGTTATCTATCTTGAACACAGTACCCGGTATTGTCTTTATTGGTGTGCTGTTCATTCTGATCGGTATGACTCCGGCCACCGTCATCATTGCCCTGTCCATTTACGCCATGTTCCCGGTGTTGAAAAACACGGTCACCGGACTGAATGGCGTGGACCCCCAATATAAAGAGGCAGCCCGCGGCTGCGGCATGAGCCATTTCCAGAGGCTGTATCTGGTGGAACTGCCTCTGGCCATGCCCACCATCATCGGTGGGCTTCGGCTGTCCACCGTTTATACCGTCAGTTGGGCCGTACTAGCCGCCATGATCGGAGAAGGCGGACTGGGCGACTTTGTCTATAAGGGCGTCAGCAGTAACAACAACGAGCTCATCCTCCAAGGGGCCATTCCGGCGGCTGTTCTGGCCCTCACACTTGGCGCTCTGGTGGATCTGCTCCAGCGTCATGTGGTCCCCCGGGGCCTGCGGAAAGGCGGGGTGGGGAAATGAACGTTGCTTTGATATGGGACCATCTCTCTCTGGTCCTCTCCGCCCTCATCCTGGCTGTGGGCGTCGGTGTTCCCCTGGGCCTGCTGGCTTACCTGTTTCCCCGGTTTGGAAAAGCCATTCTCTGGGTGGTAGACCTGATCCAGACCGTCCCCGCCCTGGCCCTGCTGGGCATCATCATGGTGGTAATGGACCCCGGCTCCCCTACCGCCGTCATCGGTTTGACTCTATATTCCCTGCTTCCCATCGTACGCAATACCTCTCTCGGCCTGTCCCAGGTGCCTGAACACCTGAAGGAGGCGGCCACTGGCATGGGAATGAGTGGGACCTATCGGCTGCTCCATGTGGAAGTCCCTCTTGCGGTCCCCATGCTGGTCACAGGCATCCGCATCGCCGCAGTCAACGCCATCGGCACCGCCGTGTTTGCCTCCTTCGTGGGTGGAGGAGGTCTGGGCGGCCTGTTCTACACCGCCATCCGTCAGGAAAATATGGGCATGATCTTCGTGGGCACACTGGTACTCATGGTCATGGCCTTTGTCTTGGATGCTGGACTGAGCTATATGGAACACAGGCTGTCCAGCCACAGTCGGAAGAAGCTGCCCACCCCTGTCAAGGCCGTGGGCAGCACGGTCTTAGCCGTAGCCGGTGTTGCTCTGGTGGTATCTATGTTTCTCCCCGCTGATACGGGAGGCCAGCTCACCCTCTATGATGGGGACTACTCTGAGGTGAAGCTGATGCATTCCATGGTGGAGCAATTGGTGGAGGATAAGACCGATCTGGAAGTGGTGATCCTGGACCAGATGACTCAGGTGAACAACCACAATGAATTAAAGGGCAGCAATCCAAGCTGTGACTTGATGTTCAGCTATGACGGGACCATCCTCACCACCTTCCTTGGGATGGACACCACCGACATTCCAGAGGGAATGACGCTCTATGACTTCGTCAACCAGACAGTGAGTGAACTAGAAGGCCTGCATATGTTGGGCAAGGTCGGTCTGAATAACACCTATGCCATCGGCGTGACCCAGAAAATCATTGACCGCTATGGTGTCTCCAAGATCTCTGACCTTATCCCCATCGCGGGTGAGCTTCGCTTCGGCGCGGAACATGAGTTCTATACCGAAGAGGGCAGCATGAAGTATCAGCCCTTTGTAGATTACTATGGACTCACATTCCAGTCCGCCAAGCCGGTGGACGTGGTTCTGAAGTACAACGCCGTAGAAGAGGGCGCCTTTGACGTCATGGTGGTCTACGCCACTGACGGCCTGAACAAGCGTGCCGGCCTGACCATTCTGGAGGACGACCAGGGCTTCTTCCCGGAGTACTATGGGGCATTTCTGGTACGCAACGACCTGTTTGATGATTTTTATGAGGCTGCGCCCAATCTGGAGCAGGTTTTGGAGCTGCTTACCAACCAGGTATCCAGTGAGGATATGGTGGAGTTGACCTATGCCGTGGATGTCGACGGTCGTTCCGTACAGGAAGTCGCCCGAGAGTTTCTAGTAAACAAGGGCCTGCTGGCACAGTAAATATGATCCGGCCCCCTCAGAATAGTCCGAGGGGGCCTTTCCCATTTTATGTATAGGGACAATCTCTCCCCTCATACCCTGTATCAACACAGAATTCGGGAGGAATGAGGATGGAAACTCGTATCGCAGAACTGCGCTATAAGGAAGTCATCAGCGTTGAGGATGGCAGCCGATTTGGTTACGTAGGAGATATGGAAGTAGATATGGACACTGGGCAGGTACGAGCCCTGGTCGTCCCCGGCCGCCGCCGCTTCTTTGGGCTGCTCGGCCGAGAGGAGGATAAATACATCCCTTGGAGCGCCGTTCGGCGCTTTGGAGAGGATATTATTCTGGTGGAAGACCACGGAAGCCGGAGAACGCCCAGGCGTGGTTGAACGCTCATCCGCCTCCCATGGCACAAATGCGTCGTATCCACAGAAAAGGCCGCCCACTAGGGCGGCCTTTTTACCTGTTCTCTTACAGCTCCACAGCGGTATCCGTGGCAAAAAACCATAGCGCCTTTCTTGCCACGGGTCTGTCCAGTATGGTGGAGAGTGCCCGCGCGTAGGCATCCAACTGGGCCCGGTACTGTTCAGCGCGGGCCAGTTCCTCCCCCGGAACTATCCTGTCGCTCTTAAAGTCCAGAACTGTGATCCCCTGCCCGTCCTCAAACCAGGCGTCAATGACGCCCTGGAGCAGGATATGCTCTCCCTCCGTCCGGGGATAATACTCCTCCGCCGGCACCAAGATGGAAAATTTGAATTCTCTACGGCACTCTCTTGCCTGGGCCATGGCCTTTCCCAGTGGGCTCTGGAAAAAAGCCGCCAACCGCTGGGCGGATACAGCTTCACGCTGGAGGGCTGTCAGAAAGCCCCTGTCCTCCAGTTGGTCCAACAACTGACCGATTCTCTCCTGGCTGTGGTCCCCCTCCAAGGGAATATATTGGACCGCCTGGTGGATGGCCGTACCCCGCTGGGCTGGAGTCAGGCCCTTTTCTTCTGTCATAAACCGGGGGCGGTAAATGACTCCGCGCTCTCTCCCAACAGTCTCGACCAGCTCCCCGGCCTCCTCCGCCGCCTCCTGATCCTGGGGACGACCCTTGATCTGGGTCGCTGTCAGCTTAGAAGGCACATTGGCGCAAACCATTTGCGGGTAGGTCCATCTTAGTTGAGCCGCCAGCTCCGATATATCTTTCTGTACCAACTCCGGCAGGTCAGTGTAACGTCCTTCCGTTTTACGGTCCTCTGCTAGGGGGGCTCCATCAATCCAGCGGATGTTCCAGGCTGGTCCCAGCCCCTCCGCCCTGATATCGGGCAGACCAGCCAGTTTCCTCACCCCCCCTGCCTCCGGGCGGGTCAGGGCGTGGAGCAGCACCCACTGTCCTACGTTCTGCTGCCGCTCCAGAGCCAGAGGGGAAATAGGAACGGACAGATCCTCCCCCAGCCGCTCCAGAGCTCTGGCCCCCTCGGTGAGCGCCAGGGTCAGGATCAATTTCTCCTTTGCCCTGGTCATGGCCACATAGAGCAGCCGGAGCTCCTCCGACATCATCTCCCGCTCCAACTGCCGGGCTACCGCCAGACGGGCCACAGTGGGATACTCCACCATGCGCTCTCGCTCCAGTCCCTTGGGCCCTACGCCCAGGACAGGGTGGAACAGCACCGGACGCATCAGGTCGTCCCTGTTCAGCCGCCTGGTCAGGCCACATACGAACACCACAGGCCTTTCCAAGCCTTTGGACCGGTGGATCGACAGGATGGACACGCCCTCCCCCTCATGACCGGGAGCCGTAGAAGCGAGCTTCCCGCCAGACTCTCTTAACCGCTCCAGCCGAAGTAAAAATTGGAACAGAGTGCGGCAGCCGCTGTTCTCTAGCTGACCGGCCAGATCATACAGGGCCAGCAGATTGCTCCGCCGCTCCTCCCCCCGCTCCATGGTACCGAACAGGCCCAGGATATTGGTCTGCTCATAGATGTGCCAGATCAGCTGCCGGCAGGTCTTATCTCCCGCCCCAAAGCGGAGTTGGGACAGCTGATCCAGAAATTCCCGGCAGTCCTCCTCTCCCTCCAGCGCCCCTTGGGACAACGCGGTGTAGAAGTCCCCCCTGGATCTGGACCTCAGTTGAGCCAGCCGGTCGCTGGAAAATCCATAGACCGGGGAGCGAAGGGCGGCCAGCAGGGCCACATCCTGCCGGGGGTTATCCACGATCTGGAGGATGGACAGCGCCACGTTGACCTCGGTGGTTTGGAAAAAGTCCTGTCCGCCGTCGGCGGACCAGGGGATCCCCTCCTCCCCAAGCGCTTGTATGTAGTGGTGCAGCACCGCCCCCGGACTACGGAGCAGAAGCATTACATCCGAGGGTCTCAGTGGGCGTGTCTTCTCTCCCTCCGTCACCATAAGAGGCCTGGACAACAGTTCTCTGATACGCTGGGCGGCAAACCGGGCCTCCAGCAGGTCCTTATTTGCCTTCTCTCCCTCCTGGTCCCCCAAGAAGGACAGGTCCAGCCCATCCAGCTCCAGAGCGTAAGGTCCAGTCTCATCTGTCTGCTCCTCTGGCTCCGAAAACGTCCCTCCAGGCACCAGGGCCTGGTCCTCCGTGTAGTCCAACTCACCGAATTCCACGGACATAATGGCTCGAAAAAGGTCGTTACACCCCTCCAGGACCTGGGACCGGGAGCGGAAATTCCGGCTCATCACCCGCTTGCGGGGCTGTCCCTCCTCCGCCTCGTCCCCCTGGGCGAATCGCTCATACTTATTCAGGAAGATCGTGGGGTCGGCCAGCCGGAAACGGTAGATGGACTGCTTTACATCCCCCACCTGGAACAGCTTTCGTCCCCCGTTGGAGAGGGCATAGAAAATGGCGTTCTGGACCTGGTTGGTGTCCTGATACTCATCCACCAATATCTCATCAAAACGGGTGCTCCAATAGCGGGCCAGCTCCGTCGGCTCCCCGGCACCATCGGCAAGCAGCTTCACCGCGAAGTGCTCCAAATCGGAGAAGTCCAGCAGTCCCCGCCGGTCCTTCTCCTTGGCATAGGCGGCCTGAAAATCAAGGACCAGGTCCATTAAAGCCTGAACAGCGGGGCGTGACAGAGACAGCTCATCCAAAAGGGTCTGGCTGTCCCCTGTCAGCCGCTCCTCTATCCTTCCAAGCAGCTTTTTGCAGCGGTTCCGGATCTGTTTGACCCGCTCACCCGACTGGACAGCGGCCGACTCCTCCATGGGGCTGATCTCCCGCTCCCGCTTTTTCTTCCGTCCAGCCGGTGGGAAGGGGATTGGAAGGGCGGATACCGCTCCGTCCCAGCTCCGCTCTGACAAAAACCTCTCCAACCCCTCTATGGTGGTCATGATGGAGGCCCCATAGTTGGTTTCCAACAGCTCGTCCTTCCCAATCATCGTCAGAGCCTGGGACAGCCGCTCCAGACACCATTGGCCCTGACGTCTGGCCTCGTTCAGCAGCAGCTCTCCCCAGGCCGTCTGGCTTAGATCGGATACCCCGTCCAGCTCCCACAGCCCCTTCTGCATCTCCAGCCAGCGGGCGGGGTCTGGATGGCTCTGCACTCGGCCGTAGATGTCCAGCACGATCTGGGCCAGACGGCTGTCGTCCCGCCCGGCAGCGAGGGTGTCTGCCAGTTGAGCAAAGGGACTCTCCTCCTCCAACCCCTCATAACGGCAGTCCAGTACCTCCTCCAGAACTCGTGCCATAATGTCCTGGCTCTCCCCCTCATCGCATAGGCGGAAGTCAGGGTCCAGATCCAGCAGATGGCCGCTCTCCCGCAGGAGAACAGAACAAAATGCGTGGATGGTGGAAATCTGGGCCTGATACACCAGTGTGGTTTGACGGCGCAGGTGCCGGTCGTTCGGGCGCAGGGCCAGACGGTCAGCCAGTTCCTGGGCGATACGCCCTCGAAGCTCCGCGGCCGCAGCCTTGGTATAGGTTATGACCAAAAAGCGGTCGATATCAACTCCATCCCGGTCCACGCGGTCCAGCAGCCGCTCTACCAGCACCCGGGTCTTACCAGACCCGGCGGCGGCGGATACCAGCAGCTCTCCGCCCTGGTCGTCTACGATCTTCTGTTGTTCCTCTGTCAGCGCAAAGGCCATAATGCCACCGCCCCTCTCTTTCCAGGGGATCCAGTCGTTCCCCCGCTGTTTGTCAGCCGTCTCCGGCAGTTCCTCACAAGATTAGCACAAAGGTCCCAGCCGTAATCAGCAGCCCGCCCAGCACCTTCAGCACTGTCACCTTTTCTCCCAGGACGAGGAAGGCCAGTACCATGGAAATGACCACGCTGAACTTGTCAATGGGCACGACCTTGCTGGCCTCACCAATCTGAAGGGCGTGGAAGTAACAGATCCAGGACAGCCCGGTAGCCAGACCGGACAGGAACAGGAACATCCAGCTCCTGGCGGTGATGTCACCGATGCCTGTATGCTTTCCGGTGGCAAAGACGATCCCCCAAGCCATAACCAGTACCACTATGGTACGCAAGGCTGTGGCCAGATTGGAATTGATTCCCTCCATCCCCAGCTTGGCCAGAATTCCGGTCAGGGCGGCAAATAGTGCTGACAACAGCGCAAAAACAGCCCACATAAGTGGTTTCCTTCCTCTCTCCACTTTCTTCACTCTTTGAGCACGCTCAAAAACTTTTCTATGCGGATACCCTTGTTCTTTTCAATCTCATCCTGTTCCAGAAAGATGAGCTTTTCCAGTACGTCCATGGCCCGCTTCACAGCAGGGCGCAGGGGGCTTCCAGCCAGGAGTTCCCCCACCAGGACGGCGGAAAACATATCCCCTGTCCCTGGGAAATGCACCCGGATAAACCGGTAGGGGATCGTAAAATATTCCCCGCTTCTGTGGTCATAGCCCCAGACTACATGACTCCCACTCTCCTTCGATACACCGCTGGTGACCACGACAGATCGTGGGCCCAGCCCCCGCAGCCGGTCCACTATCTCCTTGGCCTGTGACTGGGACAGAGCCTCCTCCCCCTGGTAAATGCCGGACAGAAATTCTGCCTCCGTCAGATTAGGGACGATTACGTCGGCTACCCCAATGAGGCGGCGCATATTCCCGACCGTCTCCTCCGTGACACCGTTATAGAGCTTACCGTCGTCCCCCATGATAGGGTCAGTCATGACCAGCAGGCCCTCCTTCTTCTGGCTGGCGATAAAGTCCCGGATAATGCCCACCTGGGCCGCCGAAGCCAGAAAGCCGGTGGTGATACAGTCAAACTGAAATCCCAGTTGCTTCCACACCTCGATGGCTTTTACCATGTAGTCAGTGGTATCTAATATGGTAAATTTCCCGTAGTCCAGAGTATTGGACACCAGGGCGGTGGGCAGGTTGTAGACACTATGGCCCATATTGGACAGGATGGGCAGCATGGCTGCCAGAGCCACCTTGCCGTAGCCCGGCATATCATTAATAATCAGGATATTTTTACTGTTCTCCATTTGATTTCTCCTCTTTTTGTTGTTCAGCTCCGGTCCAATAGAAACTCCAGCACCGTATCATTGAAGCCCTGCCAATTCCGCCTGGCTATAAAGTGGTCACCAGGAAGGATGACCAACCGGCTGTTTGGGATATTGGCCGCGATTGACTGAGTGTGGCTCTCTCGGATCATATCCTGTTCCCCCGCCACTACCAGAACCGGCATGTCCAGTCCCGCCAGCTCCGCCCTGTGTATATGCGGCTGGGTTACCATCAAATTCAGCATCTCCCAATTTTGTTTTGCCTGTTGGCTGAACAGGGCACACAGGCGGCACAGCCCCCATCCCAGCACTATGGGAATCTGTGTCTTCAGCTTTACGCCACACGGGTCCAAGTTTGCCCCGTTTAGTATGAGCCGCTCTACACGGTCCGGATACTTCAGCGCAAACAATAGGGCCACATTTCCTCCATCGGAAAACCCCAAGAGATGACATTTGGAGATACCATGCTGATCGAAAAACGATTTCAAGTCCTCCGCGAATTGGGACAGTGTAAACGGTCCAGTGCCCCGTGGACTCTCTCCATGTCCACGAGTATCCACAGCAATCACCCGAAAATGGTCGGCAAATGGTTCCATTTGCCTTTTGAAGTAGGTATGATCCTCCCCATTTCCGTGGAGCAGTATCAGTGGAAAGCCCTCTCCCTGCTCTATATAGTGTAATCTGATCTCCATTTCATAGTTCCTCTCCCATATTTTCCCAGAACTCCTGGGCGCTCATACTGGGTAGCCAGCGCCTACGGTCCCCACCCCGCCCTTCTTCAAAGTGGCAGGCGGCGGCATAGTCACAGAAGCGGCAGGCATTTTTTTCCGGTCCCCGCCAGAAAGGATCCGCGGCGATGTTGCCCTGGGCCAGCTCTCCGCAGATCTCCCCCAGCACCCTTTGGATGTGGCGGCCCAGGCGGCCCAGGCGCTCCGCGCTGGCCAAGGCGTCTCCAGTGATAGCTCCAGTAGACTTGGACACCTTCAGGGGAAGGAAACGGTACCCTTCTTCAGAGACGTGCTCCATAGCCTCCAGCACGGCGGAGTCATCCAGGACCAGTCCGCTTCGGACCAATTCCCTGTCTAACGCCTTGCGCCATGCCTGTTCACTCATCGTCCGGCTTCCTCGAACCACCGCGTCCCGAGCCGGGAGATACAGCACCCCGGCGCCCTCTACTGGCATCCCATAGAGGGACTCCCCCCGCTCTTCCAGAGTAAAGAGATAGAGAAGCATCTGCAAGCCCAGGCCGTTCCAAACCTCGGTGAGATCAAAGGACTTCCGTCCCGTCTTATAGTCCACCACCCTCAGATAGAGTCGCCCGTCGTGGACCCATCCATCCACCCGGTCTACGAACCCAGAAACGCTGATAGTAACTCCATCCACGGTCAGTTCGACTGGCGGCAGGTCCTCCCCCTTTCCAAAACCCAGCTCAAAGGAGATAGGTCGGAAGCTGGAGTGAAGAAGCTCCTCCGCCACGTTGTCCACCACCGCCTGGACCGATCTGAGCAGTCGGTGGAACAGGTAGCGGAAGCGGTCACTCTGGCCTTCCAGCCCTCCCAGCTCCTCGGCCACATAGCGGTCCACCGCCTGGCGGGTGAGCTGTCGCAGCCGGCCGCGCGTATCCTCATCTAATTTTTCCGGCTCCATCCCAGGCAGTCTTGTCTGGCGGAACATATCGTCCTGAAGGACATGCTCCAGCACATAGTGGACAAATGTGCCATACTCTGGTGCTGTAAAGCCTGCCGGCTTTCTAGGCTCTGCCCGCAGGCCATACCGCATAAAATAGGAGAAGTGGCAGGATTTATACTTGTCCATCCGTGAGGCGGACATGGCCACCCGTCTCCCATACAGCTGGTCCACCGTCTGCCTAGTGAGTTGCCCTCTCTCCCAGCCAGCCACCCGCTCCAGCTTGTCCACTTGGCTCTCCAAGCCAGACAGGCTGCCCAACAGCTCCCGCAGCCTCGTATTTCTCCCCGCCTGCTCCAGGGCGGGCAGAGGGGCGGACAGCCGGAAGCGCCCCTCTAGCTCCTCCTCATGGCATATGTCCAAATCAGTATAGAGCAGCTGCAGCCGTTGGGCCAGGAAACAGGGCCTTCGCTCCTCACCTCCCGGCCCCTGGACAGCCCAAGATACCACTAGGCGGTGGCTGGGGCGGGCACAGATCTGATAGACCGTAGTCATCTCCCGGAAGAGCAGTTCCCGCTGGGACTGGTCCAGCTCCAGACCGTATACCGCCAGCAGAGAGCGGTCATCATCTGACAGCAGGCCAGGAGCCGCCCCAACCCTGGGGATGGAGCCGTCATCCGCCCCCAATAGAAAGAGAGCCTTCACCCTGTGCCCTGTCTGACGGGTGGTTTCACCGGCGGTCACCCGATCCAGGGAAACCGGGATCGTTCCTACATCATATTGGGACAGGACCAGCCGAAACAGGCCGGCAAACTCCTCCAGGTCCATTCCTCTCTCCCCCAGCAAAGCAGCGCACTGCTCTAGTCCGCCACAGAGGATCTCCCAGAGCTGCCGGTACTCCTCCGCCAGAGCGAGCTCTCCCCGCTTCTTCAGCGCCTCTACCCGTGCCTCCAGCTGATCTGGCAAGCCAATGCGCTCCAAAAATCTGTAAAGGGAAATCGCCTGTCCTCTTCCCGTCTTGTCTTGGGCCTTTCTCAGTTCCTCCAAAGGAGCGGTCACCTGCCTTCTGGCGCGGTCCAATCGCTCCAGAAGGGCACGGTCCTCTTCCTCCCAGGGGATGCCATATCCTCTAGGATGCCAAGTCCATTCCTTTGTCTGCGTCCAGCGGCTCCCCTTGATATCCCACTTCAAAACATAGTTTTCCAGCAGATCTCGGTCTTCTTCCCCCAGGTCCGTCAGTCCGGTCTTGAGATAGCGGAATATATCTTCGTAGGCATAGCCCCCCGCCACAGTATCCAGGGCCGCGGTGACCAGGGTGAGCACGGGCTTCTCCAAAATATCCGCCATAGCGGAGGAAAATACGGGTATCCCATATCTGGGCAGCACCGATTCTATCAAATCCTGGTAGGCGCCATAATCGCGGGCCACCAGACCAATGTCCCGAAAGCGGTAGCCCTCCTCTCGTACCAGGCTCAAAATGCGCGATGACACCCACTCCACCTCGGACCGCATGGTATTGGCCCGAAACAGAGTGACGGCCCCTTCACAGGAAATGGGGCTCTCCAGGCCCCCACCGAAGAGATGCCCCTCCAAAAATTGGAGCGGCCGCTCTTTTGCCGCAAAATCCCCGACAAGGCATTCTACTTTATAGCCTATTCTCTCCCGTTGAGCCAGTCTAATCAGTCGGGCCGCCGTTCTCCGTGCTGGGGAAAAGATGCCTGTCCCATCCTCATCCTCCTCCAGGTGGTCACAGGTCAGAGTGACAGTCATATGCTCCGCCTGGACCAGAAGCTGGCCCAGGACCTCCTCCTGCTGGGGCGTAAAGTCTGTAAATCCATCCAACCACAGATCCTTGCCCACAGCCCAGCGGCACTCCTTCAGCTTTTCAGCCGCTCTGGTCAGGCGATCCCTAGGGTCCAGTGCCACGTTTGCCGTGAGCGCGTCATAAGTCCCACAAATCAACCCCAGGTCCCTGAGTTTATTCCCTTCTGGGCCTCCTGCTTCCTGCCCCGCGGTAATCAGCGCCTCAGGGGGGATACAGCAGCTCTTCAGCTCATCCACAGTGGCCAACAGAGCGGTGAGGAAAGCAGGGCGCTGCGATGCGCGGGCATACACCGTCAGGACCTCTGATGTCTCCTTGAGGGCCCGGTACATAAGCAGAAGACGCCCGCCCCCGTCCAGCTCCCGCTCCCCCAAGCCGCCAGCGGCCTGAAAGACACGGCCGCATAGTCGGCTAAAGGACAAGACCTCAGCCCAGAGAGAGGCCCCGTTCCCCCCCATCTGGCACAGAGCACGCTCGGCCTCATGGGACTGCTGCTCAGGGACCATCAGGACCTGCTGGCGCATTTGCCCGGCCTGACACAGACGCTTCAGTACCGCAGTGGTCTTTCCCGCTCCCGCGCGGCCAAGGATCAGCTTCAGCATCTTTTTTGTCCCCTCTCTCTTCCCGGCATCCCAGGAGATCTGTTCTTCAGTCGTTTCTGATATTGTATCACGTTATTCCAGTCAAAAAAAGTCCTTGACACTCTTTTCATCATAAGGAAAGAGGGCCTCCTTTTCAGAGGCCCTCTCTCAGTGTATCCGATACCGCTCCAGAAGCAGCTTCATATTGTTGTTGACCAGCTTTTGTGCCAGCAGTTCCCGGAATTGGACGGTCTTCTCCCTTCCTCTATTTCGCAGCTCTTCCAGGCGGGCAGAGATTTCTTCCCGCTCCCGCTCCACTCCGCAGGCCATATCCTCAAAGGCGGAGAGACGCTCCAGAGCCGCTGCCATTTCCTCCGGGGCCACTGTAACTTTTCCGTCTACAGTCCTTGTATATCGCTCCATGTCATCTTCCTCCCTTCAAAAACAGAGCCGCGCTCATGCGCGGCTCTGTACCTGATATGTCAGCTGGGGTTGACGGTATAGTTGGGAGCTTCCTTGGTGATATAGATATCGTGGGGGTGGGACTCCCGGAGGCCAGCGGCGGTAATCTGCATAAACTGGGCCTTGCTGTGCAGCTCCTCTACGGTGTGACAGCCAGTGTAGCCCATACCGGCCTTCAAGCCGCCCATCAGCTGGTAGATGGTCTCGCCCGCCAGTCCCTTGTAAGGAACTCGGCCCTCTACCCCTTCGGGAACCAGCTTCTTGTTGTTCTGCTGGAAATAGCGGTCCTTGGAGCCCTGGTTCATGGCCGCCAGGGAACCCATACCCCGGTAGACCTTGAACTGGCGGCCCTGGAACACCTCGGTGTCGCCTGGTGACTCCTCGCAGCCAGCCAGCAGAGAGCCCAACATGACCACGCTGGCGCCGGCGGCCAGAGCCTTTGCGATATCACCAGAATATTTGACGCCGCCATCGGCGATGATGGGGATATCATACTCAGCGGCCACACAGGCGGCGTCATACACCGCGGTGATCTGGGGTACGCCGATGCCGGCCACCACACGGGTGGTACAGATGGAGCCGGGACCAATGCCGATCTTCACACAGTCGGCCCCTGCCTCAATGAGGGCCCGTGTCCCCTCGGCAGTAGCTACGTTACCGGCGATGAGCTGTACGTCGGGATAGAGGGCCTTAATACGCTTGACACAGTTGAGAATATTCTGGGAGTGGCCGTGGGCCGAGTCCAGAGCCAGCACGTCGGCCCCCGCCTCCACCAGGGCTGCCACCCGGTCCAGCACATCGGCGGTAACGCCGATGGCGGCACCCACCAGCAGGCGGCCCTTTTCGTCACGGGCGGAATTGGGATACACCGTCGCCTTCTCGATATCCTTGATGGTAATCAGGCCCTTCAGCCGGAACTCGTTGTCCACAATGGGCAGCTTCTCAATCTTATGCCGGCGGAGAATCTCCTTGGCCTCAGCCAGAGTGGTCCCCTCTGGGGCGGTGACCAAGTTCTCTCTGGTCATTACATTGTCGATGAGCTGGTTCATGTCTGTTTCGAACTTCATATCCCGGTTGGTAATAATGCCAATCAGCTTTCCATTGTCACAGATGGGCACACCGGAGATGCGGTACTTGGCCATCAGCTCATCCGCCTCAGCCAGTGTATGGCCGGGCCCCAGCCAGAAGGGGTTTGTGATAACGCCGTTCTCACTGCGCTTGACCATGTCTACCTGTTCCGCCTGCTGGCTGATGGACATATTCTTGTGGATGATGCCGATGCCGCCCTCGCGGGCGATGGCGATGGCCATCCGGTACTCAGTCACGGTGTCCATGGCGGCGCTGATGAGGGGGATATTCAGATGGACCTTTCGGGTCAGACGGGTACGCAGGTCGATGTCCGCGGGGAGTACATCGCTGGCGGCGGGGATCAGAAGCACGTCGTCAAAGGTAAGGCCCTGCTTGACAAACTTCTGTGCGGCGTCCTGATTGACCATATCTACAACTCCTTTTTCTTCTGCCCGGCGGGCCGGGCCATATCTTTTCTTTCCAGTGTGTATAGTTAAGTTATTGTAACGCTCTGCCGCGTCTCTTGTCAAGGAACCGCTTTGCCAAAAAACAGGGCCGCTTCAAAGCGGGATTTGCCGCTCTCGTCCAATCCACGGACATAGCGTTGGTCCTCCTGCCCTCCGGATTGGATATCAAGCTGTTCTCCCGGCCTGCACTCGGCCAAATAGCCAATCTGCATCGAGGCCAGGAACCGGTCCTCCTCCAGCCTGTCCATTTCTACCGCGTCGCAGGCGAAGTCAGCGTACCGAGTATTATTCACATGGCCGTTCAAATCGCTGTCACTGTACCGCATGGGCCGACGCTCCACCTGGACCAGCTCCTCCGGGCAGTGGAGCTTGGAGAGCGTCATAGTCTTACACAGTTCTCCCCCTCCGGTACCAGCCAGCTCCGTGACCGAAGACAGGCGCATCAGCTTATGTCCCTCTAAGCTGGCCAGCACCCAACCGGACACGGACTCACCCACCAGCTGTCCATCGGCATAAATGTCGTAATCCCGATACATCATGGCCCCCCTATCCCCCCGGTGCCAGGTGCGGACAGTCAGCTGGTCCTCGAACCGCAGGGGCCGGTCCAGCCGGTACCAGGACCGGGCCAGCATCCAGAAGGCCCCGTACCGCTCCATCAGCATCTCCCGGTGGAAGCCACCTGCCTCCGCCGCCAAGGTAGCGGCGTCCTGGAGGTGGTTGAGCAGGGCCGAGGCCTTGCACATTCCATGTCCGTCGATATCCAGACCGTTCAATCGAAAATGGTGTTCATAAAATAGGCTCATCTTTTTTCCTTTCCCCGGATCAGAATGGTATCTTTGCAGCAGATGTCATCGATGTCATCTGCGGTAGCGGCCGGCACCCGCATCTGGGCCCCGCAGTCGGCGCAGATGAGGTCTACGGAGCTGTAATTGACCTGAAAGGTCCAGTTTTTACTGCCGCAGGCACAGGAGATGCCCCCGCGGGCCGCGATGTCCCGGATCTCAGACAGCACCTCCTCCATGACGATCTCATCCAGGAACGCACCCTGGCTCACCTCGTCCTCGCCCAGCTTGTCCACTGCCTGTTCCAAACGGGCGGTGGCCGCGTAGACCGGCCCTTCCTCCCCCACATAGCAGCAATCCAGGCCAGAGGCGGCACAGGAGAAGGCCAGGGCCTTCTCCCGCAGGAAGGCGTGGGAGGAGCAGGACACAGCGTGCTCTCGACCGCAGAACAGGCAGGGCACCGTGAGTTGGACCCGGCTGGGCAGAAACTCCACCGTCATCTCCGACTTGCCGCAGGGGCACTTGATGTGGGCCTTGGAGGCAGCCAGAGAGAACAGGTCCCGCTCCACGATGACCGACTGGCGGCAGCGGGGACAGATATAGGCTAAATATCGCTTGGTATCCTCTACCATAATTATAATTACTCCTTACTGCTCCGGGGCTGTACGCTGATTCCATCCCGGCTTATCATTTTCAAGCACTGGTAAAATTTCACCAGATACCAGACCACGCCTATCACGGAAACGATTATAGTGATTATGGAAACGAGAAGAGAATCCAACAAATATGTCAGCACGGTACCGCAGGCGCTGACCACTTCCATAAGCAGCCAAGCGTAAAACAGCCCCCTGCTCTTCAAGTTTTGTCCTGTATTTGTCTCAAGCTCCACCATTCCTTTGACGATTACATAGGTAACCACCGCCTGAAGCACTGTGCGTACCAGGGTGAATGACAACTCCAGTTCCCCCAAATAGCTGGTATACTCAGTGAATCCGGTGAACACATATCCCCCCCCTGAAAACACGCAGGCCACAAGTGCCGTCCAGTGGTACCGGGCAAAGGTCTGGATTCCGCGACAGCGAATGATCCCCAGCCACACCAGGAAAAAGCCGACAAAATCCGGTGTAAACACGATGCCATTGATACGAAAGTCAAAAAACACAAACAACAGCAGGCCCCAGAATATCATCCACATAAACGGCACCTTCTCTCTTTCTACTTCAACGCTCCGCCATGACAGCCCCTTCTACTCTGCCGCCCCAGCCACAGGCTCGTCCAGCACCCAGGGCAGCCAGATCTGGCACTCCAGGTCAAAATTTGGTTTTGGAAAATCCGGAGCGCCATAGGGATAGTCCTCATGCCCCAGCACCAGGCCGCCCCAGGGCCGCTCTATCAGCGGCCCCCACCCCGGGCCATTTTCTCCCGGCGGCACAGCCAGGACCGCCCCGCCAATCCGCCAGCTGAACTGGTAGAGCAGTCCCTTTTCTTTCCAGTTCTTATCGTGGTAGAGCTCGCACACATAGGTTGCCCTGGCAGGCGGGACAGACAGCCTGTCCAGAATTTCCAGAATCTCGCCCGGCAGCCTTCTCTCCCGTGCCAGGGTCAGGAAATTCCGGCAGCGGCCGCAGGCGCAGCCCCAATCCTCCGCCTCGGCATACCAAGCGGAGGTGGCTGTTTTGTCCACCTCCACCTCATAGCCATGCCAGGAAAAACGGGTCATTTCTTAAACTCCTTCTTGGTGGACCGCCTCTCCTCATCCACCTCGTAGGCCTTGATGATCTTCTGGACCAGAGCATGGCGGACCACGTCGGCCTCTCCCAGCCGCATGATGGCGATATCATCCACGCCCTTCAGCACCCGCATGGCCTCCCGCAGGCCGGACACCACATCCTTCGGCAGGTCGATCTGGGTGATGTCGCCGGTGATGACGATTTTCGATCCGAAGCCCAGGCGGGTCAAAAACATTTTCATCTGTTCCCGGCTGGTGTTCTGGGCCTCGTCCAGGATGATGAAGGAGTCGTCCAGCGTGCGGCCCCGCATATAGGCCAGGGGGGCCACCTCGATGTTGCCCCGCTCCAGATACTTCTGATAGGTGTCGGGCCCCAGCATCTCAAAGAGAGCGTCATACAAGGGCCGGAGGTAGGGGTCTACCTTGGATTGCAGATCGCCGGGGAGGAAGCCCAGCCGCTCCCCCGCCTCCACCGCCGGGCGGGTGAGGATGATGCGGTTGACCTCCTTGGCCCGGAAGGCCGCCACCGCGGCGGCCACCGCCAGATAGGTCTTACCGGTGCCCGCGGGACCAATACCAAGAGTTACCACATTGTCCCGGATAGCCTCCACATACTTTTTCTGCCCCAGGGTCTTGGCCTTGATAGGCTTGCCCTTGGCAGTGACGCACAGCACATCGCTGGCCAACTGGTGAATCTGGGCCTCACTGCCCTCCCGGACCAGTTGGATCACATAGCGCACGTTCTGCTCATTGATGGCTTCCCCTCTAGCGGCCAGGGTCATCAGGCTTTCCACCGTTCGGACGGCACGCATGACACCCTCCGGGTCCTCACCGGATATCTTCAGCGCCGAGTCACGGCTGACTACGGTCACCCCCAGCTCCCGTTCGATGAGGCGGATATTCTCGTCAAAGGAGCCAAAAACGCTGATGGTCTCCTCCATTCGCTCCAGGCTGATGCTCTGTTCTGTCATTCCTACTTATCTCCTGTTTATGAGGAGGCCTGCTCCTCTGATTCGCCGTGCTCCTCTGGCGGGGCGGAACCTGGGACCTCTTTCCCGATCTCCTCCTGGCACTCAGCCTGGGCGGTCACCTTCAGCTGCCCATCCTCCACCTTGGCGGAAAATCGGATAGAATCTATCTGTCCGTCCTCCCCGATCAACCGCTCCAGACGGTCTTTCAGCTGTTCCTCCAGCAATCGCTGGGCCGCTTCCCGGTCTAGCTCCCTGCTCTCCAGCTCGTAGGCGCGATAACTCTCCTGGATCAATGAGATAGGAAGAGCCCGCTCCCCCGGCAGGGTGAGTTGGCGCACTGTGGTTATTTTATCATAGAATGGCCAGGAAATGCTACTGTTTCCAAAAATTTCGATGCGGCGGTCTAAAAATTTCAGGGACCAGACCTTCCGATCCTCCCCCGTATATACTTTGGTGTTCGCCTCCAAGGGGATCTGTGCCGTCAGCGTTCGCCAAGTCCGGGCCCACACCCGTCCCCTGGCATGGGTCTGATAGTAGCGGGTGGGCAGGTCGCTGTACTTGGGAGGCTCCATGGTCACAGTGCCGGAGATAAGCACCTCTCCGGCCAACACGGTATCCCCCTCCTGAACTGCCGCATCCCCTTGCTCCGGCTCGATGTGGGTGACAATGCCATCCGCTTCGGCTACGATGTCAAAATATCCTTTCTCGTCTATCCGCTCCGGGGAGGCGACCGCCTCCCGCACGATGACCTCCAAGCGGGTACCGTGGAGGTTGATCCCCACCCAGGACAGCTCCTCCATTTCCCGCAGGGTCTCCTGAGCCAGCTGCTGCCGGTCCAGGCCGGGGCCATAGACGCCGGGCCGGACGCCCAGCTGTCTCAGCTGGCTTAGGATAACGGCGGTAGGTACTCTCTCGTTTCCCTTGACCTCCACCGTCAATATGAATTGGGACAGGAAGGCTACGGCGCACAGGGACAGGGCGAGGCCCGTTAGGAAGGCATACCGGGTCCGGAAGCGGATGAGAAAGTCCGGCAGCCCCCGGCTGCCCTCCTGACTGACGTCGCAGCCTACTCTCTGGGCAAGCTCCCGGAGCTGTCTCAAGTGTCGGCGGCGGACTGTGAGGCGCAGAGTATGCTCATCCAGCCATTCTACGCCCCAGAATTCCACTCCGTTCTGGGCACAGAGGTTTATCAACCGTTCGGGGAACAGGCCGGTAACCCTCAGGTCGGCCATTCCCCGCAGAAAATTCATCAGCCGCTTCATCCCGATCCCCTCCTAGTCCAGCTCTATCTGGCGTATCTTCCCGGTGATGAGCAGTTCCAGCCCAGTCATGGCCCGCAGCTCCAGCCCCTCGCCCGCTATTTTTACAATAAACACGCCGCCGCTGACGTGGATCTCCTCCTTACCATAGGCCAGGATACCCCTGTGATTCTCCATTCTCAGTTCCCCGTCCCCCACCAACTCCAGTCGGGGCAGTCCTGCCAGGGCGTCAGCGGGCAGGTCCAGGGCCTCCGCTGTCCGCTCCAGCAGACCGGGTCGCCGTGGCTTTCTATCCATAAAAAATCACCTCTCCCCTATTTGTATGAGGGAAAGAGGTGAAACTTGTGGGAAACCTTTTCTTTATCCCAACGGCTTTGTGACGCTGGGCCATCCCCCCTCCTCCAGCTCCATGGACACCGTACCCCAGCAGAAATATTGAATGGTCCAGGAGGCTATGGACCCAGGTGGCCGTCTCTCCACCTGGACCCAGACGGGAACCAGCGGGAGTCTGTCGGAGTATAGTCCCCGGCTGTACTTTATCACCGCCGCCTGAAGGTCGGGTGGCAGGGGCTCAACTCCCTTATGGTACCGCAGGAGGGGGTGACCGCACAGAAGGGCAAGCATTAAAATGACCGCACCACCGGCGGCGGCCCAGCGTTTCCTCCATTTCACTCTTCTGACCAAAGGAATCAGACTGGCGGCCAGGGCCAGGAGGGCAGCCAGCAGGGCAGCAGCTCCCGCTTGAACCGTCCACGCCGCCAGGGTAACTATCAATTCCATAGATCAACCCACCTTTTAGGCTGTTCCGTCATCCTCCAGCCGGGGCGGATCTCCGCCCACTGTGCTGTATATCTCTCGACTTCCCCGGAAAATCGGCCCGCGGTATTCGTAGTAGTCGTACATGGGGTCCAGAAAAGAGCGGTCAACCTCTACCAGCAAGCAGCCCTCATGGGCTAGTATTCTCTCCCCTCCGCCATAAGTGACAAAGATCCCCCACAGGCCCCAGAACAGGCCGACACTGGACAGGACCATAGCACACAGCACCAGGACCGCCTGAGGAACACGTTGCTTCCAACCCCTGACGGCCACATACCAAATACAGGCCAGAAAGCTCACTATTGCCGTCAGACAGAGGATCAGAGCAGGACGGTTTCTCCAGGCCAACCCCAACAGCTTATTTCCGCCCCACAGGAGAAGGAAGCTCCCCAGAGCAATTCCCGACAGCACCCAATAGCGCCGGTCCTTGCGGCGGATACTGTTCACACCATAGACTGCCGCTGCCAGCAGAGCTATTGGAAAGGCTATATAGGCAGTGCCCATCATAAGCAGCTCGTCCATCTCTTCGCCTCTATCAGACTTTTACGGCAGAAAGGGCCAGACAAAGTGAATATAGAGGGGGATCCCCACAACGGTCACCAGACAGAAAGTCAACAACAGTCCAAGCAGCACACGGCCGATATTCTCTTTCATCTCTTCTCCATCCTTTCCCTATTCATTCACTTCATAGTATTCTCCGTGGTACAGGTCATGGTCCCCCAGTCCTTCAGGGTAAGGAAAAGCCGCTCCCCCTGAAACTCCAAATAGCTGCGGGCCAACTCCCGCTGCCAGCAGTCAAAGAGAACAACAACGCATTCCCCCGTCCCAGCCAGCTCCAGGCCGTAACTCTCTCCACACTCTAGCAGCCCGCTCCCATCCTCACTGGAAACCGACTGTGTCTGGCTGCCTTCCGTCACAGAGATCCCATCGATCACTGCGGAGCTTTCATTTACCACTACAAGGTCGGCCTTCTCTCCGCCGCAGCCGGACAGCCAGAAGCCGACCAGGGAGCAGCTGGAGAGAGTCCCCACAAGGGATAGAGTCAGGAGTGCGGTCATTATCTGTTTTCTCATTTCTTTTCTCCTCTGTTCAGTCCTCTGTCCTCAGTGTCAACACCACCACCTCCGGCCTGTTTAAGAACCTGAATGGAAAGGTGCTGTTGCCCAGTCCCCGGGACACCACCAAAGTGGTGTCCTCCACTTCATAGAGCCCTTTGGTCAGTTTGGGCAGGAATCCCTGCCCCGGCGCATAGAGGCCGCCCACAAAAGGCAGCCGTATCTGGCCGCCGTGGGCGTGGCCGGAAAATACAAGGTCCGCTCCGGCCCTGGCGTAGTCGGAAATAAATTGGGGCTCGTGGGCCAGCAGGATGGATAATCCATCCGGAACATCCTCCATCAGCCAATCTACCGTTCCATCCCGCAGGCTTTCGTCTGACAGCCCAGCCAGCACCAGGCAGCTCTCCCCCACCGGAAGAACGGCGCATCGGTCCTCCAGCACCACGACTCCGGCCTCGGTCATCCCCTCCAGCAGCTCCGTCCGCTCTCTGTCTGCAATCGACCACTCGTGGTTACCGGTGATATAGTAGGTAGGCGCCAGCTCTGACGTCCCCTTTGCCAGCTCCAGAGCTGGGATCAGGTCCGTTCGGTTCCGATCCACCAGATCTCCTGTCATCAGGACCAGGTCCGGCTCCAGCTCCTCCACTAACTTCAGCAGCCGGCGCTGGCCATCCCCAAAGCGGTGGTTGTGCAGATCGGAGAGCTGGACGATGGTATATCCGTCCAACTCCCGCGGGACCTTCGTGGACGTAAACTCGTACCGGCTCACCGTCAGGCCGTTGTTCTGCCACCAGAAAAAGGCCGCCAAAAGCGCCAAAGCAGCCCCAATCGCAACCATCTGTTTCCAGCGCCCTTCCCTTGTCTTCAACGCTTTTTCCTCCAAAATCCTAGAAGTCTGTTTCCAGTACATACAGCCTTCCCTGTTCCGTATCCATCAGAGCAAAGGTGCAGTTTTGCAGCACCGGGTTAAACTCACACTTTTTTCCATATTGCTCCTGAAACCTGTCCCGGTAAAACCAGAAGCCCCGTGGCTCCTCCGGCAGAGGGGGTATCTGTTCGCCGTTTTGCCGCCATGCCGCCCGAAACTGCTCCCACAGCTCCGGCTCTATGGGGCTCTCCCTCCAGCGCTGGGAGATATCGTCAATCAGCCCCTCCGCCTTATCGGGATCTGAACACTCCACCACAACTGTGAGCACCCCGTCGCCGTGGAATCCTCCGTGGCTGTCTTCATAGGTAATTGCCGCTCCTGCAGGCAGGTCGATCCCCAGTTGTTTTTCCAGATGTCTCTCCATTCCGGAGCCGCCCAGCCCCAGCTCCCCCAGAAGAACGCCGCACAGCAGCACCGCCAGCGATAAAATGATTAAAAGCCGTTTCATATTGCCTCCAAATTTTCCTTCCATCCGGTCTTGAAGCCCTCCTTTCCCCATAGGTCCAGCCGTGCTTTTTCAGGCCTCAGTCCCCATAGGTCCTGCTCTCCGTTACGGCCCCGTCCTCCAGATAGACAAACAGGTAGCCCCATCCCAACCCGTAGCTCCCGATGGGATAGGCCAAAAGCTCTCGCACTTCTCGACCGTCGGGTGTCAACCTCTCCTCCCGCTGGTCCCCATCGGTGTCCGGTCCCAGCAGGGACACCACCTCTTTCCTGGGACATCCCCTTCAAGCCGCCGTACTAAGTCAGCAGGTCGTCTACAATGTGGTGGCGCTCACCGGGCTGGGCTGCCCATCGCTCTGGAGTAAATTGACTCCGCTGCCACCACCAACCCAGAAATATCAGGGCCAGCGCCAGAAATAGCGCCAGCTTTTTGTGCCTTTTGATCCAGCTCATGGCTCCCCCTCCCCGTCAGGGACAAACTCCAGAATGTCCCCCGGCTGGCAGTCCAGGGCGGCACAGATGGCCTCCAGCGTAGAAAAACGGATGGCCCTCGCCTTGTTGTTCTTTAAAATGGACAGGTTCGCCATCGTGATATCCACCCGCTGGGCCAGCTCCCCCAGGGACATCTTTCTTCTGGCCATCATCACATCTAAATTGACTACAATCTTCACAGACCCGCCCCCTCAAATTGTCAGGTCCTGGTCCTCCTTCAGCTCCGCCGCCTGGCGAAACAGGGCGGACATAACCAGGAACAGCAGCCCGCCCATCAGGAAGATGGGGATGAACAGGGTGTTATAGGTATAAATAGGAGCCGTGTTTTTCAACCATATCAGCTCCCCGATCAGCCGCACCGCCGCCATCCCGGTGATAATCCAGCAGCAGACCGCCGCCCGCCTCATACTGCGGGCGTTGGCCATCTGGAACGGCATTCCCTCCAGAACGGTATTGAGTATCCCTTTGGCTTGCTTGAGAATCACAAAGCAGCACACACCGCAAATCAGCAAAAAAAGGGTGTACAGGGCGCAGACCGTATCCTGCCAGACCTCTCCCCAGCCGGCCAGAGCCACAAAAATTATGGGAATCACTATGTCGTCCTCGCCATACGGCTGAATCCGAAGCAGATGGAGCACCCGCTCTTCCAGAAACAGATGCAGCTCGTCCGCTGAAGTCACCAGCCAAGGTACGAACAACAGCGCAATTACATTCAGCACCATCATGCCAACGACCAGCATTTTCAGAACGCCTGCCAGCTTCTGTACCCCTGTCTTTTCCATGGAAGATTCCCCCTTTGCTACCCTAGCCTAGCACGCCAAAAACCGATTGTCAATATATTTTTATTGTTTTTCGATAAATTTTAAAGTTTAAATGTCCGGCACAGTACCGTGCCGGACCCTCATCCCGCGGTTTCAAGTGCACCGCTGTATTTTTTCAGTTCCTGCCGCCGCCGTCGCCAGTCCGGCATGAGTGTATCCATCCGGGCATAAAAGCCGGGGCCGTGATCGTGGTGAAGAAAGTGGACCAGCTCATGAAGCGCCACATAGTCCCTCAGCCCTTCTGGGCACCGGGCCAGAGCCACATTCAGGGTGATATACCCCTGGCTCCAGTGGCAGTTGCCCCACTGGCTTCTCATCTTCCGCAGCTTCAACAGAGGGCGTGCCACTCCAAGTCCCTCTACCAGAGGATAAACCCGGCCAACAGCATCTTCCAGCAAACGGAGGCACTCTTCTCTATCAGGGCCAGGGAGCAAAGGAACAGTTCGATCCGCCATACGAGCTCGCACATCCATAATCCAGCCGCCCTTTTGAGCAATCAGGTGGTCAGCCTGCTCCAGAGGACAGTGTGTGGGGATGGATAAAACTACCGTGCCATCTCGCCGAATGTGAAGATTCAAGTTTTTTACCCGCTTCTTCACCAGAAGGTATGTAATTGGACCCAAAGGCGTGTCCACCACCCGGTATCGCTCCATTGAGTTCCCTCCCTTTTCACTTGCACTGGCATAGAATCAGAATAGGCCCAGCACCTGTGGTGAAGGGCCTATTTTTATTCTATCAGGGCCTGGAAGAAAAAGCAAGGCGGCCAGCTCATACGCTGTTCTGCCCGTTTCTTTACTCGGTAATACCCAGTTGAGCTCTGGCGTTGACCAGCCAAGCCGGTTCTTTCTCACCACTGCCAGTCATGCTGTCATACACCTCAGCAGCACTCATGCCATCGGCGGCCTCCCACCGTTCCATCCAGCCGCAACGCTCAGGCTCACCTCCCACTACGACGACAGTACGGTTTCCCTCGTCGTCCTCTGAGCTATAAATATATGGAGTGCTCTCGTTGATCCGGTCTGTAATGTCTATATGCTGGCCATCAGCTACAAACCACAGCCTGCCAGCCTCCCAAGACACCACAAGAGGGGTACCCGCCTCGTCATACCCTGTGGATAGCGAGATACTCGCATAGTTTTCTCCAATACTTAACTGGCCGCCGGACATCAGGGTATAGATCTGCTCTCCGTAGGCCCAGCCTACCAGCGCCAAACAGGCCGCAAGTGCCGCGGCAACCAACCCGGTCCGCCGCGCTGTATGGCGTTTTCCCTGTACAGCAGTTATCACTCTTTTCTTAATCAGATCCACATCCACTTCGTGTTCCTCCTCCGGTATAAACTCCGTATCCGTGTATTGCTCCATAAGCTCAGAAATCTCAATTTTCCATTGGTTCATAACCAACCTCCTGTAAAAATCTCTTCAACCTCTCTCTGCCCCGACGCAGCCTCGTCTTGGCGGTAGACAAGTTGAGTTCCATCTCTTCCGCCGCTCTTGCCACCGTCTGGCCATAGTAGTAGTGACGCACAAATAGTTCCCGGTCCTGCTGGTCCAAGCTGCCAAGAGCCAGGGATAGTGTTGACCGCAGCTCCCTGTACTCCGCTTCACTCTGGGGGAGGTCCGACTGCAGTAGTAGGATATCCTCCTCTAGGGGCAGGTCCTCTCGATGACCTCGCCGGCGGTTGAACGCCCGGTTTCGTGCTACTGTGGACAGCCACCCCTTCACCTGCCCTGGCCGGAGCTTTTTCCGGTTGTCCCAGGCGGCCAGAAACACGTCGCCCGCCAGTTCCTCCCATTCCTCTGGGCGGCCGGGTAGAATACGGGCCGCCACCCCACAGACATAGGGAGCATAGCAGTCTATCAGGGCCTCCAGCGCGGCTGGGTCTCCCCGGTTCAGTCTGAGCACGATCTCTTCCTCCAGAATATTTCCCCCCTCCTTTCTGTTGAAACGCGCTTCAACTATCATAACACCGCAGGGTCTGGTTTGGTTTCATCTCCACCCCTCGATTTGAAACATTTTTTTCAGGACAGGCATCCTTCTCCCCTTTCAGCCATATGCTTTGTTCCGGGAGGTGATAGTTTTGGGTCGGATTTTGGGCAAGCAAAGGTACAGGGACATTCTGCTCGGTCTGGGGCTGCTCCTTTCCGCCGCCGCCCTTGTGGTATGGCCACAGCAGTCCATGGGGGCCATGAAGGATGGACTGAAGCTGTGCGCCAATGTCATCGTCCCCTCCTTGTTTCCATTCTTCGTTTTGTCCTCCTTAGTAGTAGAACTTGGAATGTCCCGCTATCTTGGCAGGCTTCTGGAGCCGGTCATGGCACCTCTGTTTCGGGTCAATGGCAGTTGCGCTACCGCCCTAGCCCTGGGGTTTGTGGGCGGCTACCCTGTGGGGGCCAGAACAGCCATCAGCCTGTATGAGAATGGCCAGTGCTCCAAAACGGAGGCGGAACGGATGCTGGCCTTCTGCAACAACTGCGGTCCGGCCTTTATTCTGGGAGTGGTGGGCACTGGGATCTTTGGCAGCGGCCGAGCGGGACTCATGCTCTATTTCGCGCATCTGGCCGCCTCCCTTCTCATTGGGTTACTCTTCCGGTTCTACCGGCCGGAGGAAGGTCCCCGCCGTTGGAGGCAGGCTGGGCCACAATTTCAGGCCACCAGTTTTCCCGCCGCCTTTACCCGTTCTGTCACCGGGGCACTTCAGTCCACCCTCAACATCTGCGCTTTCATCCTTTTCTTTACGGTTGCCATTCGTATCTTCACCTTTTCCGGTCTTATGTCTACCTCATCCGCTCTTCTGTCCACCCTTCTCTCCCCCTTTGGCCTGTCCCAACAGTGGGCCCAGAAGCTGCTCACTGGACTGCTGGAGATGTCCTCCGGTGTGTCCTCCCTCACGGAGGGGGCCCTGACCGGCCGGCTATCCATGGCCGCCTTCATGCTGGGCTGGGCAGGAGTGTCTGTCCACTGCCAGGTCATGGCCTTTCTGGGGGACAGCGGCCTGTCCCTGCGCACCTATGTGGCCGGGAAGCTGCTCCACGGCGCTCTGTCCGCCGCCCTCATAGGCGGGCTGCTCTGGTTCTTTCCCCAGGAAATATCCGTCGCCTCCTACCTAGTGGAACAGACCGAGGCCATTGCTACCCTGGACTTCCACCGTGCTCTCACCATTTCGGCCGCCTGGGCCTGGGGGATGTGGCTGGTCTTTTTTGCCCTGGCTCTGTATGTGCTAAAAAAAAGCAGTGGAAAAAGGGGAAGATCTGTATTATAATATGGGCAAGATGAAAAAAGGAGCGGCCCGCCATGAATTTGTTTCAAAAGAAAATCGAGCCCAGATGCGCCTACTGCGCCCACGGCCGCACGCTGAACGAGGACCAGGTGGCCTGTCCCAAGCGGGGCATTATGTCCCCCAGCTCACACTGCCGTTCATTTCAGTATGACCCCCTTCGTCGGGTTCCTCCCCGCCCCACCAAACTGGCCACCTCGGTACTCACGGATGAGGATTTTAAGTTGTAAGCGCCCTTTCTCTCCCGTCTGTTCCAAACAAGAAAAGGACCCGGCGCTGTCGAATGACAGCGCCGGGTCCTTTTTTCTGTCTGCTGGGCCCGATCAGCCCTTGCTCTTGATGTACTGGTCGATGGACTTGGCGGCACTCTTGCCCGCCCCCATCGCAAGGATGACCGTTGCGGCGCCAGTAGCGGCGTCACCGCCGGCAAAGATGCCGGTGCAGGAGGTACAGCCGTTCTCGTCCGCCGCCACACAGCCCTTTCTGGTTTTTTCCAGACCGGGAGTATCCCCATAGCTCATCTGGTTGGCCTGGGTGCCCAGGGCCATAATGACCGCGTCCACTTCCATCTTGAACTCGCTGCCCTCGATGACCACAGGGCGGCGGCGGCCGGAGGCGTCAGGCTCGCCCAGCTCCATCTTGACACAGGTGATGGACTGGACATGGCCCTTCTCATCTCCCTCAATGGACACAGGGTTGGTGAGCAGGTCAAATACGATGCCCTCCTCCTTAGCGTGGTGGACCTCTTCGGCACGGGCTGGGAGCTCCGCCTCAGAGCGACGGTATACGATATGGACATCGGCTCCCAGGCGCTTGGCGCACCGGGCGGCATCCATGGCCACGTTGCCGCCGCCCACCACAGCCACCTTCTTGCTGTGGAGGATGGGTGTCTCGGCATCGGGCTTATATGCCTTCATCAGGTTGATACGGGTCAGGTACTCATTGGCGGAGTACACACCCACCAGGGACTCTCCAGGGATCTTCATAAACATAGGCAATCCGGCGCCGGAGCCGATAAAAACAGCCTCATAGCCCGTGTCGAACAGTTCCGTAATGGTCAATACCTTGCCGATCACCATATTTAGCTCGATGTCTACCCCCATCTTCTGGAGGTTCTCCACCTCACGCTTCACGATGGCCTTGGGCAGACGGAACTCGGGGATGCCGTAGCTGAGAACGCCTCCAGGGGTGTGGAAGGCCTCGAACACGGACACGTCATAGCCCATGCGGGCCAGCTCACCAGCACAGGTCAGGCCGGCAGGGCCGGAACCAATGACCGCCACCTTGTGTCCATTCTTGGGTGCGGTGGCCACATTGGCGATGCCATTGGCGGCAGCCCAGTCGGCCACAAACCGCTCGATGCGGCCGATAGACACGGGCTCACCCTTGATGCCACGGATACACTTGCCTTCGCACTGGGTCTCCTGGGGGCACACCCGGCCGGAGATGGCAGGCAGGGCATTGGCGTCGGACAGAAGCTGATAGGCGGCTGCCAGGTCTCCCTCGGCCACCTTAGCGATAAAGTCAGGAATGGGAATGCCCACCGGGCAGCCACTGACACAGGGCTTATTCTTACAGTTCAGGCACCGCTGTGCCTCGTTCTGAGCCTGCTCCATGGTGTAGCCCAGAGCCACCTCCTGGAAATTGGCGTTGCGGACATTGGGTTCCTGCTCCGGCATCGGAGTCTTGTTCATCTGCATATTAGCCATTCATGGCACCTCCTCCCAGGCGGCAGAGATGCTTCTCCTTCGCCTTGGCCTCATGTTCCTTATAAGTGGCGTTGCGGGCGATAACTTCATCAAAATCAACCTTATGGCCATCAAAGTCGGGGCCATCCACACAGGCGAATTTCACTTCGCCGCCCACAGTGAGCCGGCAGCCGCCGCACATCCCGGTACCATCGATCATGATGGGGTTCATGCTGACGGTAGTAGGGATGCCGTACTTTTCTGTCAGCTTGCAGGCAAATTTCATCATCATCAGGGGGCCAATGGCGAATACATGGTCAAATTTGACCCCGCTGTTGATCAGCTCCTCCAGCTTTCCGGTGACGAAACCGTGGTAGCCGTAGGTGCCGTCGTCGGTGCAGATGTGCAGGTCAGTACAGGCCTGGCTCATCTCCTCCTCTAGAATGACGATATCCTTAGTCTTAAAGCCGCCGATCAGGTCCACCTGGTTCCCGGCCTCATGGAGCGCTCGGGCCACAGGCAGTGCGATGGCACAGCCCAGTCCGCCGCCCAGAACGGCTACACGGCCCAGGTCCTCTACCTCAGTAGGCTGTCCCAGAGGGCCCACAAAGTCGTGGAGGCAGTCGCCCTCGTTCAGCTCGTCCAAAGCCAAAGTCGTGCCGCCGATCTTCTGGTAAATGACGGTGATGAGCCCATCCACCGCACTGGAGATGGTCAGAGGAATACGCTCCCCCTCCTCATCCACGCGCAGGATAATGAACTGACCAGCCTTTGCTTTTGCGGCTACCAGCGGCGCGTACACCGAGATCTGGCCGATCTCTGGTGTCAGCGTCTTTTTCTTTGCGATCTCATACTTCTTCACTGCGGATCCTCCTTGTTGAATTGTTTACCGGGATCCCCCCGGCGCCCAAACTCCTTATTTTACGCGGCCCCTGCCGCGGGGATCACATCATTCTTCTCCAACGGTGCCCACGCCCACCATAGCGTCGGTTTCTCTGGCGCCGCGCTGCCCAGCGGACCAAAACGACCACCAGGGCAGCGACCAGGATCAGCACCAGCAGCGCCACCAGTGTGATCCAGTTAGGACGTTTCAGCAGCTCGACCGGATTCCAGCTTTGGCTGACATCCTTCCGCCCATCCGGGCCTGAATAGCGTTCAGGCAATCCATCCTCTGCGAAGGACTGTAGATAGGCCGCCAGAGCGTACCACTCCTTTACCTCATTCCCATACTGGTCGTAAATGATACGCTGGGTGAAGTCGGTGACAGGCTGGCCGTTCTCGTCCTTGGGCTCAATCGATAGCAACCCAAAAGATCGTTCCTGGATGGTACCCAGCATCTGGGCCGAGTACATCCCGGTGACTACCCGGTAGAGTTGGTCGTCGTCTATCTCTGTGTATTCACGCTCCTGCCGTGTCACGGAGAAGCCCACGTCTTCCGCCGAAGTCCCGCCTCCCAGGACCGGTGCTTTCTCAGTCCGGCTTTTATCCTGGTATATGCGCGCCTCAGTCACCCGGTTGAAGAACATCCGGTGTGTGTTGAAGGAATATTCCATTCCAGCCATATAGAGCTGGGCAACCGGCATGATGGGGGTGACGGAAGCGTCCACCTCCGTGACCGCTTTCAGCTCTTTTCCGGTAAGATAACAGGACACCAGGGGATAACCTGAGGTCCCGTCCGCTCCCACACCCATGGACAGCACATCAAAAGCCATAGAGGTGGTGACCTCTCCGGCGTACAGTGGGGCACGGAGGACCCCGTCGGCCGTAACAGTCACTACAGGCCCATCCGGTGCGTCGGCCTCTAAATTCTCCACCGCCCACAGGAAGGAATCCGCTACCAACTCACCTAGGGCGTTTCCAGTTTGTATGCCGGGCTCTGGGGCCGTGAGGTCAAAGTCTAGAGTGGTAAGCACCTGGTCATAAGACAAACCATACCGGGACAGATAGCCGCCCTCCACCAGCCCCTTCCACTCCTCCACTAGAGCCGATATCTCCCCGTCCTCTGGCATCGTCTCGTCGATGGGGATCAGCCGGTAATCGGCCAGTTCCTTCCCTTGTGCTGACCAATTCAGAGTGATGGAGCCCAAATTCTCACAATAAGGACCGGAGGATACGATATAGGTGTCCCCAACCACCAGCGGCTCTTTCAAAGTGGTATGGGTATGGCCGGAGATGATAAGGTCAATACCCTCCACCTCTTCGGCCAGCCGCTCATCCTCAGACAGCTTCTTTTTTTCGTTGGTCCCACTGTGGGACAGGCAAATAATGAACTCCGCCCCCTGGCTCTTCAAGGCATCCACGCACCGCCGGGCATTTTCCTCCACATCGCCCAGAACAAAGCCAGAGGCGGGGGCACATGCGGCGGAATTTTCTCCCATCAATCCGAAAATACCATAGGTCACGCCACCCCGCTCCAGCAGCATATAATCCTGAACTCCGTATGCCGCCATGGCGCGCTGGATATTGAGCTGATCCGGATTTTCAGGAGACGGCTTGTAATTTGACATGAGCAGCGCCGGCGAGGGTTCCCCACTGAGGACCACCGCGTTAAGCATCTGAGCAAAGCCCATCCCCTCGTGGTCAAACTCGTGGTTGCCGGCGGTAGCGGCATCATAACCCAGGGCACCCATGGTCCGTAATTCCGCTCCCTGAGTGGTGTACATCGTCTGGATCAGGGACCCGATGGAGAAATCCCCTCCGTCCAGTACCAGAGCATTAGGATAGTTCTCCCGCTCCCGGTCCAGGGCAGTCTTCAGCCGGGCATAGCCCCCCGATTCCCCTCCCGTTCCATCCGCCTGGGGCAGAAAATGGGAGTGGAGATCGTGGGTAAACAGAACTGTGGTAGTATTGACCTGGGACGCATCCTCCGCCCCCGCCTGGACCGGCGCCAGCGGAAGGATGAGCAGCAGGATCAGCACCAAAGTCGAGAAACGGCGGAAAAAGCCCAAGCCGGCACCTCCAACTGATACAGATATTTTGCCATATCTAGCTGATTTTTGGATTCTCATATCTTGCTATTTTCTTGTCGAATAATCACATTTTTTGCAATTTTTAACGAAAAATGCGCAAGATTTCCGTCAAAATTTGATATTTATTTAACAAATCAGGTCATGGCACACCGGCCGGTAAAACAGGGCTCTGACCCCCTCCGGACTCTGGGTTTGGCCCAGCACCCACATGAGCTTGGCGGTGGCCCCCTCTAACGTCATGTTATATGCCTCCAGCAGTTGGAACTTCTCCTTGACCTGCTGGCCCACCTGATAGATGGCCATATCGCTGCCCTCATAGGGCACCTGGGTCATCATCACGATGGTCCTCCCAGCGTCGAGCCACTCTCCAATAGCCTGGGCCAGTGGGCCGCTCTCCCCGCCCGGCAGGCCGCCCACCCCAAAGGACTGGAGGATGACCGCCTGGTAGCTGTCCTTCAGCCGCCGCAGCCCCTCCGCCCCCATGCCGGGGATCAAGGTAAGCAGCAACACCCGCTCCTCCAGCTTGTCATAGAAGGTGGGCTTCGCCCCATCCATATACTGTCTTGGCGCCAGGTAGCGGATCAGCTTGCCATCTCGGATAACGCCAATCTCCGGATAATCCACGCTGGAAAAGGCGTTATAGCTCTTGGTCCGCTCCTTCCGGGCCCGAGTGCCTAGGATGACTTTTCCATCAAAGACCAGACTGACATCGTGGGAATCATCATCCGCCGCATAGAGGAAGCTGTTATACAGGTTCATCCGGGCATCAGTGTCGTGCAGACAAATGGATTTTTGGGAGCCTGTGATAACGATAGGCTTGGGGGAAGCCTGGATCAGATAGGATAGCGCGGCGGCAGTGTAGGCCATGGTATCGGTGCCATGTGTGATCACAAAACCGTCATACCGGTCGTATCTCTCCCGGATGACACCGGCCATCTCCAGCCAATGGGCAGGACCAACATTCGTGCTGTCCAGGTTCATGAGTTGGACAGCCTCCACCCGGCACAGGCTGCCCAGACTGGGGACATAGCTCAATATCTCCTCTGAGGTAATGGCAGGACTCAACCCCCGCCCGCTCTCCTTGGACGCGATGGTGCCGCCGGTGGCCAGCATGAGGATATGCTTCATCGGCTCTCAGCCCTCCCCATCCAGAAATATCTCCACCGGACGCCGCTGAGAAAATTTCTCCGTCAGTCGGCTGGCCAGGGCCGAACTGTTATACCCAAGCGCCCCCACGGGACACTGGGCCGCGCAGGCCATACAACTGATACATTTGGACATATCCCATAGCAGTGTCTGCTGGTCCATGGCCCCTGTTGGGCAGACCTGGGCGCAAAAACCGCAGCCCAGACAGATATCCCAATCCCGGTCCTTCTTCACTGGAACGGCGGGCCTGGGTACGGGCTCTGAATCTCCTGGAACGTCAGCCTCTGCCCAGCTCAGTTGATCCAGCTTCTCCCTAACTCCCCTGGCAAACTCCGTCAAAACAGCCATATCTTCTTCATCAGGCCGGCCCGCTCCAAGGGTAGGGGCAAAGATGTGGGGCGTGACGACAGCCGCCCCGCCTACACATCGGAACCCCTGTGCCCCCATCCGCCGCTTCATCTGGGCCAGCGTATCGTCATAGTGTCGGTTCCCGTAGGCGGCTACTATGACACAGGGAGTGTTTTCTCCCCTAAGTCCATCCAGCAGTCCGGGGATAGCAGGCATCTGCCCGGCATACACCGGCAGGCCGAGCACCAGCAGCTCGTCCGGTCCATAGTGGGCGGCGCTCCGTTCCCGGCCGCCCAGGTCCAGCAGCTCCGCGGGGCCAAACAGGCCGCAAATCAGCTCCACAGTCCGCCGGGTCCCTCCGGACGGGCTGAAATACGCGCCTTTTACCTTCATGATATCCTCTATCCTCCCCAAAACCAGTCCGCTTTTTCCTTACAAGCACTGTAAATATTTCCCATACAGAGTCATGGACAGCTCGCTGCCAATAGTATGGACCTGCTCCTCTGTGATCCAGCCCTCGTAAAGGCCCAGTTCCTCCAGACAGCCTACATAGCGCCCAGTGGTATCCTGGATATTGCGGATGGTCTGTCCCGCCTCCAAAAGGCTGTCGGCGGTACCGGCGTCCAGCCAGGTAAAGTTCTTTTCCAAAGGGATGACCTGAAGTTCCCCCCGGTGGAGATATTCCAGATTCACATCGGTAATCTCCAGCTCTCCCCTAGCGGACGGCTTCAGGTGGCGAGCGATCTCCATAACCTGGTGGTCGTAGAAATAGAGCCCCGGTACAATGTAGTTGCTCTTAGGATAGCGAGGTTTTTCCTCAATGGAAATCGCCCTGCCGTCCTTGTCAAACTCCACTACACCAAACGGGCGGGGATCTTCTACCCAATAGCCGAAGACAGTGGCGCCCCGGTCGTTGGCAGCCGCCCGCTTCAAAGTAGCCGCCAATGTGGGGGCATAGAAGATGTTGTCCCCCAGCACTAGGCAGACGCGGTCGTTCCCCACAAAACTCTGACCAATCAGCAGCGCGTCGGCGATACCCCGGGCCACCGGCTGTTCCGCAAAGGAGATACGGGTTCCATACTGACTGCCATCTCCCAGCAGGGCCTCAAAGGTCTCAATCTCTCCGGGAGGCACAATAACCAGAATGTCAGAGATGCCTGCCTGCATCAAAATGGCGATTGGGTAATAGATCAGAGGCTTGTCATAGACCGGCAGCAGGGGCTTGCACACCGGCTTAGTCATGGGGTAAAGGCGGGTCCCCTTCCCCGCCGCTAGAACGATACCTTTCATTTCTGTGCCTCCTTGCCTGTCCGCAGGACAAAATGTCCATACAGCTTTTCTTATTTTACCACGACAACAGCGCCTTTTTCAAGCCAGAAATCCGTTAACTGCCGGCAAGCAAAAACTGGGTGAGAAGCCTTGCTTCTCACCCAGTTCCTATTCTTTTAACCGGTCAGCCAAGGACGACCAGCAGGTCATCCGTATTGACGGCGGTGCCTACCGCAGCAGAAACAGCCTTGACCGTACCATCCACAGGTGCGGAAACCTCAATTTCCATCTTCATGGCCTCCAGAACCACCAGGACATCGCCTGCCTTCACAGACTGGCCCACAGAGCACTCCACCTTAAAAATGTTGCCAGGCATGGGGCTCTTGACTGCCGTCTCACCGGCGGCCACGGCGGCGGCAGGAGCCGCAGCGGGAGCAGGCGCTGGGGCGGGAGCGGGAGCGGCGGCAGGAGCAGCCACAGGGGCGGCCGCGGGAGCAGCAATCACAGGGGCAGCCGCCACAGGCGCGGCGGGAGCAGCCCCGTCAGCTCGCTCAACGGCCACCTGGAAGGGCTTGCCGTCGATGGTGATGGTAAAGGTTCCGGTGCAGTCGCCGCCCTGAGCGCCCATTACCAGGTGGGGGGGCTGATAGGAAGCAGCGAAGGGCTCGATGGGGCGGGCAGTATAGCCATGGCCCGCGGGAGCGGACACGCCGGTGTAGTACACATGACCCTGCCAGGCAGGCAGGGGGGGCAGTTCGGGGGCCTTGGCGGCAACGGGAGCGGCCGCCTTCTTGGGCTCCTCCTTCTTGGGGAAGCCAGCCTCCCGGTCCTTGAAGAAGGCCATGGCCACCTGAGGGAAGGCGATGTAGGACAACACATCCTCATCGCTCTTGGCGGTGGCGCCCAGCTCCGCCTTGGTCTTCTCAAAGACGGGCTCCAGGGTGTCAGCATAGCGCCCTTCCACCAACGGGGTATCGCCCAGGATCTTCTTCTGGATCTCTGGATCAATGGGGGCGGGTGTACGACCGTACTCACCGCGGCAATATGCCTTGATCTCCTTGCCTACCACCTTATAGCGCTCGCCGGCCAGAACGTTCTGCACAGCCTGAGAACCCACCATCTGGCTGGTAGGGGTAACCAGAGGAGGATAACCCAGATCCTTACGGACCTTGGGCGTCTCGGCCAAAGCCTCGTCCAGCTTGTCAATGGCGTTCATCATCTTCAGCTGAGAGATGAGGTTAGACAGCATACCGCCGGGGATCTGATAGTTCAGACACTGGGTATCGGTAGCCATCGAGATGGGGTCCAGAGTGCCGTCCTTCAGGAAGTCAGCCCGGACATTTTTGAAAAAGTCAGCCATCTTGATCAGCACCTTGTCGTCCAGATCCACCTGGAAGCCCATTTCCCGCAGAGCATAGGCCATGGTCTCGGTAGCAGGCTGGGAGGTACCGCCGGACATGGGGGAGATTGCGCAGTCCAACACATCGGCGCCCGCCTCAACACACTTCATATAGGTCATGAAGGCCAAGCCGGTGGTACAGTGGGTATGGATGACAACAGGCATATCCGGTTCGGCGTCCTTGATGGCAGACACCAGATTATAAGCCTCCTGGGGTCCCATAATACCGGACATATCCTTGATACAGATGGAGGAAGCACCCATATTCTTCAAATCCTTCACCATGCCCACAAAAGTGTCCTGGGTGTGGACCGGGCTGGTGGTGTAAGAGATGGTACCGGAGGCATGGGCCCCCTGCTTGACGGCCTCGTCGATGGCGACCTCCAGATTACGCACGTCGTTCAGGGCGTCGAAAATACGGATGATGTCGATACCGTTTTTGACTGAGTACTCCACAAACTTACGAACTACGTCGTCCGGGTAATGCTTATAGCCCAGGATATTCTGACCACGCAGCAGCATCTGCAGCTTGGTGTTGGGCATCTTGGCACGGATCTTACGCAGCCGCTCCCAGGGGTCCTCCTGCAGGTAGCGCAGGCAGACGTCAAAGGTAGCGCCGCCCCAGACCTCAGCGGAGTAGAAGCCAGCCTTGTCCATAGTCTCCAGGATGGGCTCGAACTTGCTGTAAGGCAGCCGAGTGGCGATCAGGGACTGGTTGGCGTCACGCAGTACGGTCTCCGTAATATTTACTTTTCTCATGTTGATCGACCTCCGTATTGCTTTTTTTGCGCGGTACAAAATCAAAAAATCATCGCGCGGCACAATTTCAGCCGCCATCTAAAAAACGCTTACCGCTATTTTAGTATAATTTTTCCCATAAAGCAAGACCTCAATCAAGAATTATTCTGCGTTTTTCACTCCCTCTCCCTCTATCCGGGGGCGCTCTTTCCAGATGTATCGCTTCCTCTTACTTTTTAACAAAGAGCAGAAAAAGCCGCAGCATGGTCTTTTCAAACCTGCTGCGGCCTTCTGCCGCTTGTTCCCCGCGGCATGGGGATGCACTCCCCGGTCACCGATCACTGCACGAATCACCATCCTCATAGGAGTGATATCTGTCATACTCAAAGATTAAGTCATCCACGTCCACGTCGGCACGGACACGGGACCAGATATTGTTCACTTCACGCTTAGGCATCGTCATGCGGACACCTCCTTCCTTGTTTCTAAAATTAGGTATAAAAATACCACCGCCTGCGCCGCAAACGATGGAGCCAACATTCCAATATGTTGTGGATGCACGGACTGTCAGGTCCAATATCCGCGCACAGAATGTCGCCATCGCTTGCAGCTATAGGAGCCGCCCTGAGTTACATAATGATTTCGCTGATTCATTCCGCACGCCTCCTCTCTCATTCGTATCGCCGCCAGCATGAAAATGCCCGCAGACTGACAACCAACTTTGAATATTTCCAAAGCTTCGGCCGTTTCCGCGGGATGGCTAACGTATAGAATTGACTTTATACCGCACCAAAATAAAATCCAATTTCTTCGTTTTTGCCAGAACCACCAGGCTCTCCCCGCGGCAGCATCTTCCGCTGGTAATATTATTGTAAACCTAGGCAGCCCGTTTGTCAATCCTTTTTTGCAGGATTTTTCTGGTCAATCTGCAAGAGGGAGGGACCGTGCCTAGTCCCTCCCTCCGCTTCCTTATACGGTGGGCTGTTGGTTTGAATACTTGGTGTAAGCTTGGCTAATCTTATCCTGGGGCGCCTGTTCGGGACTGTACCAGCCCTTGCTCTGGGCTGTGGTGAACAGCTGGGTCTGGGTCTGGTGGCTCTGGTTAATCAGCTTGAGGAACTCATCCCGCAAGGGGACGCTCACGCACTCAGAGGCAAAAATACCGTAGTTCAGGGACATTTTCTTCTCACTATTCAGAAAATCTGTAATGCGTTCCTGGTCGTTCATGCTCTCGTCCTCCTTAGTGCAGATACTTCAGCAGGCAGGTGTAATTCTGCTGGTGCTGGCCAGCCAGGTTCTGGAAGCAGGTCTTCAGCTCCTGGTCGGTTGTTTCCTGGACGGCGGTCTGGTACTTGCTGTACAGCACCCGCTCGAAGTCCAGCTGGTCGGACAGGCCCGCCAGCTCTTTTGTGGTCAGATTGGGCATAGATGTTCCTCCTTTTTCTTGGGGAGATCCCCGTACTGGAAGTTAGTCTGCCCTGTTCATTCCCGATTATGCGGCCTCTTTGGTCTTCCCTCCCCATCAAATTCCCAGACCAGGTGAGGCCCGCCCTCCAGCCGCTCCAGGCGGGCCAGACAAAACAGGGCGTTCATCGGCACCGGCGCATTTGTACGGAAGGGCGCGGCCAGCCAGAATCCTTCCCGCCCCCTTCGGCATGGCATAGGGGAGCGAAGCTGCCCTCGGAGCACCGGGTCGGACACGAGCCGGTCCGGATGCTGTTCACAGTACCACCGCCCTCCCCTCTCCTCAGAAAAGGTAAAGGCCAGCGGCGCTTCGACCCGGAAGTCGGGCCAACAGCCTGCCCGCTCCAGTTCTCCAACGCTCAAGGTACGGCTCAATCGCAGGCGGTCTCCCTCAGGAACCAGGGTTCCCAGCAGCAGCTTTCCACCCCGGTCGCCGTGGAGCCATACCTTATATAGTCCCCTTCCATCAGATGGGCGCTCCGCCTCCAGCCGTACTCTAGGCCCCTCCTGACGCAGGAGCAGCGTCCCACCGCCGACCATTTCCATTCTCTGCTCCACTTGCGATGCCCCCTCTCCCTTTAGTCTATGCGGAAGGGGAAAGATTTTCTTCCCTTTCTCCTGTTTTTCAGTGATTTTTGTCCATACGGTGACCTTGTCACAGAATTTTTTCCCACACCGGGATAAATTATATTCAATAAGTTCTAGGGAGGCGTTTCCATGGGACCCTTTGATTTTTTTCTGCCGGGCAGGCGGCTTGCCAAACAACTGACCCAGTTAGACCAGTTGTCTGACCCCCTTCTGGTGGACGTCCGCACTCCGGAGGAGTTTCGTTCCGGCCATCTGCCTGGGGCCATTAATCTGCCCTTAGACCAGTTAGGGGCCGTCCCCCTTCCAAAAGGCCGGCCTGTCTTTGTCTACTGCCACAGTGGGGCCAGAAGCGCCCAGGCCTGCTCCACGCTCCGGGCCATGGGCTGCCAGGCATCTAATCTCGGCGGGCTTGCGGGTTACCGCGGCCCCTTGGAATAAGAGAGGAGTTTTATTATGAAAGTTGTAATCATCGGCGGCGTGGCCGGCGGGGCCACCGCTGCCGCCCGGCTCCGCAGGCTGGACGAGACTGCGGAAATCGTGATCCTGGAGCGCACAGGCTATGTATCCTATGCCAACTGTGGCCTTCCTTATTATGTAGGAGGTGTCATCCGAGCCCAGGACGCCCTTACCCTTCAAACGCCGGAGAGCTTTCGCGCCCGGTTCAACATCGATGTAAGGGTGGGCCACCAGGCTCTGGCCATCCACCAGGAGAGCCATACCATCACAGTCCTGGATTTGGCCAGCGGCACACAATATGTGGAAGGCTATGACAAGCTTATCCTCTCTCCCGGCGCGCGGGCGGTCAAGCCCGATCTGCCGGGCGTAGACGACTGCCGAGTATTCACTCTGCGCACAGTGGAGGACACCCTGCGCATTCGGTCTTACATCGAGTCGCACCGTCCCCGTTCCGCTGTGGTGGTCGGGGGTGGTTTCATCGGGCTAGAGGGGGCTGAGAATCTACTCCACGCTGGGGTTGCCACTACTCTACTCCAGCGGAGCGGCCAGGTTCTGCCACCTCTTGACTGGGACATGGCCCAGGAGGTCCACTCCTACCTCCGCGGTCAGGGGCTGGACCTGAGGCTGAACGCCGGAGTGCAGGGTTTCCAGGAGATGGATGGGCAGTTCTACACCCTAGTAAAGGACAGCGCCCCTATCCCCTCTGACCTGGTGCTGCTGGCCATCGGTGTCACTCCAGAATCCGACCTGGCACGAGAGGCTGGTCTGACCCTTGGAGCCAAGGGCGCCATCGTGGTCAATGAGCACATGGTCACCTCTGACCCAGATATCTATGCCGTAGGTGACGCTGTGGAACTGACTCACTTTGTATCCGGCAGCAAGGCCCTGATTGCCCTGGCCGGTCCGGCCAACAGGCAGGGCCGCATCGCCGCCGACCACATCTGTGGCCGGGAGAGCCGCTATGCCGGGGCACAGGGCTCCTCTATCATCAAGCTGTTCCACATGACGGCCGCCTCCACCGGTCTGAACGAAAAGGCCGCCCAGGCCGCTGGCATCCCCTATGATAAGGCGGTCACCTACTCCGCCTCCCACGCTACCTATTACCCCGGCGCTGAAAACATGACCATCAAAACCCTGTTTGACCCATCCAGCGGTCGGGTCCTGGGGGCCCAAATCGTAGGCTTCGGCGGTGTGGATAAGAGGATCGATGTGCTAGCCACCGCCATCCGGGCCAGGATGACCGCCGCCGAGCTAACTGAGCTCGATCTCGCCTATGCCCCGCCCTATTCCTCTGCCAAAGATCCGGTCAATATGGCTGGATATGTCATTGAGAACCTCCGGAATGGAGCCATTTCCCAATTCCACTGGTCGGACGTGGAGTCCATTCCAAAGGATGGCTCTGTCACTCTGCTGGATGTGCGCACTCCCCAAGAAGTGGCCGTCCAGGGCCTCATCCGTCCGGACGCTGTCAACATTCCCGTAGATGAGCTGCGGAATCGGATGGGAGAATTGGATCCCTCTAAACCCGTATACGTCAACTGTTACAGCGGACTGCGCAGCTACTTGGCCTGCCGTATGCTTGGCCAGCGCGGTTTCCAGTGCTCCCACCTCTCTGGCGGCTGGCGGTTCTGGTCCTATGTGACGACAAATCGGACCCACGAGGCGGCCCCTACCCACCCGTGCGGAGCAGCAATCGAAGAATAATCTGATTTTTACAGATTTTTTCATTTTTTTGTTGCATAACCATGAAAACCATGGTATACTACCAAGGCATTATGCGTGGGAGTGCGGATCTTTCGCCCGGTGCCCAGCCAGAAGTTGGGTTGGCGGAGGATATGATGCCCCCAGAAGAATTGAACTGAAAAACAGGAGGAAACAAACTATGGCAGTCGTATCTATGAAGCAGCTGCTGGAGGCCGGCGTTCACTTCGGCCACCAGACCCGCCGGTGGAATCCCAAAATGGCCACCTACATCTATACCGAGCGCAACGGTATCTATATCATCGACCTGCAGAAGACTGTGAAGAAGCTGGAGGAGGCCTACAATTTCGTCCGTTCTCTGGGCGAAAAGGGTGAGACTCTGCTGTTCGTGGGCACCAAGAAGCAGGCCCAGGAGGCCATCAAGGAAGAGGCCGGCCGTGTGGGCATGTATTGGGTAAACGCCCGCTGGCTGGGCGGTATGCTGACCAATTTTAAGACTATGCGCGGCCGCGTGGAGCGTCTGAACCAGCTGAAGAAGATGCAGGAGGACGGCACCTTCGATATGCTGCCCAAGAAGGAAGTTATGAAGCACCTGGGCGAGATCGCCAAGCTGGAGAAGTACCTGGGCGGCGTCACCGAAATGAAGAAGCTACCCGGCGCCCTCTTCGTGGTCGATCCCCGCAAGGAGCGCAACGCCATCAACGAGGCCCGCAAGCTGAACATCCCCATCGTCGCCATCGTGGACACAAACTGCGACCCCGACGAGATTGACTATGTCATCCCCGGCAATGACGACGCGATCCGCGCCATCAAGCTGATCTCCTCTGTCATGGCCAACGCCATCCAGGAGGGCAAGCAGGGCCAGGACCAGGCTCCCGCCGCTGAGGCCGAGGCTCCTACCGCTGAGTAAGCAAAAACTATCCCATCCGCATCACACAGCGCCCGCCCGCGCGGGCGGGCGCTGTTCTTATTTTGACATACAGCCGGGCCGGTGGGCCGGCTTGAGATAAAATGGAGGTAATTTATTATGGCTATTTCCGCAAAGGACGTACAGAAGCTGCGCGAGATGACCGGCGTGGGCATGATGGACTGCAAGAAGGCCCTGACTGAGTCTGAGGGCGATTTTGACAAGGCCATCGAGTGGCTGCGTGAGAAGGGCCTCGCCGCCCAGACCAAGAAGGCCGGCAAGGTGGCCGCCGAGGGTGTTTCCTACGCTGTTGTTACGGAAAAGGGTGTAGGCGTCATCATCGAGGTCAACTCCCAGACCGACTTTGTGGCCAAGAACGACGTCTTTAAGGATTTCGTTATGGCCCTGGCCGTGGTGGTAGCCGAGGAGGCTCCCGCCGATGTGGAGGCTCTGAAGGCCTGCCGCTATCCCGGCACTGAGCGTACCGTGGCCGATGTCACCGCCGACAAGGTGCTGGCCATTGGCGAGAACATCCAAATCCGCCGCTTCGTCCGCTATGCTGAAGGCGTCAACGTCCCCTATATCCACATGGGCGGAAAGGTCGGTGTGCTGGTCAATCTGGCCGTTGAGGGCATCGAGCCCCAGCAGGTCACTGAGTTGGGCAAGGACATCGCCATGCAGATTTGCGCTATGAACCCCTCTTACCTGGACAAGTCCGACGTTTCCCAGGAGGTGCTGGACAAGGAGAAGGAGATCCAGCTGGCTCTGATGGCCAACGATCCCAAGATGGCCGCCAAGCCCGACAAGGTGAAGGAAGGCATCGTGATGGGCAAGCTGGGCAAGTACTACGAGGAAAACTGCCTGTTGCAGCAGGCCTTTGTCAAGGAGAACAAGATCTCTGTGGAGAAGCATGTAGCCGAGATCGCCAAGCAGCTGGGCGGCAAGATCACTGTCAAGGCTTTCACCCGCTTCGCTACTGGCGAGGGTATCGAAAAGGCCGAGGATGACTTTGCTGCTGAGGTCGCATCCATGGTCAAGTAAGGAGTCTGTGACCTTTAAATGATAGGGGCCCGTGGTAAATACCACGGGCCCCTTCTTTTCCCGGTTTGCCATAAATACGGAAAAGCCTCTGGCATTGCCAGAGGCTTCACAGTTTTATTCAAGCTTTCGGCGGGAACGTGATTCCAGCCACCGACACATTGACCACTGAAACCTCTAAGCCGGTCATCGATTCAATGGCACTCTTGACACCATCCTGGATGGCCCTTCCAATCTCAGGGATGGTGTGTCCATAGCCCATCAGGACGGACAGCTCCACTTCCACTTTATCGTCCTCCATCCTGACATGCACGCCCTTAGCCAGGTTCTTTTTGCCCAGTAGCTCGGCGATATCACTGCCCAGATTGGCGGCCAGACCGCTGACCCCCTCCACATCCAGAGCGGCAGCGGCGGTGATGGCAGCCAGCACCTCCTCGGAGATATGGATATTGCCCAGCTCATCCGAGCGGGAAACGTACTCTTTATTCTCACTCATGGTTTGCCACGCTCCTTAGATCGCAGTTTTCATCAGAGAAGCCGGACGCCCCCAAGCGTCCTCCTTACTTCGTGCTTATTGTAACACAGTTCTCTCCGTTTGACAACTGCGGTCTGAAAACTTTCCCGCGCCTTGTCACTCCACCTCGATAATCTTGATCTGATCGGCGGTAAAACCGGCAGCCTGGTTGACCACGTCCACGATCTTGGCGGTATCTGCCTCCACCAATCCGCCCTCCGGCGCGGAAACAGCCAGCGACAGAGAGTTCTCTCCAATAAAGGCTACACAGTCTGTATAGCCCTTTGCCACCACCAGATTTTCAATTTGAGCTTCCGTCACCGTGTAATCGGCCATGGTCTGAATAGTCTCGTTGACCTGCTCTTTTACCGTTTCATCGGCATCCTCACGGGCGGCGGCGTCCTGAAGAAGGGACAGGGCGCTGTCCCTGGCCTGCTGCCGGTTGAGCCGGGCTGTGGCAAAGTAGTCGCTGGAGGCTGACGCCGTCCCTGTATCACTGGCCGTCCCGCCCACATCGGCGGTCCCGCTTCCATTGGACAGCAGAGGATCCTCTGTCTCTCCGCCTACCATGGTGGACTGGCCCAGCGTCTTGCCCGCCTGGGCCTCCTGCTCATAGTTCCAGTTCAAATAGACCGCCGCGCACACGAATAGGGCAATGGCCGCCACCACCGCATTGCGCTTCCACAGCTGGGACCAGCCGGTCCCCTTCTTACCCGTTCTCATGTCGATTCCTCCCTGATATAAATTAAGTATTTCCCTGACAAATGGATATCCGGTCCGTGCCCAGTCCCGTCAAAGCGGACACTGCCTCCAGCAGCCTCAGCTGGATTCGGGGATTTCCCCCGCCGGGACAGACCACCAGCGCCCCCCGAAACTCCGGAGCCAGTGTTTGGAGAGGGACTACTTCCTGCTGTCCGGAGCCCCGCCCCACGGTAACTGTGGTAGAGGAACCTCCCCCTTCCCGATCCCGCTCCTGGTCCTGGGCCAATATCTGGCGGCCGTCGCTGTCCAGCGTCAGTACCACCCGGACCTCTCCAGCCCCCTCCACTTGGGAAAGAGCCCGCTCCATCTTCTCCTCGAAGGCCTCCAGATCAAAGCCCTCAGCAGGAGCCTGGGCCCCCTCCTGGCCTTTGTCTCTCTGGCCTGTCGTGGGCAGGGCCATCAGCACCACCCCAAGCCCGATAACCAGCAGCACATATTTATATTTTCCCAGCGCCTCCTTCCACCTCAGAGCCAATTTCGGCCAATCCAGCTTCACGGCAGTTCCCCCTCCTCAACATAAGCCTGCTCCTCCTCCGGGATGCCCAGGTCCTCCTGGATCACCAGGGACAGCCGCTCCCGCTCCCCTTCTGTCAGAAAGCCGGATACTTCCGCCCGCTCCGGTAGGAACAGCCCCTCCTCCCCTGCCCGGCAGGATACCCGGGCGGTGCAGGTCAGTCCAAGTTCTGCCGCCTTGTCCACAATATATGCGGCATATTCCTGCTCTATGATCGTTTTCATCTGCTCATCCACCTGCCGCTCCAATTCCTGTGTTCTATCCTCCAGGCCCAGGTGATATTCCTCCAGCCAACGCTGCCCCCCTTCCAGATCCAGTTGGGCCAGAGGGGCGAGGATGACCGCCAGCAACATCAGGCCGCAGACCAGCCGTCCCACCCGCCTCACCGGTCCGGCGGCCATTAGGCCGTCAGCCAGGGCGCAGAGGACAGAGGCCCCCGTGATAGACAGCAGCCAGCTCCCGACCCCGGCCATCATGGGATCACCGCCATAATAGCAGACACCAAGCTGACCAGCAGCACCAGAGCCGCCGCGCCGGTCATCCCCAGCACTAGGCCGAACGCGCCGCCGATGGCGTCGATCAACTGACTCAGCCTGGGCTGTGCCACAGTGGCGCACAGGGCCGCCGTGGCCTTATAGACCAGGTATTGCAGGGCCAGCCGCAGGAAAGGAGTCAGGCAGATGGCCAGCACCACCAACATCCCAACCACCCCAACCGTCCCTTTCAGCACACCCGCCCCGGCCAGCACAGTTTCCGAGGCATCGGCCAGAATTCCCCCCACCACTGGAATAGCTCTGGAGATAGCCAGCTTGGCCGCTTTGACCGCCGAGGCGTCTACCGTTCCGGCGATGGCTCCGCTGGCGGTCAGATAGCCCACAAAGGCCAGGAGGAAGGCCGTCAACAGGAAAGAAGCGGCCCCCTTCAGCAGCCCCGCCAGTTTTTTCAGTCCGGGATTACCCACCGCCGCATGGGCACAGCTAGCCGCCACGTAGGCATATACCATAGGGATCAGGAGCCGGTCCATGGCGGTGATGAGAAGCTGGGAAAACAGGACGGTGGCTCCCTGTCTGACTGCTCCTCCCGTCACCCCTCCGGTGGCGGCGGTGAGCACAGCCATCACCGGGAGCAGGGTTTCAGAAAAGGTTCCCATCCGGCCGATGGTGTCACGCCCCATCCCAATCATGACTGCCATATCTGTCATGGTAAGTGCGGTGATAGCTAGCGCCCCGGCGATCTCCACCGCTTGGAGCCCATCGCGTTTGCCCTGTGCAGCCCCCTCTGCCATGGCGCACAGCAGGACCACCGCCAGCAGCTTCAGCCCTGTGGCAATGCTGGTCCGGAGCAAGGAGCCGATTTGGTCCAGAGCGTCGGAAAAAAGATTGGACAAGCCCTGGTCCAATCCCCCATCCGCCTCCACGCCGTAGCTCTCCGCCTGGTCCCACAGCTCGTCCATTCCCGGCACCTCCGCCTCCTGGGCGAAACAAAGCGGAGCACTCAATAGGAGGGCCAGCAGCAGGATACAAAACTTTTTCATTTTAGCATCTCCGTCATCATCAGTACCACCGCTCGGACGAGCGGCAGGGCCACCACCAGGGCCAGGACTGTTCCAGCCGTCTCCACAAAGGCGGCCACCCCTCCCTCACCGGCTGACTTGCATACCTCCGCGGTCAGACGTGTCAGGATAGACAGGGCCACTGTCTTGACCACTGGCTCCAGCAGCTCTTCCGACAGGCCGGCCAGACTGGTGAGCTCCTCCATCAGGGCCACAACTGCCCCCAAGCCGTCCGCAACCAGGGCGACCATCCACAGCCCGGCCGCCAGGGCCAGCAGCAGAGCCAGCTCAGGGGTGTTTTTCCGCAGGACTACTCCCAGCACCGCGGCCGTGATGGCCCCCGCCGCCACCTTGACCATCAGGTCCATATCAGAGGCGGAACAGGGTCTTTACCATGTCGAACAGGCTGGCGATCTCCTGGACCACCATCATCAGGACCACCACCAGGGCGGCTAAGGTGGTCATCATAGCCTGTTCGTCCCGGCCAGCCCGGCTCAGAACCTGGTTGAGTACCGCCACCACGATCCCAATCGCGGCGATCTTAAAAATTAGATCTACGTCCAATGCGAACCCCTCTTTCGTGTCAAGATCAGATCAGCAGGATGACCAAAAATGCTCCACCCGTCAGCCCAAGGGCCTGACACACCCTGCCCTGCCGCCGGCTCTCTTCCGCATCCTTCTCCCGTTCTTCCTCCAAATGGCGGCGGGCAGCGGAGATACCCTGTATCTGGGCCTGGCTGTCATAGCGCCCAAGCAGCTCGCCCAGGGGATAGAGGCAGGCTCGCCCACTCTCTCCCAGCTCCCTTCGGCGGTCTATCAGAGTGGGCCAGGACCTGGACAGCCCCTCCTGATCCAGATGCTCCAGCGCCTGCCGGAGATCCTGAAAAAGCAGTCTGGCCTGTCCCCTTGTCCGGCCTGACAGGTCATCCACCAGATGGGGCAGGGGGGCTCCCCCCAGCTCCAGCTCCCGTTCCAGCAGTTCCAGTCCCTCCGCCACTTCTCCCATGGCCCTTCCTCTGGCCCGCATCTCCCAGGAGGCGCGAAACCCAATCCAAGCACATCCGGCGGCCAGCAGGGTGGCACCTAAAAGTCTTATCATTCATCCCAACTCCTCTATTTGATAGCTCCTTCCAGCGCCCTCCCGTCGGATGAGGAGCAGCTTTTGAAAGATACCTGCTTCCATCAACGCCCGGTACAGGGGGCGCCGCTCCAGGTCTTCCCGGCTGTTCCCATGGGCCGTGGCCAGCAACGTAACTCCGCAGCCAGCCGCGGTTCTCAGGGCGGCTACATCCTCCGGCGCCGTAATCTCATCTACAGCCAGCACCTGGGGATTCATCGCCCGCATCAGAAGCATAAGCCCCCGCGCCTTTGGACACCCCTCCATTACATCAGTTCTGGAGCCTACATCCAGCTGAGGACAGCCGCTGTAAAGGGCTGCCACTTCCCCACGCTCGTCCATCAAGGATACGCGCCGCGGTTGGCAACCATCTCCGTCCGACACCCGGCGGACTAAGTCCCGGAGGAGCGTAGTCTTTCCGGCCCCCGGCGGAGCCAGAATCAGCGTACTGACTAGCTTCCCGCCTGGGCACAGCCTGCCCAAGACCGGGTCAGAGGCATTCCTCACCTGTCGCGCCACACGGATGGCCGCCGAGGAAAGCTGCCGCAAGCTGTGAATTTCTCCCTCCCGCAGAACAGCGGTGCCACACAGGCCGATCCGATGCCCCCCTTCCACCGTCAAGTATCCTCGTCTGAGTTGGTCCAGTACGGCATGAACCGAGGCCCTGCTGGCAATCTCCACCAGCTGCTCCAGCTCACCCGCTCGCACCGGTTCCCCGCCTAGCGGCCTCTCTCCCTCTGGAAATACCGCCGACATGGGCTGTCCCACCCGGAGCCGCAGTTCCTCCGCTCGGCATTGATCTTGGAGCGGGAGGGAGAATGCCTCCTGCCGCAGCCTGGGCGGCAGAACGCCCACGACCTGCCGATATGCCTGTTCTCGTATCATTTGTTCCATTCTTTTCCACCGACCTTTGCCTTATCCTATGAGGACAGGCCCTGGGATATGACCAGTAAAATATTTTCCTCTCTCATCCTAGGGACTCTCAAGCTGCATACCAGTAGGAAACTGAATTTTTCTCCTTGACATTTTTATTTTTATATGATATATTTCGCACATATGATAAAAATATATCACATAACAATACATCACTGATGTACAGGAGGAGTATATGAAACATCCATTCAACTATCTCTCATTGGCCGCCCTTCCCGCGCTAGCCAGCCTGCTCTATTTCCCCACCGGAGAGCGCGACTATCTCTGTTTTCTCGGTTTTTTGGTTTTTCTTCGATACCTGTGGGTCAACCCTGACGAGTTGTTCTTACTCTCTGTCCGTAAAGCGGCCACCGGCGCCTTCCTGCTTCAGTTCGCGCTGATCTGGCCCTGCCTGTTTCTATTCCATTTCCTGGCTCCCCAGGCAAATCCCATGCCCCAGGCCCTCGGGATCAGTTGGGCCGCCGGTGTCATCTTCTTCTGTCTGTACCACAGTTGGTTGGAGTGGAGAGAGGCGGGAGGATTGGAATGAGCCTGAAAACACGCATCCGGGAATTGCGGGCCCGTGACAGACTTAGTCAGGAAGATCTGGCCCGGAAGGTGGGGGTACGCCGGGAGACCATAGGCAATCTGGAAAACGGCAGGTATAACCCCTCCCTAAAGTTGGCCATGGACATCGCCAAGGTATTTGATACTACCGTGGAAGATATTTTTTTCTTCTTTGACGAATCAGCATCCTAGGACTGATGCTGAAAAAAATTCTCTCTCCTTTTTCTATGAAACAGTGAGGGTATCAGGATGCTTCCTTTCCGGCATAGTCCCATAGCAGTGTAAAGGAAGAGAAGTTCTCTAACAAAAATACCTCTGTCCCACACTGAAATCTGGACAGAGGTATTTTTCGTATAAAGTTCTTTATAAAGATTCTAAATACTTCTTTCGCCGCACGGACAGCCGTGCGTCAGTTACAAAATTCCTTCGCCACCTCGACAATATGCTCTGCGGACAGGCCAGCCTCCTTCAGCAGAGCAGCGGCGGGGCCAGAGTGTCCAAATTCGTCATTTACACCTATGCGCTTTACTGGAGTAGGATGCTTTTCACTGAGCAGCGCGCATACGGCCTCACCCAATCCGCCAATCACACTGTGTTCTTCACAGGTGATTATTTTGCCGCAGTCCCTGGCTGCGGCCAGGACGATTTCTTCATCCAGTGGTTTGATAGTGCAGAGATTGATCACACGGGCACTGATCCCTGATTCTTTCAAGATTCTTCCCGCCTCAGCCGCTTCATTGACCATCAAACCGGTCGAGAGGATCGCTACATCAGTTCCGTCCTGAATCATCTCGCCCTTGCCAATCTGGAATGTAAACGTATCCTCATCATGGAATACAGGCACAGCCAGTCTGCCAAAACGCAGGTAAACCGGCCCTTGATGCTCATAAGCAGCCTTAACAGCGGCCCTTGCCTCCACATCGTCAGAAGGGCAGAGGACAACCATTCCAGGGATGGAGCGCATCAGCGCGAAATCCTCACAGCACTGATGTGACGCCCCGTCCTCTCCTACCGAAATCCCCCCGTGGGTAGCGCCGATCTTCACATTTAAATGGGGATAGCCGATTGAGTTACGGATCTGCTCAAAAGCCCTTCCAGCGGCGAACATGGCAAAAGTGGAGGCAAAGGGCACCAGTCCCATAGCCGCAGCCCCTGCCGCGGCCGCCATCATATTTCCCTCTGCGATCCCACAATCGAAATGACGGTCAGGATATTCTTTTTGAAAGACATTTGTTTTGGTCGCCCCTGCCAAATCGGCGTCAAACACAATCAGGTCCTTATGTTGGGCAGCTAATTCTTTCAAAGCACGTCCATAACTGTCGCGGGTCGCGATTTTTTTGATATCCGCCATTTTACATCGCCTCCACTTCTGCCAGATGGGCTGACAATTCCCTCATGGCAATCTCATATTCCTCATCATTCGGGGCTTTTCCGTGCCAGCCGACCTGATTCTCCATATAACTGACACCTTTCCCTTTGACCGTTTTCATCACAATGGCAAAAGGTCTGCCTTTGGTCACTCTGGCCATATAAAAAGCCGCTTCAATCTGCTCAAAGTCGTGTCCATCTATTTCCATGGTCTCTATGCCAAAGGCGCGCAGTTTATCAACAATCGGATAGGGGTTCATCACATCCGCGACATTTCCGTCAATCTGCAATCCGTTGTTATCGATAATGACACAGAGGTTGTCCAGCTTATAGTGATGAGCAAACATCATAGCCTCCCAGACTTCCCCTTCTTGGATCTCTCCGTCGCCCAGCAGAGCGTATACCCGGCAGCTTTTGCCCTGATATTTCGCTGCCAGAGCCATCCCTGCGGCCGCGGATATTCCCTGCCCCAGAGAGCCAGTAGACATATCTACACCTGGAGTTTCATTCATATTTGGATGGCCTTGAAGATAGCTGCCAATGTGCCGGAGCGTCAAAAGATCCTCCACTGGGAAAAAGCCTCTGTTCGCCAAAGCCGCGTACAGCCCCGGCGCCGTATGTCCTTTTGAGAGCACAAATCGGTCCCGATCCTCCCAGCCTGGCCTATTTGGGTCTACCCTCAACTCTTTAAAATAGAGAAATGTGAACAGGTCCGCGGCGGACAAGCTGCCGCCGGGGTGACCCGCCTTCGCGCTGTGTGTCCCCTCAATCACGCCCATGCGCACTTTACAGGCCATCATCTCTAACTGCTTTTTTTCCTGGGCTGTCATAGTTACTCCTTCTTTCTCCTGTCAGTGTTGTTTCCATGTTTCTTTTTAGTTGCTCAATGAATCGCCAATCGAATCGGATATTTCATCCAATCCAACTGCCGTATGAAGCGAAATTCCGGTTCTCACCGCGCATTAAAAATCTCATCGATGATCTGCTATCTTGTGTATTTGTTCCCAATTTTCTTTCATGGATGCTCATAAGTATGTCCTGCGCCCACGGGCTCCCCAAAAGCACCAGGAAGTATGTTTTATTATATTTGTTTTCAGGCAAAAATGCAAGACTGTCTTAGCCTCTAGCTGACTATTCCTTTTCCAATGGTCATTCTGTTGGCACCAAAAGATGTGTCTTCTTCAATCCCTTGACGCAGTGAGAAATGCCTGAAACACCCGCTTTATCATTCAGAGGAGCTCAACAGAAGAAATCAGGCGAAAGGATTGGGCGCAAATTTGTATAGATTTGCGCCCAATCCTCTCTTTACTATATTGATTGACCTATCTATTTATTTTCCATGCTGTTTGGCCGCATACAGGGTATTTTCCATCAGCATAGCCCTGGTCATCGGGCCTACCCCGCCCGGAACAGGTGTAATGTAAGACACCTTGTCAACTATTGAGCCATAGTCCACATCGCCGCACAGCTTCCCCTGTTCATTGCGGTTCATGGCCACGTCGATGACAACGGCCCCCTCCTTCACCATATCCGCGGAAATCAGGCCGACCCGTCCGGCGGCAGCTACCAAAATATCTGCCTGGAGGCACATCTCTTTTAGATTCCTGGTCCGGGTGTGACAGATGGTGACAGTGGCATTCTTTTGGACCATCAGCATGGCCTGGGGCTTCCCTACGATATTGGACCGGCCCACAATGACACAGTGCTTCCCTGCCGGGTCGATCCCATACTCCTGCAGAAGTTCCATAACACCAGCTGGGGTGCAGGGCTTGAAGCCCTCCTCCCCGATCATCAGCTGTCCCACATTGAAGGGGTGGAAGCAGTCCACGTCCTTATCCGGCCGGACAGCCAGCAGCACCTCCTTCTCATTCAGGTGGCTGGGCAGAGGCAGCTGCACCAGTATCCCGTCAATATCCTCTCTGTCATTCAGGGCGGCCACCAGCTCCAACAGCTCTTTCTGGGTGGTCTCCCCCGGCAGGGCGTACTCCTCACTGTAAATTCCGCACTCTCCGCAGTCTTTTTTCTTTCCGTTCACATAGACCCGGGAGGCGGGGTCGTCCCCAACCAACACCACAGCCAGCCCAGGCTTTATGTCAAGCTGTTCCACCTGACGGCGGACCCGCTCCTTTACCTTGGCGGCCAGAGCCTTTCCGTCCATTACGATCGCTGCCATCGGTTAATCCTCTCCTCTGCCTTCCTCATTTTTCTCTTTCTGGGTGGTATCTTCGCTGTCCTCGTCTCCATCTTCGGTGGTGTCTGGGCCCTGACATTCCTGTTCCGCTGCTCCGGCCACCCGTTGAGCCGCCAGACGGTTTACATACAGCTTTTCCGGGCTGTGGCCCCTTTTCAGCAGCAGGAACAGCAGGACCGCTCCCGCCACCACAGCCGAGATAGCCGCCAGCGCCTGTGAGGTACGGATCGGCACCCCAAACAGCTCCAGGCCGAAGAAATAGAGGCTGTCGGTACGCAGGCCCTCGATCCAGGCCCGGCCAAGCCCGTACCAGAACACATAGAACAGGAAGCACTGTCCGTCGAACTTCCGCTTTCTGCCTACCAGATAGACCAAAATCAGCCCCACAAAGTTCCAGGCAGATTCATAAAAAAAGGTAGGATGTACCCCCAGCGTTCCGCTGAGGATGGCCTCGTAGCCGGCCTGGTCCACATAGCCCCACCGCAGCATATCCTCGGCAATGGATGGACCACACATCCGCCAGGGCAGGGTGGTGACGCCGCCAAATGCCTCCACATTCATGAAGTTGCCCCAGCGGCCCACCAGCTGGCCGATAAACAGGCCATGCACCCCCAAATCGGCAAAAGCCAGGAAGCTGATCTTCCGCACATGGCAGAAGATTAGCAGTACGATAACCGAGGAAATGATGGCCCCATAAATGGCCAGCCCGCCATCGCCATAATTGAGTATCTTTCCCCAGTTCAGAGAGCCGTCCGCATTTTGGAAGATACTCAGGTTGAATATCACATAGTAGGCCCGAATGGCTACCAGGGCAGCCGGGACAGCGAAGATCATCATATCCAGGATCTGGTCCTCGTTGATCCCGAATCGCTTTCCCCACCGGGAGCACAGGATGACTGCCAGGATCAGGCCGGACACAATGATGATGCCGTACCAGTAGATCGGCCGGCCCAGTACCGTAAGCGCCACTCTGTTCAGGGTAAATTCCAGTCCCAGACCTGGAAAGGTCACCGTATTAATCAAGCCTGCCCCCCCTCTCTGGGACGGACCACAGACAGGGCCGCGCGCTCCTCCGTGACCCAGCGGCCGATCAGGTCCTCCGCCTCCTCCTTGGTGATGGAGCTGAACAAGTCCGCAAATTGGAGGAAGTCCACCCCGGCGAAGAAGGATCGAGCCTGACCCACACACAGGTTTTCGAAGGAATTGAGGCCCCGGACCTTGTTGCCGTAGACGCCCTTCTTCAACCGCTCCCAAAGCTTGCCGTCAATGCCCTCCCGGCCGATGCGACCGGCCTCCTCAGCCACCGCCATTCGGACCGCCTCCGGGTCCTTGGACTCCCCCCCGGCGCACAGGAAGGAACAGCCAGGATAGGACTCATACCCGTAGGAGAAATTCTGATTGATGAGCCCCTCCCGGTATAGCTTGGAATACAGCGGAGTGGAGTTGCCCAACAGACCCTCCAGGGCCAGCTCGGCCACCAGCTCCTGACGCAGACCACTCTCGCCCCTCTGGGGGGCGTCGCCCTTGTAGCCCAGTTGGAAGATGGGAGTGGACACCTCCATCCGCTCCTCCACCATGGATTGGGCCACACGGTCGGCCTCCTTCTCCCCATAGTCCTTGGCAGCAATTGGGCCCGCCTGCCTGGGCAGGATCTCCCGGGCCACCTGGCAGATATGCTCCGCCTCCACAGGGCCCGCCACGCACAGCACCATGTTGGCCGGATCGTAGAAGGCCTTGTGGCAGGCGTACAGGGTATCGGCGGTGATGTGGGAGATGGACTCCACACTGCCCGCCACGCTCACTCGGATGGGGTGATGCTGGTACAGGGCGGCCATCAGGTTCATAAAGACCTTCCAGTCCGGGTCGTCCTCGATCATGCCGATCTCCTGGCCGATGATGCCTTGTTCCTTGTCTACGCTCTCCTGAGTAAACCAGGGGACAGAAACAAAGGAGAGGAGGATGCGAAGGTTCTCCTCAAATTTCTCCGTGGACTCGAAGTAGTAGCCCGTGATGGCAGAGCTGGTAAAGGCGTTGGGGGAGGCCCCGTTGGCCGCCAGGTCCTGGAGGGCGTTGCCCTCCTTGGTATCGAACATCTTATGCTCAAGGAAGTGGGCCACACCGGCCGGGCTCTGATGCCACTGGCCGTCCAGACAGAATTTCATGTCCATGCCGCCGTAGTTGGTGGCAAAGAAGGCATACCCCTTCTGAAATTCCGGCTTTGGGAATATGAACACATTGAGTCCGTTGGCCAGCTTTTCGTGGTACATCCGCTCCCCTACCCGGGAAAATTCCAGCTTTTCCATGGCTCAACCCTCCTTGCCCTTCAGGAAATATACAGTGTCCAGCTCCAGCTTCCGGGCCACGGCGGACACCTGCTCCCGTGTGACCTCCTCAAACTGGGCGGTCAGCTCCGGGATGGTGGTATCCAGGCCAGCGGCGGCCTGGCCCAGCCAGAACTCCTCCTGCCGGCCCTGGTCGTCCAACGTGGCCAAGTGGCCGCCGATCAGGGTGCGCCTGGCTCCCTCCAGCTCCCAGTCCTCAATCTCGCCCCGGCGGATGGCCTCCAGTTGGGACAGGATCTCGTCCTTGGCCGTCTGGTATTTGTCAAACTCGATACCAGAGGACACCAGGACCAGCCCCTTCATCTTCTCCAGCATAGAGCTGGCGTAATAGCACAGGGACAGCTTCTCCCGGACGTTCATAAAGAGCTTGGACAGAGTAGTCCCGCCAAAGATGGCATTGAACATGGTCAGGGCGGGGTAGTCCTCCTCCCAGCAGGTAACGCCTCCGGTGCGGAAGCCCAGGGCCAGCTTGCCCTGGCTTACGTCCATGGCCTCCTCCACCACCTGGGGCTGGGGTCCGGCCGTGACGCGTACCTCGCAATCCGGGTCCAGGCGCTCTCCGCTTATCGGAAGGGCAGCCAGAGCGGTACGCAGGGCCCCCTCCGCCCGCTCGGGCTGGGCGGAGCCGCAGTAGTAGACCTCAATGGCCGCCCCCTTCAGCAGCTCCTGATAGCGCCGCCAAAGGGAGTCAGGGGTGATGGCCGCTACGCTCTCCTCATCCCCCAGCTTGTCCACCCCAAAGGCCTCCTCTCCGCACATAAGCTGAGTAAGGCGGTAAGTGGCATAGGTCCGCTTGTCATTGATCTGGCTCCGGATCCGGTCGGTCAGGTTGTTCTTCTCCTGGTCCGTATACTCGGAGCAGAAGCAGCCGTCCTGGGTGTAGGGAGAGAGCAGCATCTCCCCCAGAAGGGCGGCTGCAGACTCCAAAATCTTTTCTCCCTCCAGGGCGTAGGCGTCGTCCAGAAAGCTGGCCACAAAGCCCACACACTGGGTCTCTCCTTTTTTGCGGACCAGCGGCTCAATGGCGCCTCCGTACAGCTCGTCCAGAGCCGCGGACAGGGTCTCCATGTCCGGGTGGGCGGCCGTGCCACGGCGGAGGACATAGGGGATCAGGGCGTTAGCCGCCGCCGTGTCCCGGTCCAGGGGAGCCAGCAGAGTGATAGAAAGATAGGAGCTTTTGAATTTGTCGGTGTGGACCGTACGCAGCCACACACCGGGAAAGAGCTCCCGGCGAGTCGTTTCAGACATAAAACAGTTCCTTTCTCCGGATAGTAAAAAGGGACGAACCCTTTTTTCTCAGCTTGGATATCATACCACGATTTGGCAGGGAAAGTAAAGAGCTGTGAACAGGTTCAGAGCTCTCTCCATGGCTAATCGAGCCTGTTTTTCCCACGCTCCCTCCAGAGGGCCCCGCCCTGGAACCGCTGTTCCAAGCTCAGGGGATGACCACCCTCAGGTGATGCTCTCCCTCCAGTTCCTTCAGCGCCACCTCGTCCACAGGCTGTCCGTCCAGCAGGGCCACATCAGCCTCTCCCCGCTCAACCCGGATCAGCAGCGTACCACGCTCCAGCCGCCACTCCGCCTGATAGCCCGGCCAGTCGGATGGCAGCCTGGGCTGTACCCGCAGACGTCCCTCCTTGACCTTTAGTCCAAGCAGCTCCTGGACCGCCACCTGCCAGTACCAGCCCGCCGCCCCGGTATACCAGCTCCAGCCTCCCTGTCCTTCTCGGCCGGTCGCATAGGATACGTCGGCAGCCAAAACATAGGGCTCCGCCCGGTATCCCTCCGTCGCGTGGCAGGCAGGCAGCAGCGCCCGCAGCACCTCCCAGCCTTCCCCTGCCCTTCCCAGACGGAAGCAGGCCATGGCCAGCCAGACCGCGCCGTGGGTATACTGCCCGCCATTTTCCCGCACACCGGCCGGGTAGCCTTTGATATAGCCGGGGTCCTTTCGTCCTTTTCCGTCGAAAGGAGGATCAAAGAGACGGACCACCTGTCGCTCCCGGTCAAAGAGCCGGGTCAGCGCAGCGGACACCGCCCGGTCCGCCCTCTCCCGGTCCGCTCCCTGGGGCAGTACGGAGAAGGACTGGGCGATGGAGTCGATCTGACACTGATCGCTCTCCCGGCTGCCCAGGGGAGTCCCATCGTCATAGTAGCCCCGGCGGTACCAGTTCCCGTCCCAGGCCGCCTGGGCCGCCGCCAGGTACTTCTCTCCCTGGGCCAGCAGCTCCTGGGCCAACTCCTCCTCCCCGCTTCGCTGGCAGAGGGGGGCAAAATCCTGAAGCACTATAGTCAGGAACCAGGTAAGCCACACCGACTCACCCCTTCCGGCGGCCCCAACCCGGTTCATGCCGTCGTTCCAGTCCCCGCCGCCCATCCGTGCCAGTCCATGGGACCCGGTTCCCCGGTCCAGGACGCACTGGATAGCAGATAGGGCGTGGTGGTAAAGGGTATCTGTCTTGGAGCTGACATGAGGGACCTCATACCGCTCCATCTCTTTGGGCTCCAGGGGCCTGGATGTCAGATAGGGGACCTGCTCCTTCAGTACCTCCCAATCCCCGGTGACAGAGCAGTAGCGGCACAGCACCCAGGGCAGCCAAAGCAAGTCGTCCGAGATGCGGGTCCGTACACCGGCCCCTGCCGGCGGGTGCCACCAGTGCTGGACATCCCCCTCCTCAAACTGACGGGAGGCGGCCAACAGCAGCTGTTCTCTGGCGCGCTGAGGCCAGGTATACAGGAGCGCAGCCACATCCTGAAGCTGGTCCCGGAAGCCGAAGGCGCCGCCGTTCTGGTACTGGGAGGTCCGCGCCATCAGTCGGCAGGCAGTCACCTGGTACAGGCACCAGCCGTTGAGGTAGTGGTCCAGCGCCCGGTCCGGGGTGGACAAGGTAAGGGAGGACACCCGCTCCCTCCACCATGTCAGGGTCTCGCCCCTCAAATCCAAATACCGCTTAGTGGAAAACCGGGATTCCAGCCCTCTGTGTCCCGGCTCTGTGACCAGAGTCAAAGGCAGTCCCTGGGCAAGAGGGCGGGCCATAGGCTCCCCCTCTCCCATGCGGTAGGAGAGTGTCCCGCTTGTTCCTGCCAGGGTGAAGGTCAGGATCCGCTTTGTCCCGATGAGAGGTACAAACGCCTCTGTTACCAGCCGTCCTGTCCCCATCTGCTTTTCCCACCGTGCAAAGCCCGGTCCGTAGGTGACCGTACAGGGACAGCCGTCGCCATCAGCAAAGACAGACCACTCCTTCTCCTCTAAGCTTACCATAATTTTTTCCGGTCCACCGATTGCCAGAGGGTCATTGCTCCATGGAGTCAGTTTTCCTTCCCTGGAATTTCCCCCTGTCCAGAGCAGCCCGTTTCCTGTCTCATCGGTGAGCCATCCGAATTGAGAATTACATAACACCTGGCTCCAGCCCACTGGAGGGAGCGCCTTCCCTGTCCGGATGAGAACGGTCCCCTCCTTCCCCGCCCTCCATTCCGGCTGGGCCAGGGAGAGGCGGACCGGGGTGGCGGGGGAGAGTTTTTCCTCTCTCTGCTCTCCCGGTCCCATAGGGAGGATCACCCTGGCCCAAGCCAGAACGGCAGGGGCCGCTCCGCTGTCCGCCAGGTGGATGCCCCCCTTCGCCCCCAGAGCCGATTCGGCCCCTAGCGTCTTCAGTTCCTCGGTTAGAGCAGTACGCAGGGGGCGGCGATAGTCGCCCCCCTCTTCCACCAGCAGGACCAGGTCAAAGGGATATCCAGAACGGGTCAGGAGCTGGTGCCACCGGCACCAGAGGACAGCCTGTTCTCGCCCCTCCCCCTCGGTCACTGGACCCACCGCCAAGGGCAAGTCCCCCGAGATTCCATAGGGCCACAGGGCGCTCTTTGGCGGCCGTTCCCCCGGCTCCTCTGCCGCGGACAGCCGGGACAGCAGTTGGAACGCCTCTATCCCCTGCCGCTCTGTCAGGGATAGCTTTCTCGCCAAAGGAGCCAGAGAGGCTGCCTCCCCCGCCTGTCCTCTCAGGATGTTCCTTGCTCCCGTGGAGGCCGCGGCCGGGGTATCTCCTGCTCCCAGTGCCAGAGCGAACACCGCCCGCTCCCCTGGCTCCAGTAATACCGGGAAGCGGATCATCAGGCAGGGATCTGTGCCCACCCCCCGCTCCAGGGGACCGGCCCTCCGGCCACCCAGAGCCCTGAGCCCCCCCCTGCCAAGGGCAGAGGCCCGGTCCAGACAGGCTGTGATCCCCTCCCCCTCCCAGAGGACAGCCAGGGACAGGACCTTTTCCTCCCCCCTGGGACGGCGCTGAAAGAGAACGCCGTGGTCATCCAGCTCTCCCTCCAGAAACAGGCGGGAGAAGGCGGGGTGGGACTGGAAATCGGCCAGTGGGCACAGTACCGGCTCCAGATAGGCGAGCAGCTCGCCCTCCAGCCGCCCCTCCCCGGTCCAGGATAGCTCTACTCTACGCAGCTCCCCGTTTTCTCGCCGGGGGACGGCCAGGGTGGTCCGGGTGGCCAATCCTTCCCAGGTAAAAGTCCAGGCGGCTCCGGCGCTGTGAAACTCCCAGCTATATTCTCCCTTCTGGTACAGAGGGGCCGGGGTCAGGCCGAAGATCCCCTCTCTCCCCTGGAAAAATAAGGATATTCCGGCCGGGGCATAGTATTGTCCGAGCTTGGCCAGGGTGATCTGGCAGTCCCCCATCCGGGAGGCGGTAAGGCCGTTGTCACAGGCCAGGACCGACCAGCTACCATTAGACACCAGATGGCACTCCGGCGCCAGACGCCCAAACTCCCGCCCTGCCCGCACCAAAGCGGGGCCCTGGACGGGCCTGAGTTTTTCCGGGATGTCCCGCTCCGTCTGGCGCATGATAGGCGCCCCCACAGGGACCCGCTCCTGGAGCAGCTCCCGATAGGCGGCCATGTCGCAGTCCTTCATAAACCGCCGCTGCATCACATTGTCGTTGAGGGCGTTGTCAATGGCAATCAGGCTCATCCCCAAGTGGTGAGACATATAGGAACGGACCACCTCATGGTCCTGTCCCTCCGTCATCCGGGCAGGGGTATAGTCCACCGCCTCATATAGACCATAGGGCCCCTCCAGTCCCATATCCCGGAGTCTCCGCAGGTTGCGCAGGGCGCTTCGGGGAGCCAGCAGGAGGGCCAGGAAGGAGGAGTAGGGGGAGACTACCAGCTCGGAGTCCAGCCCCCGCTTCAGCCCTAGGGCCTGGACCCCGTGGGCCTTGTACTGGTAATTCATGCCGGGGTCAAAGGCGTAGAAGGCGGATTCCGAGATGCCCCAGGGCGTATGGGTCTTGTTCCCCCGCCGCTTCTGGGCATAGACGCAGAAGGACAGGGATTCGTACATAAAGGAATTTGGCTCGCAGGGCAGCAGCAGGTTGGGCATGAAGTATTCGAACATGGTCCCCGTCCAGGAGGCCATACCGCTGTAATCGTTGTCCCCCAGCATCATCCTGCCCAGCCTTCGCCAGTGCCGGGGCGAGACCTCTCCACGGGCTACGGAGATGAAGCTGGTCTGACGGGCCTCGCTGGCCATCAGGTCATACCACCCCGGCGTCAACCGGTCCCGCTCCGCCTCGTATCCAATGGAGAACAGCCTCCTCTCCCGGTCATAGAGGGGAGCGCAGTCCATAGCGTCGGACAGGCGCTCCGCCCGGCGGGCCAGTACATCCTCCCCCCACTGGTACAGTCCCTCCCGCAGAGCGATGAGGCAGCCCCGGAGATTGCCGCTGTCCACTGTGGACACATACCGGGGCTGGAGGGGCCGGAGGGAGGCGGTGTCGTACCAGTTGTACAGATGTCCCCGCCACTTCTCAAGCTCCTCTATCGTATCCAGAATGTGGGAAATGAGGTCGATCCCCCGCTCCCGCGTGATCAGCTTCAGGTCCGCCGCCGCCATGACAGACAGCAGAGCCATTCCGATGTTGGTGGGGGAGGTCCGTCGGGCCAGTCCCTGGCTGGGCTGCTCCTGCCAGTTGTCCGGAGGGAGAAAGTGGTCCTCCTGCCGGAGAAAGGCGTCAAAATATCCCCAGATGAGGGCCCCCTGGTGGAGGAGAAAGCTCCGGTCCGTGGGGGGCAGCTCCTTGCCCTTTTTGCCAGGCCTGCTGATGGCCCAAGCCAGAGCTGGAGCCATCAGCCACACCACGCCCACCAGCCGTCCGATGCGCAGTTGGGCCAGAAGAAGCACGGCACCCCCTATGACCACGGAAAACCAGCATTTTTTCCCGTAGAACCATAGGCCGTCTCTCCCCTTTTCCGCCTGAGCGGCAGTGACCCAGGCCAGCAGGCCCCTCTTGGTGACGCCCATCCGCCACAGGGCCGTTGCGGCGGCGGTGGCGGCGGTATATGCCTGATATGGCAGAAGGACCAGCTGGAGGGCGGTCTGCAGGATGACTCCCGCCAGCCCGGCGATGACCGTGGAATGGTAGCGGCGGTGTTTACCGTTCCGCCGCCTGGCAGCCAGCTCCGCTCCGGAGAGCAGCAGGTTGGAGGCGGCGGCCAACACCGCCACGCCCCCCGCCCAGGCGAAAGCCCGGCCCGAAAAGCAGATGCCAAGCACCAGGGCTGCCAGGGTGCCCACCGGAGACAGAGAGCGGCGAAGATTGTCAAAGATTTTCCACCGGGCCAGAAGGGACAGCGGATTGTCCTCGGTCCCACCCTGGCCATCAGGGACCTGGTTTTTCAGCCAGGGCAGCAGCTGCCAGTCCCCCCGGATCCATCGGTGGAGCCGGGCAAAATAGCCGTACACTTTATAGGGGCAGCCGTCGGTCAGCTCCACCTCCCCCAGCAGGCCCGCCCGGAGGTAGCTGCCCTCCAGCAGGTCGTGGGACAGGATGGCGTTCTCCGGAAAACGGCCATCGAGGCAGGTGAAGAAGGCCTCCACCTGGAAAATTCCCTTTCCGGTATAGGTGCCCTGGTCAAAGAGATCGTGGTACACGTCGCTGGCTGTGGAGCCATAGGGGTCCACGCCCCCCAGGCCACCATAGACACGGGAGAAAAAGGACCGGTTGGCCGCCTCCAGTTCCACGGCCACTCGCGGCTGGAAGAGGGCGTGTCCAGAAGTGACGACCCGCCGCTGTCCGTCCACCACCGGCTGATTCAGGGGATGGGCCATAGCCCCCACCATCTCACGGGCGGTGCCTACGTTCAGGCTGGTGTCGCCGTCCAGTGTAATGACATATGTCACCTCACGCAGCCAGTCCTCCTCCCCCACCTCTGTCCGCAGGCCGGTCGGCTTCCTTTTCAGCAGACGGACCAGTTCGGTGAGGGCCCCCCTTTTTCTCTCCCAGCCCATATACTTCTCGTCCTGGGCACTGAAGGCCGGCCGGCGGAAAAAGAGATAGAAACCGCCGCCGTATTTCTCATTGAGAGCTTGGATAGCTCTATGGGCGCTGGTCACCCAGGCAGCTCCCTCCTCTCCCATGGGGGCAGCGCCGTCAGGCAGGTCGGCCAGAATGCCGAAGCGCAGCTCTGGACCGCTGTCCCGGTTGGCCAGCCGGTATCGCTCCAGCAGGGCGGCCAGCTTGGGGCCGCTGTCCTCCCCGGTGAGCAGGGACACGACCACGCAAAGGGTGCGATTCTCCCTTGGGATACCTCCCTCCAACTCCATCCTGGGGACGGGCCGGGGAGGCACTATCCGAACCAGGTCAAAGTCCAGGACGTTCTTCACGATATCGGACAGGGGAAGCAGTAGGAGCAGGGACAGCCACAGGCTCCCAGCGGCCACCCACAGGCCCGCCGCCAAAGCCAGAGACAGCCCAACCACCGCCCCCCCATAGCCCAGCCCGGAGGGAAGGCGCTTCTCCCGGCCCAGAGGCTGCCGGTACAGGTACCAGCCGATATGTCTGGCAGCCCCAGTCCCCCGTTTGGCCAGTTCCAGGGCCTTACGGGCGGTCTGGCTCTCCTCCAGGCGGAATTTTTTGGCCAGGCGGCACACCTGCTGGCGGTAGCGCCGCCTGGTGTCGTCGTCCATGTGGGGATAGTGGCCTGAGGGGTCCTGGGTCAAAATCTCTTCCACTCGGCTGATCTCCTCCAGTAGAGGGCCCCAATTCTCCCCCTCCAGCGCACGCAGGGCAGAAAAGAGATGCTCCAGCCGTCCAGGGTCAGTCCGCCCCTGCCGGAGCTCCTCCAACTGTCCGGCCTCCTGGGCCAGCTCCTGGATCAATTCTATCGCCAGGACCGGGACCAGCAGGGATAGCTCCCGTTCCGTCAGCGGCTGAACAGTCTGAAAGGCTTTCAAATACCAGGTCAAACGCTCCCGCTCCAGGTGAGGGACCGCCCACACTCCTCCCCTGACACAGCGTTGGAGCAGGGCCCCTCCCTGTCCGTCCCCACGAAGCGGACCGGCCTTCTTCAGTGCCCGAAGGGCCTCCTCCCCCTCCCGCACCGCCAGGTAGTGGTTGTCCAGCAGCCACTCCACACTGGGCGGCAGGACCGCTTTCCCCTGGCTCCATTCACTCAGCTCCTCCTGAATCCGGTTCAGGATGGACAGATCCCTTTTCAACCGTCGGACCAGCCGTCGGACCGGCACCTTCCCCCGCGGCTTCAGCTCCCGGGCGGCGTTGACGGCGTATTTGGTCAGATGGGCGTCGTCCATGGGGACATTGGGGGTATGGGACATGGCGATGTACCTCCTGTCAGTGTAAGTCACCGCGGCGCGCGGCCGGACCACTTCCGGTTCTTCGCTCCGCTATTTCTTCAGTTTCCCCCTCCTTCTGGGTGAATATACCAAAGCAGAGCCCTCTGCCCGCAAGGAATTTGACTTGACAACAGGAGAAAAATATGGTATGATTCCGTTTGTAAAGTTAATTGCCTTTACATTTTTTGTTTGAGGAGGTCAGTACCTATGAAAAGTCAGGCTTATCGCATGGCCATGCTCTATGATTTTTATGGCGATGTGCTCACTGACCGCCAGAAGGAATTTTATGACCTCTATTACAACGAGGACCTGTCCCTGGGCGAGATCGCTGAGAACTATGGCATCACCCGCCAGGGAGTCCGGGATGTTATCGTCCGGGCCGAGGCCATCCTCACCGAGTTGGAGGACAAGACCGGCCTGATCAAGCGGTTCCACACCATGCACAGCCAGTTGGAGCAGCTCCGCCAGGACGCCCAGCAGTTGGTGGAATTGGCCGCACAGCGGGACCAGGCCGACATGGAGCTGCTGGCCCTCCGGGTGCGGGATACCGCTGACCAGCTGTTAAAGGAGTAATCCATGGCATTTGAAGGACTTTCTGAAAAGCTGTCCGCCGCCTTTAAAAAGCTGAGGGGCAAGGGCCGCCTGTCCGAAGCCGATGTGAAGGAGGCCATGCGTGAAATCCGCCTGGCCCTTCTGGAGGCCGATGTCAGCTATAAGGTGGTCAAGCAGTTCGTGGCCCAGGTCACGGAGAAGGCTGTTGGGGCCGACGTGCTGGAGGCCCTGTCCCCGGCCCAGCAGATCATTAAGATCGTCAACCAGGAGCTTACCGAGCTGATGGGCGGGGCCAGCGCCAAGCTGACCATCGCCTCCAAGCCCCCTACGGTGGTCATGATGGTTGGCCTTCAGGGCGCCGGTAAGACTACCAACGGCGCCAAGCTGGCCAGTTTGATGAAGAGGCAGAACGGCAAGCGGCCCCTGCTGGCCGCCTGTGATATCTACCGCCCCGCCGCCATCAAGCAGCTGGAGGTAGTGGGCGAGCAGTTGGGCATCCCCGTCTTTCAGATGGGGCAGACAGATCCAGTGCATATCGCCAAGGCCGCGGTGGAGCACGCAATCAAACATGGCAATGACATGGTGTTCCTGGACACTGCCGGACGGCTCCATGTGGATGAAGCACTGATGGATGAACTGCGCAGAATCAAGGCCGCTGTTTCTCCCACTGAGATCCTGTTGGTAGTGGACGCCATGATCGGCCAGGACGCGGTCAACGCCGCCAAAGCCTTTGATGACGCCTTGGATATCGACGGTGTAGTGCTCACCAAGCTGGACGGCGACGCCCGGGGCGGCGCTGCCCTCTCCATCCGGGCAGTGACTGGAAAACCCATCAAGTTTGTGGGCATGGGGGAAAAGCTGGACCAAATCGAGGTCTTTCACCCCGACCGGATGGCCAGCCGCATCCTCGGCATGGGCGACGTTCTCTCCCTTATTGAGAAGGCGGAGCAAAACTTCGATCAGAAGAAGGCTCTGGAGCTTCAGGAGAAGTTACGGAAAAACAAGTTTACCCTGTCCGACTTCTATGATCAGATGGTCCAGCTAAAGGGCATGGGCTCCCTGTCTGATATCGCCGGTATGCTTCCCGGCGTCAAGGCCTCTGATTTGGAAGGGGCCGCGCTGGATGGGAAGGCTCTCCAGCGAATGGAGGCCATCATCACTTCCATGACCCCCTATGAGCGGGAAAATCCTAGTATTCTCAATTCCAGTCGAAAAAAACGCATCGCCGCCGGATCTGGCACTCAGGTGGTGGATGTAAATCGACTACTCAAGCAGTTTGAGATGCTTCAGGCCATGACAAAGCAGTTTTCCGGCGGCAAGATGCCCAGAAGCCTGCGTAAGATGATGGGAAAAAAGGGCGGGATGATGCCTGGAATGGGACGGGGATTCCCTTTCTGAGACAGCCGCCAGTATAGGCCCCAGGGAGCGGAGCGCCAGATGCCCAAAGGGTATCTGAAGCAGAGCGGACTCCGCGCTGATGAGGTTGGCAAAGCGCCGCGCGCGCTTTCCATATAAATCTATCAATTCATTTGGAGGTGAATATAAATGGTTAAGATCAGACTGCGCCGCATGGGCGCCAAGAAGGCTCCCTTCTATCGTATCGTGGTGGCTGACTCCCGCTATCCTCGGGACGGCCGTTTCATCGAGGAGATCGGCATTTACAACCCTGTCGCCAACCCCGCCGAGCTGAATGTGGATGTGGAGCGCGCTCAGGCCTGGATCAAGACCGGCGCTCAGCCCACTGAGACCGTCCGTGATCTGCTGAAAAAAGCCGGTGCTCTGTAAGGCTGGAGGTTTTGCACACAATGAAAGAGCTTCTGACCTATGTCGCCCAAAACCTGGTGGAGCACCCGGAGCAGGTGTCCGTCACCGAGGCCGAGGGCGACGGCGAAACCGTCCTGGAGCTGCGGGTGGCTCCCGAGGATATGGGTAAGGTGATTGGCCGCCAGGGCCGCATTGCCAAGGAAATCCGTGTCCTGGTCCGCTCGCTTGCTCAACGGTCTGGAAAACGTGTTTCCGTAGAGATCGTCGACTAAAACAAAGGCGCAGGCTTTTCCTGCGCTTTTGTTTTCTTTCCATTTTCCTGGCGGCTTTCCGCCGCCTGTGATATAAAATTTTCTGCAACGGAGGCTATGCCATGCCGGCACAATATTTGGAAGTGGGCAAGATCACCAACGTCCACGGCGTCATGGGAGAGGTGCGGGTCCAGCCCTGGGCTGACTCTCCGGAATTTTTGTGCAAGTTCAAAACCCTCTATGTAGATCAGTCCCATTGGCCTATCCAGGTGGAGCGGGCCCGCGTCCATAAAAACATGGTTATCATCAAGTTTCAGGGGATCTGTGACGTTCCTTCTGCCTTGGCCATGCGCAACGCCATCTTGTATATCGACCGTAAGGATGCCCATCTCCCTCAGGGAGCCTTTTTCCTGGCCGATATCTATGGGCTAGAGGCCCGTGACGCCCAGTCTGGACAAGTCCTAGGCAAGGTAGAGGACATTCTTACTTTGCCCGCCAACAATGTCTATGTCATCCGGGGCGGGGAGCGGGAGCTGATGATCCCCGCCGTCCCCCAGTTCATCGAGGAGACCAATGTGGAGGACGGCTACCTGAAGATCCATATGATGGAGGGTCTGTAATGAAACGGGAATGGATGGGGGCTGCCCGGCTGGGTGTGGTCCTGTTTCTCCTTTATCTGGCTATCCACTACTGGGGAGCCCTGTCCTCCCTGCTCCTCTTGGGGCTGGGGGCCGCCTTCCCCCTGGTTCTGGGCGCCGTTATCGCTTACGCGGTCAATATCCTCATGAGCCTGTATGAGGGCTGGTACTTCCCCGATACCAAGAGTCCCTTTGTCATCAAAAGCCGCCGGCCGGTCTGCCTGCTTTTGGCTTTTGCCAGTCTGATCGCCATCGTTTTCCTCCTCATCCGCATGATTCTTCCTGAGCTGTTAGAGTGTACCCTGGTTCTCATCCAGGAGGTAGTGCCTATGCTGGAGAAGCTGAGTGAAAATCTGGACCTGTCCCAGTTCTTCTCCATCTCCAGCACCGCGCTGGCAGATGGCTCCATTAACTGGAAGGAGGTCATCACCTCCATTACTCAGTGGCTGGTCAAGGGAGTAGGTGGCGTCATGGGCTCGGTACTGTCCCTGGTTTCCGCCACGGTTTCCACCGCCTTTACCGCGGTCGTGAGCATCATTTTCTCCATCTATCTACTCTTGGGCAAGGAGAAGCTGGGCCGCCAGATCTCCCTAGTTATGAAGACCTATCTGAAGCCAGCCTGGTACAGCCATCTGGTTTACTTTCTTGAAACTCTCCACTCCTGTTTCCGCCGCTTCGTGGTGGGCCAGTGTACAGAAGCCGTCATCCTGGGCCTGCTGTGTATGGGCGGCATGATGCTGTTGCGGTTCCCTTACGCCTCCATGGTGGGAGCTCTCATTGGCTTTACTGCCCTGATCCCTGTGGCCGGCGCTTACATCGGCGCCGGTGTGGGAGCCTTTATGATCTTTACTGTATCACCCTTCCAATCGCTGTTCTTCCTGATTTTTATCGCGATCCTGCAGCAGCTTGAAGGCAATTTAATCTACCCTAAGGTAGTGGGCTCCTCCATCGGCCTGCCCGGTATCTGGGTGCTGGCTGCTGTCACCATTGGCGGCGGCGTCCTCGGCATTGGCGGGATGCTGCTGGCTGTCCCCTTGGCCGCTGCCCTCTACCAGATGCTGCGGGTAGATGTGGCCCGGCGCAACGCCCCCCCCTCCCCACCCTCAGCGCAGGAATCAACAGAGGAATGACAAAACGCGGAGGACGTTATGCGTCCTCCGCGTTTTCTGTTACCGGCCAATACAAAACATCAGAACGCTCCTGATCCAGTCGGGCGCTCCGGTCTGCCCAATGGCCTGGAAAATGGCTTCCCGTGTGTCAGACAGCCCCATCGTCATCGCCGCACGGGCATCCTGTCCTATGGCCAGAAGGTCCGCGGTAGCCGCACTGCCTACCGCCACATCCCGGGCCATCGCCGCGCCACCGGCGGCGTATATCCCGACAGAGCTTCCTCCAATGGCCAGATAGCCGAAGGCACAGCCTCCTACCGCCACATACCCCAGAGCGATCCCGCCCATCGCGAGCAGGCCGAGGGCCATTCCGGCCAGGGCCAACAGCCCCATTCCAAAGGCCCCTACTGTGATTCCCCCCAGCGCAAAGACCCCGATGGATAGCGCACCCACCGAAACATTGCCGATGGCAACAACACCTCTGGCGACACAGAAGCCCCGCTGTGCCAGGTTAATATGGGCCAGCGGCAGCCCAAAGACGGTACACTTGCTTTTATACTCATAGTGCCAGCTGTTATAATGGTAGTGGTTCTCCACCACCACTGGGCCGTTCTGGGCGGCGGCACATGATTCCATCTCATGACCAGTGATGAGCCAGTCCAGCGTCACGTTAAAATACCGGGCCAGGGCGGTCAGGTTATCCATATCAGGCCGGCTTGTGCCTGCCTCCCACTTCTGCACCGCCTGGCGGGTCACCCCCACCAGATTGGCTAGTTCCTCCTGAGAAAGCCCAGACCGCTTGCGCAGGTCATAAAGCCGATTTTGAAATTCCATACTGTCCCCCTCTTTTGTTTTGTTCCTGAGTCGGTGTTCAGCATAGCAAATTTCAGTGAACAGCGCAACCAAAAGCTGTATTCAATTTGACAACCGCCGGTTGCGGAAGCTATTTTGCGCTCATCTGCTCATAGCGGCGGCTGGGATTGGAAATACTGTTTCCGGGGGTGATCTCTGTGAAAAAGCAGGAATTTAGAAATTCTGTGGAGGACCTGCGTCTGAGTCCGGAGCTTCGTCTGTGTCCCAAGTTCGACCCGACCAGCATCGCCCACTTCCATGTGGCCACTCGAGAGGATATGGGTTTCCGCGTCCTGGACAACTGCGCCGAGGAGCACATCATGTAAACCCCTGCCGCCCGTGGGCAGCTGCTTCGCAGCCCTTCATAGGGCAGACGACAAACCCGCCAAAAAAGGAGGGGGAGGCATCCGCTAAAACGGATGCCTCCCCCTCCTTTTCCCAATTTCATGTATCACCATACTGGCGGGGCAAAAGATAGGCAGCCAAAATCGCCAAAAATTCAGAGGCTTTTGGTCTGTTCATCAGTGGATGGCGGGCCAGCTCTTCTAGGAATGGACGGCCGCGGTTCCACGCAATTTCTGCTATCATCCGGATGTTGCGCTCAACGCAGCTCCAGTTGGTCTGGTATTGCCCCGCCACCTCAGGGTATAGGCATTTGGTTACCAGCAGAAGCCGCTCCGGCTCCTGGATCGCGAGATGCACCGCAAAGGCTGTATGGAAAAAGCCTATGTAGTTCGCGGTAACTCCCAAGCGGAGCAACAGGTCATAAATATCAGTCATCTCCGCGGATGTGTCAAAAATCATGTTTTTCATATTACAACAGCTTTAGTATCTCCCCAAAATGATATTGAAAAGCCTCTTGCTTGTCCGCTGGCAAAAAATGATACCACTCGACCTGGCGCAGAAGGCATCTCGCTTTTCCTGCCGCCTCTATAGACACCGTTCCGAATACCAGTTCATCCAGCGAAACTCCTAGTGCATTGGCGATGCGGATCAGGGTATCCAATGTCGTATTTCCGTCGGCCATCGCCGCCTGAATTGTCGACTTTGGAATGCTGAGTTCCCTGGCAAAATCTGAAAGACTTTTTCCCATTCCCTCCTTGTATGCTTTTAAGTTGTCTGATAGGTGATTGGTTCGTTCCACACAATTCCCCTCCTTTTTATTTCTCAATATAAGAATAAGGGAAAATATGCAGTTTGGGTGACCGGGATTTCGGTTTTTTTCGTCAATTTTCGGTCAAAGTGATCTGCCGCCAGCGATACCTCCTTTTTTTCTGTCTTATACGCCGTTTCTCCACCTTTATTTGTCTATAATCCCTTTGCCAGCTTGTCGATGTTTTGATGCCGCCGGAATAAACTCCCAATGCCGCTCCAAAAGTAGTCCTGAGATGCGGAAAAGAACTCAAAAAATTCATATCAAGAAGAAGATAAAATAACATAAAAAGCCCGCAATCCGCAAAAAGCAAAAGGATTGCGGGCAGGCAAAGAGCGACTAAAATCCATATTTTCATGCACGCAATAAAAGCGCAGCGAAGCTGCGATACCAAATCGTAATCCAGCGCAGCGGGTTCGATTTGGAAAGGAGGAGCAGCGGCGTGAGCGCGCTCTGACTTTTGCAAAAAAAGTCGGAGCAAGCGATACAAAGCTTGCTCCGACGTGGTGCAGTTGAGCAATCCAAATCCGAACCTGTTTTATGATCGGCCAATGCGGTTTTGAGGTCATCAAAAGTGATGGTCGTTGTTCCTTCATTGTAGTTGAATGTTATCACCATTTTGTCATCGTACAGGAAAATAGCGTTGATAAAAGTGTCAATCAGCATCTTACGATGGGACTTTTGCCGTACATCCAGCTTGCGGAAGCGGTGGAGCCAAAAGGTCATAAACTCGGCGCTGACCTTAGGCTTTGCCAGCTTCTCGCAGGCAATCTTGGTTTCCAGTTCCTCTTTTGTGGCTTCCAGTTCTTCCAGACGGCCTTTTGTGGACTTGGTCAAGATACCCTGCTGGATGGCGTTCAAGAGATTTTGAATGGCCGTGTCAGCCTCCCGCAACTGCTGTTCATAGAGGGGAAGGTTGACATTTTCCCTGTCCTGCAAGTCCATGAGCATGGACACGATGGCTTCAATGGCGGTATCGTCCATCACCATCTTCATGGTTTCGCTGACTACCAAATCCTCAATCCATTCTTTCCTGACGGACTTCTTATGGCACTCGGTGCGTTTCTTTTTCACCGACACGCACTTGTAGTAGTGGTGGACATTCCCCGTGTGGCTGGTGCCGCTCTCACCGCATAGGTAGGCTCCACAGTAGCCGCAGAACAGCTTGGTGGTCAGCAGATAATCGTCCTCGGCCTTGTGACGGGCCGGGGCTTTTTTGTTCTTCGCCAGCTTCTCCTGCACCCGGTCAAAGAAGTCTTGGGGGACAATGGCGGGAATACCGTCCGGCACCACAATGTCCCGGTAGGTGTACTCGCCAATATAGCGGCGGTTGTTCAAAAGGTGCTGTACGCTGTTGTAGGTCATCTTCTGGCCCCGTGTGTTCTTCACGCCCTGCTCGTTGAGCCAGTCCCGTATCTGCGTCATGGTGGCCCCCTCGTCATAACGCTGGAACGCTTCACGGACAAAGGGCGCGGTAAGCGGGTCAAGCTGGAAACACTGGTCGCTGTCGATCTGATAGCCGATGGGCAGGGTTCCGCCGTTATACTTGGATTTCAGGGCATTCTCCGTCATGCCCCGGACTACCTTTTCGGACAGATCGGCGGAGTAGTATTCAGCATATCCTTCCAAGACGCTTTCCAAAATGATACCCTCGGCCCCGTCGGAAATGACCTCGGTGGCAGACACCACCTTAACCCCGTTCTTTTTCAGAGCAGTTTTGTAGCGGGCGCTGTCGTAGCGGTTGCGGGCAAACCTGTCCAGCTTCCAAACGATAATCATATCGAACAGGCGCTTGCCGCTGTCTTTAATCATGTTCTGAAATTCCGGGCGGTTGTCGGTCTTAGCGGAAAAGGCACGATCTATGTAGTGACGCAGAATGGTGATACGGTTCTTCTCGGCAAAGGCAGTACACTCCCGGATTTGGCCTTCAATACTTTCTTCTCGCTGATTATCGGAGGAATAACGGGCATAAATAACTGCTTTCATTTTCTTCAGCCTCCTTGTTTCTACGCATTTTAAAGCCGTTCTAGCAATCAGCATAAGGAATTATATTACCGCAGTGCTGACACACCGCCAGAAGCCGCATAATACTTCGCCTTTTGCGTCTGAAATGCGTAGATATGATACTGATTGGTGGGCGCAAGCAGCTTTCTGCTTGCACACACTTGGTTACTGCATAGCAAAACCGGGGAATGACGTCAAGGGCGCGAAGCGTTCATCTTGACCCTTGCACGGCATTCCCCGGCTTTGCTATTTCTTCGTAATGGCCTGCATCAACTTACTTTGCAAACGGCCTTTCATATATGGGTCTACCTGCTTATGAGTCTGCCCGCTCTCATCGACTATTGTCCGCAAACACAGCTTGTTGATATAAGCATCATAGTGCTGCAAAATCTGTTCCATCGCATCGGCCTCTCCTGCACGGGCTGCCTCAATAACGGATAGAAGCGGTGGGGGCTTGTATTTGCTGCTTGATTTTTTCATGGCAGTTTTCCCATCAGTTGTTCCCGCATATTCCGCAAAATACTTGTACGGCGGCGCTGAATGGCACTTCTGGAACAGCACATTCTCCTGCCGATTTCCCGGTCGTTCAGTTCCAGCACAAAGCACAAAATCAAAAGTCGTCGCTCTGGCTGCGGTAGCTCCTCAATGATATTAGCCAACTGCTCATTACTGATTTGCAGGGTATAACCATCCGCTGAAAAGGTTATGTAATCGCTAGGGTACTGATCTGTCGTACAGATTCCGTCCATAATCGGCTGCGGCAAATAATTCAGAGATACCAGCCATTTGTTTTGATATGAAAATTCCCGAAAACAGTCCAGCATTGCATGGCGCAGGACAACTTTGCAGAAGGAATCAAAGCGGTGGCGCTCCGCAGTATCTTCATAGACCATCATGTGGCTCTCCTTGGCATAACGGCTGCAAACGGTCAATTTTCCCGGCCTGAATATCTGAAATATGCTGCTTTATTTTTTCTTCAGGCCAGTCCCACCAGTTAATTTGCAGTAAGGCCGCGATGGTATCATCCGAGAAGCGTTTGCGGATTGTTTTGGCGGGAACGCCGCCGACAATCGTATAAGGCGGCACATCTTTTGTTACGACGGCGCGAGTGCCGATGATTGCGCCATCTCCAATGGTAACACCAGACAGAATCACAGCCTCATATCCAATCCACACATCGTTACCGATGATAATATCGCCTTTATTGTCCCATGCACTCGTTATATTCTGGACATCCAATCCCCATTCTTCAAAAAAGATCGGGAACGGATAGGTGGACAAGGATGCTTGTGTATGGTTGGCGCTGGTGAACAAAAACTTTGCCCCGCAGGCGATGGAACAAAATTTTCCGATGATAAGTTTGTCATGGTTGATCGGATAGTGGTACAGTACATTGTTCTTCTCAAACTGCTGCGGGTCATAGACGAAGTCGTTATACATGGTAAAGTCTCCGACAAGGATGTTGGGATTTTTGATGACATTTTTCAGATATACGGTTGCGTGGTCGTTGGTGCGAGGATAAATGTTCTCTGGATTCATGACGTTCCCTCCTCTCGAAGTTATGAGAACTCGTATCTCCCAATCCGTGAAAAATGGTTGTTCTCCACATAGTAAACAGCGTGTTCCTTTGCCGAATAAACGAAAGAAACTCTGGTGGCCCAGATCCCTTCCTGCCGGACGGCTTGAAGTACAGAAAACGCATCGGTGACAGTAAACTGCTTTCCGTAAGTGTTCAGAAGTTGAGCGGCTCTTTCGTATCGGTCATCTCCCGGCACAAGAAAGGGCATTGTGCTTTCGGGTGCAAGGACAGAGTAATTGGTAATCAGCGAGTAGCGTCCATCATCTTCCCGCCAGCCAATACCCGGTTCAACGATCAGGGTGCGGCCCTGCCTGTCGGACAGTATGGCCTGCATGGTAGCATCCGGGGCATAGACAATCTTCCGTTCCTGCACGATTTGCAGTGCATCGTCAAAACTGATTTTTGCCTGCACAAACTGTTCTGTCAGGTCTGCGATTGTCATGCAGTTTTTGGAATCCTGATAGGCCCCCTCCGGGTTTCCGTGAACATACAACAAGGTTCCGACATTTCCGTTGCGGTTCACGCCATGATAGGAATGACGCACCCCATCGGGCCGTAGGATGCCGATATAAAAGCGGTCTTTTTCTGCTATGATTTTGTGATCCCATACGGTAAGGTCAATCTCAAAATTAAAGCCGGTGATAGTATCGTCACCTCGGTAAACAAATCGAGTACACATGGTTTTTTCCTCTCTTGTGATTTATTTGTTATTTTTATCGTACTGCCGATACGAACATTTTTCCATCCACCAGACAATACCGAATCAATCTGTATCAAATAAAAAGCAGGGGCTGCATTTCTGCAACCCCTGCCGGTTCATTTCTGATAAATGATTTTACGAATAGCTGATACGGACAGGAAATATTTTTCCGCTAACACCTCCATAGAGGTTCCGTTCTGAAACTCCTCTACGATTTGGCGGTTTCGTTGCTGCAATTCCTGTCGGTAGCCCGAAGCTTCTCCCCATCGTTTTTGCTGCGCTTGATCGGCGGGAACATAAAGATAGCCCCCTTGAATATAGCTTTGTAATTCCTTGACCAGCGCATCGGGAAGAAGATTTTTTGCATTGATGTATTTCATGCAGGCTTCCTCCTTGAGATGATCGTCAAGCAGCAAAGCCAGCATATTAATTATGCGACGATTTTTACTCCATGCAAACGTCGCAATCCACTGGCTTTGCATGGAGCCGCACTTCGTTGAGTTTTGTCATTCGACACCACTTCTTTCTGTTTCATAGCATCTTTATCATACCACGCGACTTGAAATCGCTCAACAATTTTTTGTAAATAGCGGGTAGAAACGTCTAGTTTGAGCGTATTATTAGCGAAGCAATCAAGAGAGGGTTTGGGATACTCCCAACAAGAAAAATCTCCGCTCCGGCAGCAGGCCGAAAACGGAGATTTTACGGGAGTGTGGCCACACTCCCTATGCTTGCTCTCTTTTAGTTCACCCGGAATGGAAAGGAAGGGAATGTGGGATTTTGTAACGGAATTTGAAGGAGTATGGTGGAAGGCGCAAAGCCTCCGACGGATTGACAGCAGCAATGTGACCAGTAACTTGAAGCTGACAGACCGGATGGAGGGATTATTTGGGGCGAAGGAAAAAGCTAATCAATAACACCACCATACCACAACATCAGATCGAGGCCATTGCCCGTTGCATTTTGCCTGACATTCTGACTTTCTATGAGAGCGAAGAAGGACAGCAGGAGTTCGCTAAGTGGAAGGAGCAAAGGGTAGCGGAGAAACCGGAGTCTAAAATAGAATAAGGGCATATAAAGGACGTTGGATTATCCCGAAACGCTGACTTTTCATCCATGTCTACCTAAAAATTTACAAAATACCTATGCAAAATAGCGCGGATGTGGTACTATTAAAATGTGAAATTGTATTAGAATGCGATTAGGTTTATTCTGTATGTTTGCATAGCTCAATATTGTTATATTGAAAGGGATAGATAATTATGGCAAAGTTATTTTCGTTTACTATATGTGACTCTATTAATAATCTGCCGACTTCTGGTGGTACAGTGCCCATGTTAATTGCACCTCAAATTGCTCTGCGGCCCCAATTTGTTCCTGGGAATTTCTCTTTTGGGTTGGCTATTGGGATGTCAGAAATTGATTTACATATTTCTAATAAACTGAAACTTGTTATCCAAAGTCCAGACGGAAATGTGATTCATGATTCGGGAGAAACTGATCTTCCCATTATATCTAAAGGCGATACCCTTCCTCAAAAGTATCAAGGCTTTATGATGTGCGTTGATATTCGCAATCTGGTAATTCCTTGTGAGGGTGAATATATCTTCACATTCTATTTGAACGGAGAATGTGTAGCAAAGCAATCGGTGCCTATCTTTAAGAGGGTGGAGTAATGGTTACAGCAATCTCTACAACAGAAAGTTCCAATATTCAAATCCCTGCTTTACCAAATGCAAAAACCTTTTGCGCTATGGCAGCCGTGCTGGTACTTGCGGCTTCAACTACTGGTACAGTTTCTGTCCCTATGCAAACTTTTGCAACAAGTCAGAACACCTTTTTCTCGACTGATACTGCAAATAGAAATAGTTATAATAACGGAAACATCAGTTTGTGGTTAGAAGGTGATTCCGTTATGTCGGTTGACAAAGCGCAAAGTCTGGCGAGACTTCTTGAAATCGAACAACTTCAAGATAATTGGAACGGCAATGGTGCAAACTGCTTTTCAGAAAGTATCTTATCTTTTGCAAGGAAAATTGTAATGAATTTGCTTATACAACCTGCAATTTTTCCAACTGCACGAGATAGTATTCAACTTGAGTATGAAAACGACTTGGGTGACTATCTGGAACTGGAACTTTTTGAAAACGAGCGGATCAAAATGTTTTCTTTTGATCACACAGGGAAATCTTTGACCGAAGAGATTAACTACGATAGCATCAACAAGGTGGTAAGTAAGTTCTATGGACGAAACATTTAGTGAACAAGAATCACTTCTCAGAGCAGTATATCCTGCAACGCGTAGGCCTGATTTTTGGAATAACGGTAGGCTTTCAAGTGCTGCATTAAAAGACAAAAGAGGATTATCCGTAGAACGGACTTATGATAGAACAGTAAAAGATGCTACCTTATCGATGTCGCAGCGCTTTCAAGGGCTTGTCGTTTCCATCACTGTTCGGGCTTGTAATGCTGTTCAAGCATATATCAAATATTGTCCATCACAAAATAGTCCATACCACAGTGAGATCCACGGGAGCCCGGCCCAAGTCGAATTGAGCGATACACAAGCGCTTCTATTGGCACGTAGTGCAACTATTCAATTTGTCCCGAATCTGGAATATTCCGTATAACTTAAAAATGGGGTGTCATCCGAAAATGGTGACACCCCGCCTTTTTTGCGTTTATACAGATTTCTTCTTTTTCCGTGGCCCTCGTGGTTTGGAAGTGGGCTTGCGCTGCACTCCGTTGCAAAAATGGGTGTTCCCATAACGCTCAAAGAAAACAAATAATCCGAACCCATCTCCTATCGGAAACAAGTTCGGATTATATTGGTTTGGTGCGAGTGGCGATACAGAACTTTTTGAAAAACCCAGTAATATCAACGGTTTTGGGCTTTCGGACAACTTCTTTTCTTGCATAGCTTCATAAAAAATACCTTTCATTTTGGGCGACTGTTCAGACGGTCGCCCTTTTTCTATGCCCATTTTCAAACTGTATCAAAAAGGGTGGAAAATCCGCTGTTCTTTCTCCTGTGAGCCACAAAGCAAAAGTGGCAGGGATGTTTTCCCATGCGGAGGATATCGAAGGGATACAGGCGGACAACCACCGAAAATCAACACTTTTCAAACCACAAGAAAGGAGGACATCGGCATGGCAGTTTTCCGTATCGAAAAGACCCGTGATTACACGGTCATGTCAAACCACCATCTGCGGAACACGAACCTTTCCCTGAAAGCAAAGGGCCTTCTCTCCCTTATGCTCTCGCTGCCGGAGAATTGGGACTACACCACAAAGGGCCTCGCCCGTATCTGCAAGGATGGCGTAGACAGCATTTGCGCCGGGGTGCGGGAACTGGAGGAACAGGGCTATGTGATCCGGGAGCGCGTCCGCAATCCAAACGGGCAGCTTGGAGCCATCGAGTACACGATCCTGGAACAGTCCCGACCACCCGAACCTAAACAGGAAAAGCCTGAACGGGAAAATCCAGTTCAGGCAAATCCAGTCTTGGGTTCTCCTGTCTTGGAAGAACCTGAACAGGAAAACCCCACACAATTAAATACTAAGAAATCAAGTAAAGAAACATCAAAAACTGATTTATCAATTACGGAACCATCAAATCCTATCCAATCAAATCCCCCTGCCCCCGCAGAGGCAAGGATAGGAACGGATGGGATGGGAGCAAGAGAAATATACCGTGAGATCGTTTTGGATAACATCGGGTATGAGTATCTGATCCAGGACAGCCATATCGACCGGGAGCAGCTTGACGAAATCGCGGAGTTGATCGTGGACACCGTATGCTCTGCCAGAAAGACGATCCGCATAGCCGGGGATGATTACCCGGCGGAGGTGGTGAAATCCCGGTTTATGAAGCTGGACAGCTCCCATGTGCAGTATGTCATGGACTGTATGAGGGAGAACACCACCTATGTCCGCAATATCAAGAAATACTTGCTGGCGGCCCTGTATAACGCTCCTGGTACCATCAGCAATTACTATTCCTCCCTGGTACAGCACGATATGTACGGGGATGGCAAACGAGGGAGGGGTTAAATGCAGGAAGAAGTGACCGGCAAGACCGTCGCATTGATCGTTGACGGAGCCAAAATGAGCGAGCAGGTGTTTGAAAAGGCGGTCAAGAAGTTTCTGGAGGAAATCAAGAAAAGCAGACAGCCGAAAATATACCGGGGCAAGCAGACCCTCAAACAGCTTGCCTCCCAGAACGTGGGGCTTGCCAATGTTGAGATCAGCGACAAGAACATTCGGGCCTTTACCCATGTGGCGAAGAAATACCATGTGGATTTTGCCTTGAAGAAGGACACCGCCGCCGAACAGCCCCGCTACCTGGTATTCTTCAAGAGCCGGGACGCGGACGCGATCACGGCGGCCTTCCAGGAGTTCGCAAGCAGACGGATGGGCCGGGAAGAACAATCCTCCATCCGGGAGCGTCTGGCCCAGGCGAAGGAACGGGCGGAGAAGAAGCCGGAGCATCGTACCGTTGACCGGGAGAAGGTAAAGGTCAAAGATCGGAGCGTGCAGAGATGAACGTGAAGAAATTACTTTTGACCAATCTCCCATATCTGCTGTTCGTGTATTCCTTTGACAAGGTATCCCAGGCGTTCCGGCTTGCACCCGGCGTGGACCTGTCCGGCAAGCTGCTTTCCATCGGGGATGGCTTCAGGTTGGCGTTTGCCTCTTTTGGACTGAGCGTTAACCCGACTGACCTTTTGATCGGTCTCGCCGGGGCGGTGATCCTGCGGCTGGTGGTTTACATGAAGGGCAAGAATGGGAAGAAATACCGTCACGGTATGGAATACGGTTCTGCCCGCTGGAGTGCATAATTTTAAGTGTAAATGACACATACATGGACGCACAGGAGGTTATGCACATGACTGATTATAGCAAAATTACAGCCCTTTACTCCCGCCTTTCCGTGGGCGACGAGGACAGGGACGGCGGCGAGAGCAACAGCATACAGAACCAAAAAATATTTTTGGAGAACTATGCCAGAGGGCAGCACCTAACCAATATCCGGCACTACATCGACGATGACGAAAGCGGCAGGTTTTTTGACCGTTCCGCCTACTCCCGCATGATGGACGATGTGGAAAACGGGAAAATCGGTGTCTGCATTATGAAAGACCTTACCCGTTGGGGGCGCGACTATCTCCAAGTTGGCAACGCGATGGAGATATTCAGACGGAACAACGTGCGCTTTATCGCGGTCAACAACGGCATAGACAGCGAGAAGCCCGACACGCTGGAGTTTGCGCCCTTTATCAATATCATGTCGGAGTGGTACGCAAAGGACATCAGCAAGAAAGTGAAAACGGGCATTAAGACCAAAGGCATGAGTGGAAAGCCGATTGTCACCGAAGCCCCTTACGGCTATGTCAAAGACCCGGACAACAAGGATTTTTGGATAATCGACGAGGAAGCCGCCGCGGTTGTCCGTTTGATTTTCCGTCTGTTTATCGGCGGGAAGAACCGCAACCAAATCGCCGTGCATCTGAAAAACGAGCAAATCCCTACCCCCACTTTCTATATGAAAGACCGGGGGCGGGGAACCTGTAAAAATAAGACGCTCAACGAGGATAGCCGCTGCAAGTGGAACAAAGCCACCTTGACCAATATCCTCACACGGCAGGAGTATTGCGGCGATGTTGTCAATTTCAAGACCACAAAGCATTTCCGGGACAAGCACAACCACTATGTAGACAGAAGCCAATGGCACATCACAGAAAATGTGCATGAGCCGATTATCAGCCGCAGCGATTTTGAAACCGTACAGCGGATTTTGGAAAACGCGCCTGTCAAACGCCCCAACGGGGACGGGGAAATCCACCCTCTGTCCGGCTTGCTTTTCTGTAAAGACTGCGGTTCAAAAATGCACATTCGCATAGATTACCGAAACGGCGGCAAGCGGCACGTTGCCTATTGCAGCGAGTACCACAAGGGGAAAGCCAAGAACCCCAAATGCCATTCCCCGCACATCATGGACGCGGACTTGCTCATGCAGACCATCGCGGAAGTGCTGAAGAAAATCGAGGACTATTCTATCAGCAACCGGGCGGAGTTTGAAGCCTTAGTGAAAAAGAACCTTGTCATGCAGCAGACCGACCAGACCAAGAAACAGCAGAAGCGTATTCCGCAAATCACGACGCGCCTTGAACAGATTGACAAGGTGCTGAATAAGCTCTATGAGGACAACGCCCTCGGCACGATCCCACAAGACCGTTATGAGCAGATGTCGCAGAAGTATTCGGAAGAATACTATGCGCTGAAAGCGGAGCTTGCCACGCTCCAAGAGCAGCTGTCCGCTTATGAGAACGCGGGAGGACGGGCGCAGAAGTTTTTGAAGCTGACGGAACGCCATGCTGCCTTTACCGAACTTACCCCCGCCATTCTCAACGAGTTTATCAGCCGGATTGAAGTGCATGAGCGCGACCAGAAAAGGGCGAGATACGCAATCCAGCACATCAGCATATATTTCAATTATATCGGCAAGTTTGAGAATGAAGTGACACAGCTTGCGGAACCGACCGAGCAGGAAATCCGGCAAATGCGGGAGGAAATCGAAGAAGCCAAAAAGGAAAAGAGCCGCGCATACCACCGGCAGTATTCAAGGGAGTACCGGGCGCGAAACCTTGAAAAGCAGCGGGAGTATGACCGCATGAAAGCGCGGGAATACCGGGCAAGGAGAAAGGCGCAGGCAGCCGCCGCACAGCCCACACAGTAAAACAGAATAACCGTCAACCAAGAGGGATTTTCCGAGTTATGGGAAATCCCTCTTTTACGCCCAAAGAAAGGAGCCGCCTATGGCAGAACAGACCCCCGACAGTATCATCACGACCCAGAGGAACGGGCAGACCATTGTTGCGGAGTTATTTTTCAATCACAGCAGCACAGAAACATTCCGCGACAAGCTGCTCAAACTGGTGCTTGCCGACAGTTCGCGTTTATCCGCGTCTGACGGTCAAGAGCCGGAAAAAACAGAAATCTTGCGATAACAGCCGCCCCGACGAACCATTCCCTGTCCGGGCGATTTCTATTTGAAAATCCTCATTTTCCCCAAGTCAAGAGCCGGGAAAAACACCCGAAAAATGCCCCTACTGCGTAACAGGGGCGCAGAAAGGAGAGTTTATGAGAACAGGGCTTACGAAGCAGGAAAAGACCACCGATATTTGGTTTGACGAGAAAGACCCGCTAATCCATATCCGCACCCACAACACCGACTTGAAGAAACGGCTTGCCGCCTACGCCAGACAGCACCCCGACCAGTGCCGCCAGACCGACGCAGACCCCGAAACGGGCTGCATGGAGTTTGAAATCCGCAAGGGGCGCTTCTCTTTCCGTCTGACCGCCCCATACAGCGAGGAACGACGGGAAGCAACGCGGCGATATGCCAGAGAAAACAGCACTACAAACTTGTTGAAATAATGTGGATTTGTTCATATTCTTGTGCTATACTTTTCTCAAAGGCACAGAATGGCAGATATAAATTCGTGGGAGAAAAAATATGAAGAAGCATAGAAAATGTAAAAAGATAATAGCTTTTGTAACAGTGTTGTTTATAGCATTTGTTGCAGTAATTGGGCTACACAAAACAGGGATTTATCGTTTTGATTTCTTAAAGGACATCTATAAAAAAATTGATTTTCAACTAAGTACGAACGAGCTTAACATTCCGCAGGACGCTCTTTCATTTTCTGTTTATGATATTGAACAGGAGGAATATTTATTTTACGAGGGCGATAGCCAACTTCCCACAGTAGCAAGTTTGGCAAAACTATTTGCCATTGATTATGCTTTGGGAAAAGTAGATTTGGAAGATATTGTTGAAGTAAATCAAGAGGTATTAGAACTTGTTCCGGCGGGTTCATCTTTAGCAAATCTGTATGCTGGGGAATACACAGTTAAACAAATCATGGAGGCTATGCTTGTTCCTTCCGGAAATGACGCAGCCTATGCGTTGGCATATCATATCGCTAAAAACGAATTAGGCGAAGGTTATACAGCAACGGAATATATAGATTATTTCATGACAGAACTTAGTGAGTATTTAATCGAAGCAGGCTATTCCAAAACAAATTTATATAATGACCCAAGTGGCGCGTCTATGCAAGCTGACTCTCATTTAGATGACATTAACCGCGTAGCGTTGAAGCTCCTTAACTACGATTTTGTTAAAGAATGTATTGGAAAAAGCGAATTTTCAATTCAAACTCCGCAAGGTGAATTTACATGGAAAAATACAAATGAATTTTTAGATGAAAATTCACCGTACTATAATGCAAATGTTAAAGGAATGAAAACAGGAACAATGGCATCTTCCTATAACATTGTTGTTCTGTATGAAAAAGATGGAAAAGCATATTTAATTACCTGTTTAGCGGCACACTCAAATGAGGGGAGATATAAAGCGGTACAGTCTGCTATCAACACGATTATTGAATAATGATGATGAAATATCCCGTTTAAGTAAAGTGTCAAAACAATAAGGGTAAGATAAAACAGCACACAATAAAACTTAATACCCATCCAAAAGGGCAGCCGAGAAATCGACTGTCCTTTTTCTACGCCGACAGGCAGAAAGGAGCGACCAACTATGACAAAACCGAGAGAGAAAACCCGTGAGGAGCTGCAAGCCGAGATTGAGGACGGAAAGAAGAAAATCCGGCAGTTTGAGAACCGGGAAAAGATGTTGCGTCAGAAGCTATCCAAAGAAGAACGCAGAACGCGCAGCCACCGCCTTATCGTCCGGGGCGCAGTCTTTGAAAGCATTGTGCCGGAAGCAAAGAACATGACTGACGAGGAAGCCGCCGCGCTTCTCCGGCTTGCCTTGACGAGTGAACCAGCGCGGGAATATCTGAAAAAACGAGCAGAGGGAGCGACAAGCTGAAAATCCCTTAGGAACTAAGGGCGCACTTATACACCCTTACGGGCGTATGCGCTCTGCCGAGGGCTTGTCTCCGCACAGGGATTTTATCCCGCGCTCCGATATGGCGGCTTTGCCGCAACAAGGGGCTGCACCCCTTGCGCCGCTTCGCGGCTATCCCTGCACACCCACAAAAACAGTACACCCGCCGTTGGCGTCTGTACCATTTTTGCGGGTTTTATTATCCTATCCGGGAGGTGATACCCATAGCCATTTACCATTGGAACATCGGCATTGTGAGCCGAGGAAAAGGCAAATCAGCCGTTGCCGCAGCCGCCTACCGAAGCGGCGAAAAGCTGACAAACGAGTGGGACGGAATGACCCACGACTACACCCGCAAAGGCGGTGTTGTCCATACAGAAATCATGCTGCCGCCCCATGCCCCGCCCTCTTTCTCTGACCGTTCAACCTTGTGGAACAGCGTGGAGCTTTACGAGAAAGCCGGGAACGCCCAGCTTGCCAGAGAGATTGACGCGGCGCTCCCCATAGAATTATCCAGAGAGGAACAGATCCGGCTTGTCCGGGAATACTGTTCCTCTCAATTTGTTTCCAGAGGAATGTGCGTTGATTATGCCATTCACGACACCGACAGCGGCAACCCCCATTGTCATATTATGCTTACCATGCGCCCCCTTGACGAGCGCGGCGCATGGGCAGCGAAATCCAAAAAGGAATATGACATTGACGAGAACGGCGAGCGTATCCGCTTGCCAAGTGGCAGATACAAAACCCACAAAGTTGACCTTACAGGCTGGAACGACAAGGACAACACCCTCTTGTGGCGCAAGGCATGGGCTGACTTTACCAACGACTTTTTGGAGAGGAACGGAAGCCCGGAGCGTATCGACCACCGCAGCAACGCCGAGAGAGGAATTGACGAGCTGCCCACCGTCCACATGGGCGTGGCGGCTTGCCAGATGGAGAAGAAAGGTATCGCCACCGAGAAAGGCGAACTGAACCGAAATATCCAAAAGACAAACCGCCTTATCCAGGAAATCCGGGCGCAGATTGGGAAGCTCAAAGAATGGATTGCCGACCTGTTCAAAGCGCGGGAAACCGCCCCGAAGCAGCCGTCGCAATCTCCCAACCTTGCAAATCTGCTGATGAAGTATTTGAGCGTTCAGAGAGAAAAGAGCCGGAAGTATTCGCAGCGTTGGCAACAACAGCACACAGCCGATGAACTGAAAACCATAGCGGCAGCGGTCAACTATCTTTCCGAGCATGGTATCTCTAATCTTGATGAACTGGACGCTTCCCTTTCCTCTGTCAGCGATAGAGCCTATTCAATCCGGGAGGGAATGAAAACCGCCGAGGAACGCATGAAGAAGCTGCAAAAGCTAATTGAATACGGGAAGAACTATACAGAGTACAAGCCCATTCACGATGAGCTGAAAAAGCTGCAAAACGGCTGGACAAACAAGCGCGACAAGTACGAGGAAGCCCACCGCGCCGAGCTTGCCCTATGGGACGCAGCAAACCGCTATCTCCATGCAAATCTGCCGAAAGGAACAAAGACCTTGCCTATTGCGGAATGGGAACAGGAATATGCTGACCTCAAAACACAGAGGGACAGCGATTATACCAAACTGAAAGATACCCGCACCAATGTTTCAGAGCTTCAAAAAATCCGCAAATGCGTGGATATTGCACTCCGCGCCGACCAACCGGAGCAGACGCAGAGCCGCACCAAGCGGCATGATATAGACCGCTGAAAGGAGTTGAACTTTTATGTATTACACCCAAGAACAGATAGACCGCGCCAACCAAGCCGACATTGTTTCTTTCCTGCAATCACAGGGCGAGCAGCTTACCCACGCCGGACAGGAATACCGCTGGAAACGGCACGACAGCTTGACCGTCCGGGGAAACAAATGGTATCGCCACAGCCAGAGCAAAGGCGGCGGCCCCGTTGATTTTGTCATGGAGTTTTTCGGCAAGAGCTTCACCGAAGCCGTTGAACTTCTCACAGGGGAACAGGGAGCAGCCGCGCCGGACAGACCAAGCCCCGCGCCCCTCTCTGATTTTCGATTGCCGCCCCGCAGCGATACCGCCGGACAAGTGAAAAGCTACCTTACCGAAGCCCGCCGCATTGATGAAGATGTGATGGGCTTTTTCTTTGCCAGCGGCGATATTTACGAGGAAGCCGCCCACCACAACGCCGTATTCGTCGGCAGAGATGAAAGCGGCATACCGAGATACGCCCACCAGCGCGGCACAGCCGGGAACTTCCGGCTTGATGTGAAAGGCAGCGACAAAACCTTTAATTTCTCCTATCGGGGCGCGGGCGAGCGGTTATTTGTCTTTGAAGCCCCGATTGACCTGTTATCTTTCCTCTGCCTGTTCAAAAAGGAATGGCAGAAACAAAGCTACCTTGCACTGGGCGGCGTGGGAGAAAAAGCCCTGCTGCGTTTCCTCTCTGACCGTCCGAACATCAAGACCGTTTTTCTCTGCCTTGATAGCGACGAAGCCGGAAACGACGCTTGCAGCCGCCTTGCAGAGCTTGTGCCGGAGGGGTTGACCGTCCACCGGCTTATCCCTCTTTTCAAGGACTGGAACGAGGTATTGCAGCACCGGGCAGAAATCACAGACGGGAAGTATTTGCGGGAAGCAATCTACGGCTTGAAAGAGCCGCCGCAGGAAGAAACCGTTGAGATTATCCGCATGAGCGAGGTTGACACACAGACCGTTGAATGGCTATGGGAGCCGTATATTCCCTTTGGGAAAGTAACCATTGTGCAGGGCAATCCCGGCGAGGGCAAGACCACTTTTGCCCTACGCCTTGCCGCCGCCTGCACCACCGGGGGAACGCTGCCGGGAATGAAGCCCTTGCCGCCGTTCCAAGTAATTTACCAGACCGCCGAGGACGGGCTGGGCGATACCGTCAAGCCCCGCTTGATGGAAGCAGAAGCCGACCTTGACCGCGTACTTGTGATTGATGAAGCCAAGCGGGAGCTTACCTTCTCCGACGAGCGCATAGAAAAGGCAATCACGCAGAACGGAGCGCGGCTGATTATCCTTGACCCCATACAGGCGTACATGGGCGAAAAAACCGACATGAACCGGGCAAACGAAGTGCGCCCCATGTTCCGCCGCCTTGCCGATGTTGCCGAGCGTACCGGGTGCGCCGTTATCCTTATCGGACATCTCAACAAAGCTGCTGGAGGGCAGAGCGCATACCGGGGCTTAGGTTCTATCGACTTCCGCGCCGCAGCAAGGAGCGTCCTGCTGATCGGGCGCGTGAAGCGAGAACCGAATGTGCGCGTTATCGTCCATGACAAATCTTCCCTTGCGCCGGAGGGCAAGCCCGTTGCCTTTTGCCTTGACCCGGAAACGGGCTTTTCGTGGATAGGCGAATACGACATCACCGCTGACGAGCTGCTGTCCGGCGCGGGCGGGAACACCGCCACCAAGACCGAGCAAGCCGAAAGGCTGATACTTGACCTGCTTGCAGACGGGAAAGAGCTTGCCAGTGAGGACATTGTAAAAGCCGCAGCCGAAGCCGGAATATCCGAAAGGACGGTACAGAATGCCAAGCGCAACATGGGCGGCATTTTAGGCGCAAGGCGTGTCGGCGGTCAATGGTACAACTTCATCAAGAAGAAGCAGCCACCCGAACCCGCAAGCTGAAAGTGCAAAACGCAGACCCTTTGCACTTTGCACTTTCGCACTTTCACGATAATTTGCGTCAATAACTCAAAAAAGCACTTGACAAAACGCTTCATGGGGTACGGCGGCGGATATCGCCCCCTACATGGATAAGGATTTTTTCAACAACATCCCCATGACCCAGACGGAGCGGATCACGATAGCGAGCCGCCCGAAGCAGCCGAAGTACGCCAGGAATAAAAATATCCTGGTGATCGGCGGTTCTGGCAGCGGCAAGACGCGGTTTTTCTGCAAGCCCTCGCTGCTGCAAGCCCATTCCTCGTATGTCTGCACCGATCCGAAAGGGACCCTCCTGCCGGAGATCGGTTCCTTCCTGGAGCGGAAGAAATACCGGATCAAGTGCCTGAACCTCATTAACTTCAAGAAATCCATGAGATATAACCCGCTGGCGTACATCCGCTCCGAGAAGGATATCTTAAAGCTGGTCAATGCCCTGATTATGAATACAAAGGGCGAAGGCGAAAAGAGTTCCGAGGATTTCTGGGTCAAGGCCGAGCGCCTGTACTATTCGGCCCTGATCGGCTACATCTGGTACGAGGCCCCGGAGGAAGAACGCAACTTCATCACCCTTCTGGACCTAATCAACGCCAGCGAAGCCAGGGAGGACGACGAGGAATACCAAAGCCCCGTCGATATCCTCTTTCAGCAGTTGGAGGAAAAGGAGCCAGACCATTTCGCGGTGAAACAATACCGCAAGTTCAAAATGGCGGCGGGTAAGACACTCAAAAGCATTTTAATTAGCTGCGGCGCCCGCCTCGCCCCTTTCGATATCAAAGAGCTCCGGGACCTGATGGAATATGACGAACTGGAACTGGATACCCTGGGCGACCAAAAGACGGCGCTGTTTGTGATCCTGTCGGATACGGACAGCACTTTCAATTTCGTGGCCGCCCTCATGTATAGTCAGCTTTTCAATCTGCTCTGCGACAAGGCGGATGACTTCTACGGCGGGCGGTTGCCTGTCCATGTCCGCCTGATCCTGGACGAGTTTGCCAACATCGGCCAGATACCCAATTTTGACAAGCTAATCGCTACCATCCGAAGCCGTGAGATATCGGCTTCTATTATTTTGCAGTCGCAGAGCCAGTTAAAGACCATCTACAAGGACGCGGCGGATACCATCGTCGGTAACTGCGACAGCACCTTGTTTTTGGGAGGCAAGGAGAAGTCCACGCTCAAAGAAATTTCGGAGCTGCTGGGGAAAGAGACCATTGATCTCTATAACCAGTCCGAAAACCGGGGCAGCCAGATTTCCCATGGCCTTAATTATCAGAAATTGGGAAAGGAGTTGATGACCCAGGACGAATTGGCAGTTATGGACGGCGGCAAGTGTATTTTCATGCTGCGGGGCGTGCGTCCATTTCTTTCGGACAAGTACGACCTGACGAAGCATCCCAACTACAAGTACACAGCCGACGCCGACCCTAAAAATGTCTTTGACATGGAACGGTACATGAAGAAGCAGCGTGCGGTTGTAAAACCCACGGACCGCTTCGATGTGTACGAGATCGACGTAAACGAATAAATCAAACACATTTTTAGGAGGATTTTATCTATGGATTTTTTCAACAGCGCAGTTGGTGTTTTGCAGACTCTCGTGGTGGCCCTGGGCGCCGGTCTGGGTATCTGGGGCGCGATCAACCTTCTGGAAGGTTACGGCCAGGACAACCCCGCGTCCAATGCTCATGTGTCGTAAAGAAACACAGAAAAATTTGATAGACAGTCCTACTATATCCGTAAAAAAATGTTTACAAATGGAGCGCACAGAGTTATACTTGTCATCATAGGTTGCCTTGGGTTTCCGCTCTTTGGTATACCCCTTGACGCTGATCACTTCCGGTTCGATCACTTCCGCAGGCTTTTCATCACCGACGGGTGTACCGAACAGATTCAGCTGTCCGTCCAGCTGGTCATGGCGTATTTCACTGGTTGAGCCAAAGACCTTGTTCTTAAGATACGCAAGCTGAGACTGGAGATTCGCGATCAGAAGGTCTTTTTCACTGTCCTTCGCATTGCGTTCTTCCAGCATCTTCTGCAATGAACTTATGAGTTCGTTCTGAGTGCTGATTGTTTTATTCAGTTGTGAGATTGTATCCTTAAGCTCTAAGAGCTGGATATCTTTTACTCCTGAAGGCATGGTCTTCTGCTCCGTTTTTTGATACTTCTATTGTACCATAAACAGGTGCAAAAGCCTAGAAAAATCAAGCGTTTCAGGCACTTTTTATTGCCTTTGGCTGCTCGATCTCAAGACCGGACATGAGCCAGTCAAACTGCCTCCATGTAATGGTTTTCACCTCGTCACGGTTACGTGGCCACCGGTATTTTCCGGTGTTATGATCGAGGCGTTTATATAAAAGCACAAAACCGTCATTCTCATGAAGGAGTGCCTTTATCCTGTCATTGCGTCTGCCGCAGAAAAGGTAGAGCGCGGTGGTATGCTCCGGTTCAAAGTGAAGCTGGTCTCTGATGATGGCGCACAGACCATCGATTGATTTTCTCATATCGGTGTAGCCACAAATGATATAAATATCTGTTGCAGCTGTAATGTCGCCTAGCATGATGCACCTCCCACAGACCGGATGATCTGTGCTAAAAGTGCCGGATCTATATCATTTGAAATCCTGATCAGGGCGGAGCCGAGTTTGATCTCAGCAGTTGCTTCCATACAGTTTGTATCCGTATGATCCGGAAGCACGCTTAAAAGCTGTGGTGTCTCTTCGTGCAGAACAGGCTGGTCAACGATTTCAAGTTTGACAACATCCTGTTGTTCCGAAGGCTTATAGCCTCCCCGGCCTGTTGCCGGCGGAATATCATAGCAGGATTTTTTGCGAAGCCGCTTGACCCAGTTGTAGAATGTACCGGGTTTGATCCCGTGCTCGTTGCACCACTGAAAATCGCTTAGTCCGCTGCTGCGACATTCCATGATGAGCCGGTATTGCTCATCGGCAGTTCGTCTTTCTGTCTGCATAAATGTAACCTCCATAATTGTAGTAAAATGCTTGCTTACTGCTAGATCCTAGCGCCGGATCATAGAGTAAAATGCTGGCATATGTGATTACTACTATTATGGCAAATATATGACCAAGCGAACAGATACCCTTATATTAGGCGCTTACCTTTAAGGAGAGGTTATAATGAACAAAGTAAATATAAAAGATAGTCAAAATTTTATTACTTCAAAATATCACATAGAAAAAATAATGAATTGCATAAGTTTAGATGAAAAAGATAACATCTTTGAAATAGGTGCAGGGAAAGGTCATTTTACTGCTGAATTGGTAAAGAGATGTAATTTTGTTACGGCGATAGAAATTGATTCTAAATTATGTGAGGTAACTCGTAATAAGCTCTTAAATTATCCTAACTATCAAATAGTAAATGATGATATACTGAAATTTACATTTCCTAGCCACAATCCATATAAAATATTTGGCAGCATACCTTACAACATAAGCACAAATATAATTCGAAAAATTGTTTTTGAAAGTTCAGCCACAATAAGTTATTTAATAGTGGAATATGGTTTTGCTAAAAGGTTATTAGATACAAACAGATCACTAGCATTGCTGTTAATGGCAGAGGTAGATATTTCTATATTAGCAAAAATTCCTAGGTATTATTTCCATCCAAAACCTAAAGTGGATAGCGCATTAATTGTATTAAAAAGAAAGCCAGCAAAAATGGCATTTAAAGAGAGAAAAAAATATGAAACTTTTGTAATGAAATGGGTTAACAAAGAGTATGAAAAACTGTTTACAAAAAATCAATTTAATAAAGCTTTAAAACATGCGAGAATATATGATATAAACAATATTAGTTTCGAACAATTTGTATCGCTATTTAATAGTTATAAAATATTTAACGGCTAAAAACAATAGGCCACATGCAACTGTAAATGTTTAGTTATAGGTAGGGTAGCATAAGTTAAAATGCTATTCTGCCTTTTAAAAGTATGGTATACATTCCAGAGAGAGATTGGATATGTTCCCGTATACCGATAGTGCCAAAAGCGAAGTGGATATGTTTCCGAGAACGGACGTACTCAAATGACATTCATTCTGTCCTCTCCAGCCAGCTCATGGAGGGAAACGACCATGAGTAAACTTCTCCCCTATGAAACAATCGTTAAAGCCCATGAGGGCGACCCGGACGCAATCGACACGGTTCTTTCCCACTACGCCGGATATATCCGCTACTTCTCCAAAATAAACGGACAGGTCAACTCCGAGGTGGAGGACTATGTGAAGCAGCGGCTCATTGCCGCGCTGTTCAAATTTCGCTTTGACCGTTGAGTTATATCCAATGTCAGACAAGAAAAAAATCAAGCTGATTTTCAAACCGTCTCATTGCATGGAATAATCTGCTCCACTATAATTAAGGCAGGAGGTGTTGAGAGATGGCGAATGAAGATAAAAAAGATTTTAATGCCATGCTACATGATAGCAAGGATATGCCTAAATTTCAGATTATTACCGACCAGAAAAGCATTGAGAAATATGGCGGAAGCAGAATGTATTTTGCCCCACCAATCGAATATGATAAAGTGATGAAACTAATTCCTTATGGCAAAGTAATCACTGTCGGAAAAATCCGTGAATATTTTGCTAAACTGAATGGAGCGGATTTCACAGAGCCTATTACAGCCGGGATTTTTGTATCTATTGCAGCATGGGCGAGTTACCAGCGTTCTGAAGATGAAACCCCGTATTGGCGAACCTTAAAGGCAAACGGGGAATTGAACGCAAAATATCCCGGCGGTGTAGAGGCACAAAAGGAAAAGTTGGAAGCGGAAGGCCACACAATTATTCAGAAAGGACGCACAAATATAAAGTATTTTGTAAAGGACTATGAAAGTATTCTTTTTGATTTGAGATGAGAAGTTTTTATTTGCTAAACGCGTTATCGTCATACCAGCCAGCCCTAAACTTTCAAAACTGAATACCAGCCGCCACCGGCGACCAGCGAAAGCAGTAAGTCTGAAAAAGATTTGCTGCTTTTTTTGTTGCCCGTTCTGGCTCCCGGCCATTTTGCCCCCTGCCGGTTGTAGTAGTAAATGAGGGGAGAAATTTTCCCGCCCGGATATTTGGCATTTTCAAAATCTCTCCGTTGTAGGAAGTGAAAGCAAAATTTTTCTGTCCCGCCGGTTGCCAAAATCCCCGTTCCCGGATTACTAAGGCAAAAGAAATTTTGAAAAATCTCTGTCCAGCGGGTAGCTGACGGCTTTTCAAATGTATCTTTAGCGGAAAAGAAAAATAGCGCAGCCAGCGGGTAGCAAAGCCCCTCTGCGGAGTAATATTGGCGAAAGAAAAAAGGCAGCGAACAGCGGGCTGAAAGCCCCGCCCTGTTCGCTCTATGTACGGAAAAGCCCGGACAGGGCCAGTCTGCGGCTTACTTAGAGCAAGTTTCTACCACGGTGCCAAAATCCGCAATTCTGCGGTTTTGCCCCTCGCGGGAAACTTGTTGGGGAGTGCCTTCCCCAAACCCTGCTATGCGGCTTGCGCCGCTTATCCCCGCCGCGCTCATGCGGCAAGAAAGGAGGTCACGACCATGCGAAAAAAATACAACACACCCCACCGCAGCCGCGTTGTGAAAACCCGGCTGACCGAAGATGAATACGCCGACTTCACAGCGCGGCTTGCGCCCTATGGTATCAGCCAGTCGGAATTTCTCCGGCAGGCGATCCGGCGTACCACCATACGCCCCGTACTCCATGTGTCGTCGGTCAATGACGAACTGCTCTCCGCTGTCGGGAAGCTCGCAGCCGAGTACGGCAGGATCGGCGGCAACCTCAACCAGATTGCCCGGTATCTGAACGAGTACGGCGCGCCCTATCATGCGTTGTCCGGCGAGGTACGCGCCGCCATAGCCGACCTTGCCGCCCTCAAGTATGAAGTCTTAAAGAAAGTAGGTGACGCGGTTGGCAACACTCAAACATATCAACTCTAAAAACGCCGACTACGGAGCCGCCGAACAATACCTGCTCTTTGAGCATGACGAATTTACCATGAAGCCCGTCCTTGATGAAACCGGCAGGCTTATCCCCCGCGAGGACTACCGGCTGTCTACGCTGAACTGCGGCGGGGAGGATTTTGCCGTTGCGTGTATGCGGGCCAATCTCCGCTATGAGAAAAACCAGCGGCGGGAAGATGTGAAAAGCCACCACTACATCATCAGCTTTGACCCGCGGGACGGGCCGGACAACGGCCTGACCGTAGACCGGGCGCAGGCGTTGGGGGAGCAATTCTGTAAAGAACATTTCCCCGGCCACCAAGCCCTTGTCTGCACCCACCCGGACGGGCATAACCACAGCGGCAACATTCATGTGCATATCGTCATAAACAGCCTGCGGATTGAGGAAGTGCCGTTCCTGCCCTACATGGACAGGCCAGCCGACACGAAAGCCGGCTGCAAGCACCGATGTACCGACGCTGCCCTGCGCTACTTCAAATCCGAAGTCATGGAGATGTGCCACCGGGAGGGGCTTTACCAAATCGACCTCTTGAACGGCAGCAAGAACCGCATCACCGACCGGGAGTATTGGGCGCAGAAAAAGGGACAAGCCGCGCTGGACAAGCAGAACGCCCCCATGATTGCCGATGGTATCACGCCCCGGCAGACCAAGTTTGAAACGAACAAGGAAAAGCTGCGGCAGACCATACGGAAAGCCCTTGCCACCGCCGCCAGCTTTGACGAGTTTTCCTCTCTGCTGCTGCGGGAGGGTGTGACCGTCAAGGAGAGCCGGGGGCGGCTGTCCTATCTCACGCCGGACAGGACAAAGCCCATCACCGCCCGGAAGCTGGGCGACGATTTTGACCGCACCGCCGTCCTTGCCGTTTTGGAGCAGAATGCCGCCAGAGCCATAGAAAAGGCCGCAGCCATACCTGAATACCCCTGGCAGGAGAAACGCGGCATACAGCCCGCAAAAGCCCCTCAAACCGCCCCCAAACAGGACGGAGTGCAGCGGCTTGTGGACATTGAGCAGAAAATGGCCGAGGGCAAAGGCCGGGGCTATGAACGCTGGGCGAAGATACACAATCTGAAGCAGGCCGCCAAAACGCTGTCCGTCTACCAGCAGTACGGCTTTACTTCCCCGGAGCAGTTAGAAGCCGCCGTTGATACCGCCTATGCGGAAATGCGCCAGACCAGCGGCGAACTGAAAGCACTGGAAACCAAGCTGCAAGGGAAAAAGGAGTTGCAGCGGCAGGTGTTGGCCTACGCCCAGACCAAGCCCGCCCGCGACGGGTTGAAAGCGCAGAAATCCGAGAAAGCCCGCGCCGCATACCGGCAGGCCCATGAGAGCGATTTTATCATAGCCGACGCAGCCCCCCGGTATTTCAAGGCGCATGGCATTACCAAGCTGCCCGCCCGGAAAGCGTTGCAGGCCGAGATCGAGCAGCTTATCTCCGAGAAAGACGGCCTGTATAACACCTATCACGAACAGAAGCAGCGGTTCAAGGAGTTGCAGACCGTCAAGCGGAATATCAACCAGATTTTGCGCCGGGACGAGCCGCACCGCAGAAAGGAGCAGAGCCATGAGCGATAACCTGCCCCGCATGGACTACCGCCAGCACCGGCGGGCGCGGCGGCTGGTACATGAGTGCTGTAACTACGACGAGGGGAACTGCCTGCTGTTAGACGACGGGGAGCCTTGCGTGTGCGTCCAGAGCATTTCCCTTTCCCTCATGTGCCGCTGGTTCCGTGTGGCTGTCCTGCCCCTTGACGGGGAGCTGTCCGCAGCCCTCTTATACCGGGGGAGCCGGAAACGGTGTGCCGTCTGCGGAGCGGCCTTTGTCCCCAAATCCAACCGGGGGAAATACTGCCCCGACTGCGCCGGGCGCATGAAGAAAATCCGCGCCGCCGAGAGAAAGCGGAAACAAAGGCAGAGATGTCACGCTTTAGAGCCTTTCAAACCCGCATAAATCAAGGCTTTTTTCGTGGGTGTCAAAGGGTACGCGATACATTTATCCTTTTCCCCCGGAAACGGCGTTCTAAATGCGTACAAACACCCCAAATCCACCCAAAGGAGGAACCATGTCAGACAACCGAAAATACTACTACCTCAAGCTGAAAGAGAATTACTTTGACGAGGACGCCATTGTGCTGCTGGAAAGTATGCAGGACGGTATCCTCTATTCCAACATCCTCTTGAAACTGTACCTGAAATCGCTGAAAAACGGCGGGAAGTTGCAGCTTGATGAAAATATCCCCTACACCGCGCAGATGATTGCCACCATTACCCGTCAGCAAGTCGGCACCGTAGAACGGGCCTTGCAGATTTTTATGAAGCTGGGGCTTGTGGAGCCGTTACAGAACGGCGCACTGTATATGAGCAACATTGAACTACTGATCGGCCAATCCTCTACCGAGGGGGAGCGAAAACGGCGGGCAAGGCTGGCTTTGCAGGAGCAGAAAGCCTTGCCAAAGGCCGGGGCGGACAAATGTCCACCATATCAAGCGGACATTTGTCCACCAGAGATAGAGATAGAGAAAGAGATAGAAAAAGAGAGAGAGCGAGAGTTAGATACGGGACAACCCGCCCGCGCCGCCTATGGCCGGTATGAAAATGTTTTTCTTTCGCAATCGGAACTGGACGGGCTGAAAGCAGACCTGCCCGGCAAATGGGACTATTACATTGACCGGCTATCCTGCCATATCGCGTCCAGCGGCAAGCGATACAAGAGCCATGCCGCCACCATCTACAAATGGGCGCAGGAGGACGCAACTAAGAAAGCCCCGAAAAAGGGCATACCAGACTACTCATGCAAGGAGGGCGAGAGTTTATGAAGAACGAAATCAACGCTGTTTTGGAGAATATGACGGCCACCACCCCGGAGCCGGAGGACTACACCGGCGAGGACGGTTTGCTGTACTGCGGCAAGTGCCGCAAGCCGAAAGAAGCCTATTTTGCGCCGGATAAGGCCGCTATCTTCGGGCGCGACCGCCACCCGGCAGAGTGCGACTGCCAGAAAACCGCCCGCGAGGAACGGGAAGCCGCCGAAAAGCGGCGCAGGCACCTTGACACCGTGGAAGAACTGAAACGCCGGGGCTTTACCGACCCCGCCATGCGGGACTGGACTTTCGAGAATGACAACGGCAGGAACCCGCAGGCCGGGCTTGCCCGCCGGTATGTGGAGCATTGGGAGGATATGCGGACAGACAATATCGGCTGCCTGTTCTGGGGCGGCGTAGGAACCGGGAAAAGCTACCTTGCGGGCTGTATCGCAAACGCCCTCATGGAGAAAGAAATCCCCGTCCACATGACGAACTTTGCCCTGATCCTCAATGACCTTGCCGCCCGCTTTGAGGGGCGCAACGAGTACATTTCCCGCCTTTGCCGCTATCCGCTGCTGATCCTTGACGACTTTGGCATGGAACGCGGCACCGACTACGGGCTGGAACAGGTTTTCAATGTGATTGACAGCCGTTACCGCAGCGGCAAGCCGCTGATCGTCACGACCAACCTCACGCTGGACGACCTGCGAAACCCGGAGGACACCGCCCATTCCCGGATTTATGACCGGCTGCTTTCCATGTGCGTCCCGGTACGCTTTACCGGCGACAACTTCCGGCAGGAAACCGCCAAGCGGAAAATGGAGAGCATGAAGAAACTGATTACCGACTGAAAGGAGTATTGCCTATGGCAGATAACAAGCAGCACGACACCCGCACCGCCCGCCGCCCCGACTGCGTGACGGAAATCCGCATGGGCAATTCCGTCCTTGTCGTGTCCGGCTATTTCAAGAAAGATACCACGACCACCGCCGCCGACAAAATGGCGCGGGTACTGGAAGCGGAAGCCGCTGCTACGCAAAAACCGGCAATTTGACCGACTGTAAAGAAGCAAATTTAACGCTTTTGCCGCTGTACAGCCCCCGCTGTTCCGTGGTACAATGAAACCACGGAATAGTGGGGCTGGCTGTCGGAAACGGAGGATTTTATGTTAAGACAAGCCACCCAAAACCTCATTACCGCCCTTTATCCGAGATTGTCCCATGAGGACGAGCTGCAAGGCGAGAGTAATTCCATATCGAACCAAAAAAGGATACTCGAAACCTACGCAAAACAGAACGGCTTTACCAATCTGCGCTGGTACACCGACGACGGTTATTCCGGCGCGAACTTCCAGCGGCCCGGATTTCAAGCCATGCTTGCGGACATTGAAGCCGGGAAAGTTGGTACGGTCATTGTCAAGGACATGAGCCGGTTAGGGCGAAACTACTTGCAGGTAGGGTTTTACACGGAAATGCTGTTCCCTCAAAAGGGCGTGCGTTTTATCGCTGTCAACGACAATGTGGACAGCGCAAACGGCGGCATGGACAATGATTTTACCCCTCTGCGAAATCTGTTCAACGAATGGCTGGTGAGAGATACGAGCAAGAAAATCAAGGCAGTTAAAAGAGCAAAAGGCATGAGCGGCAAGCCCGTTACCAGCAAGCCGGTGTATGGCTACCTCATGGACGAGGACGAGAACTATATCGTTGACGAGGAAACCGCGCCGGTTGTCCAGCAGATTTACCAGCTTTGCCTTGCGGGGAACGGCCCGACCAAGATTGCCCGTATGCTGACGGAACAGCAAATCCCCACGCCGGGGACGCTGGAATACCGCAGGACAGGCAGCACACGCCGCTACCACCCCGGCTATGAGTGTAAATGGGCGACGAACACCGTCGTTCATATCCTCGAAAACCGGGAGTACACCGGCTGTCTGGTAAACTTCAAGACGGAAAAGCCCTCTTACAAGACCAAGCACAGCGTAGAAAATCCCATTGAGAAGCAGGCCATTTTTGAGAACCACCATGAGCCGATTATTGACACGGAAACATGGGAGCGTGTGCAGGAGTTACGCAAGCAGCGCAAACGCCCGAACCGCTATGACGAAGTGGGGCTGTTCTCTGGTATGCTGTTCTGCGCCGACTGCGGCCATGTGATGTACCAGCAGCGGTATCAGAACAAGAACCGCAAGCAGGACTGTTACATCTGCGGCAGCTACAAGAAGCGCACCCGCGACTGTACGGCGCACTTTATCCGCACCGACCTGCTGACCGCCGGTGTCCTCTCCAATCTCCGGCAAGTGACGGAGTATGCTGCCAGGCACGAGAGCCGTTTTGTAAAGCTGCTGATCCAGCAGAACGAAATCGGCGGCAAGAGAAAGACCGCCGCAGCCACCAAGCAGCTTGAACAGGCGCAGGAGCGGATTGCCGAAGTGAGCCGCATTATCAAGCGGCTGTATGAGGACAATGTGAACGGCAAAATCAGCGACGAGCGTTTCATGGAACTGTCGGCAGACTATGAGCAGGAGCAGCGGGAACTGAAAGACCGCACCGCCGCATTGCAGGCGGAACTGGACAAGTCGCAGGCGGCCACCGTTAACGCCGAGAAATTCATGGGGATTGTCCGCAAGCACCTTGCCTTTGAGGAATTGACACCCACCCTCTTGCGGGAAATGATTGAGAAAATCGTCGTGCATGAGTGCAGCTATGACGAGAACGGCACCCGCAGGCAGGACATTGAGATTTATTACAGCTTTGTCGGCAAAATTGACTTGCCCGAAGCCTAACGCCCGACCTATCCGACACAATGGCCAAGTGCCGGATAGGAACGGCAAAATTTTTTTACACTTCTATTACTTCTTTATCGCACATCAGCAAAGAGCCAGGGCATGAAGCAGCTCATGGCGGGCGGCGGTGTTGCGCTCATCGGTATTACCCTAGTGCCTCTGCTCACTGGTTTGTTCGGTTAAGTGACCGGGGCGTGATCGCTTATGGGCGGCATACTCGACAAGCTCGATGAATGGCTGCGTGGGCTGCTCATCGAGGGAATCACGGGGAACCTGTCGGGCATGTTCGATACGGTGAATACCAAAGTAGGCGAGATCGCCGGAGAAGTGGGACAGACGCCGCTGGCATGGAACAGCGGCGTCTTTTCCATGATCCGCAACCTCTCCGAAACGGTGATCGTCCCGATTGCCGGGGTTATCCTGACGTTTGTTATGTGTTATGAGCTGATCCAGCTTGTGACAGAGAAAAACAACATGCACGACGTGGATACCTGGATGTTCTTCAAGTGGATATTCAAAACCTTCTGTGCGGTGCTGATCGTAACGAATACCTGGAACATCGTCATGGGAATTTTCGATATTGGGCAGCATGTGGTCAACCAAAGCGCCGGGGTCATCATCGGGGAAACCTCCATTGATGTCAATTCCGTTATTACGGATATGGAGGCGCAGCTTGGAGCCATGGGGACAGGAGAACTGTTCGGGCTGTGGTTCCAGTCCCTTTTTGTGGGTCTGACCATGAACGCCCTTTCCATCTGCATCATGCTGGTCATCTACGGCCGGATGATCGAGGTATATTTGACCACCTCCATTGGACCGATCCCCCTTGCCACGATGACCAACCGTGACTGGAGCCATACCGGACAGAACTATTTGAAGTCCCTGTTCGCCCTGGCTTTCCAGGCGTTTCTAATCATGGTGTGCGTGGGTATCTACTCGGTGCTGGTTCAGACCATCTCCACCTCCGGGCACCTCTCCGGGGCGATTTGGGCTTGCATGGGGTACACAGTGCTTCTGTGCTTCGCATTATTCAAGACCGGCAGCCTCTCAAAGAGTCTGTTCGGGGCGCATTAAAGGAGGCTTGATAGCTTGGCATATGTAACGGTCCCGAAGGACCTGACAAAAGTAAAAAGCAAGGTGCTGTTTGGGCTGACCAGGCGGCAGCTTGTGTGTTTTGGAACGGCGGCGCTCATTGGAGTACCGCTTTTCTTTCTGCTCCGAAGGACGGTCAATTCCAGCACCGCCACGGTCTGCATGATCGTGGTTATGCTGCCCCTGTTCCTGCTCGCCATGTATGAGAAGAACGGGCAGCCGCTGGAGGTGATCGCAGGCCAGATCATCCAGACGGTCTTTCTCCGTCCGAAGGAGCGGCCTTATATGACAAACAACTTCTATGCCGCCGTGGAGCGGCAGATTCAGACGGAAAAGGAGGTGAAGGCCATTGTTCAGAAAGCAAAAGCAAGAACCGCAGGCAAAACCGGCAGCCGGGAAGGTAAAGCTGACCGCCGCTGAAAAGCGGGAAATCCGAAGGATCATCGAAACGGCCAGGGGTGACGGTAAGCCCCATTCGGCCCAGGACACCTTACCCTTCCGGCAGATGTACCCGGACGGGCTGTGCCGGCTGGATGATACCACATGGAGCCGGTGCATTGAGTTTGAGGATGTGAATTACCAGCTCGCCCAGAAGGACGACCAGACCGCCATCTTTGAAGCCCTGTGCGATATGTATAACGCCCATGACGCTTCCATCGGCATGGAGCTGTCCCTTGTGTGCCGGAAGGTGAACAAGGCGGATTTCCGCAAAAGAATTGAGATCGCCGCCCAGGGGGACCGCTTCGATGGGGTGCGCGCCCTTTATACGGATATGCTCCGGAGGCAGTTGGAACACGGCAACAACGGCATGGTCAAGACAAAGTTCCTGGTGCTGACCATTGAAGCAAAGAACATCAAGGAGGCCAGGGCGCGGTTCTCCCGGATCACCCTGGACGCGCTGAATTACTTTAAGGCAATGGGCGCGCTGGCGGAGGCCCTGGACGGGAAGGAATGGCTGGCGGTGCTGCATGGCGTCCTCCACCCGGACGGGGAACGGTTCTCCTTTGCATGGGAGTGGCTGGCGCCCTCCGGCCTGTCGGTCAAGGACTTCATCGTGCCTTCTTCCTTCCGGTTCGGGGAGGCCAGGCGGTTCCGGATGGGCGGGAAATTCGGGGCGGTGAGCTTTTTGCAGATCACGGCACCGGAGCTCAATGACCGGGTGCTGGCTGACCTCCTGGATACGGACAGCACCATTTTTGTAAGCGTCCATATCCGGAGCATGGACCAGAATGAGGCAATCAAGACGGTCAAGCGCAAGATCACCGACCTGGACAGTATGAAGATCGACGCCCAGAAGCGGGCGGCGCGGGAAGGGTTCGATCTGGATATCATCCCCTCCGATATCGCCACCTACGCGGGCGAGGCAAAGAACATCCTCCGGGATTTGCAGACCAGGAATGAAAGGATGTTCCTGATGACCTTTCTGGTGGTGAACGTGGCGGACACGAAGCAAAGATTAGAGAATGATATCTTCCGGGCTTCCTCCGTGGCGCAGAAGCACAACTGCCATCTGGTGCGGCTGGACTTCCAGCAGGAGCAGGGCCTTGTGTCGGCTCTCCCCTTGGGGATCAATCAGATCAACATCCAGCGGGGGCTTACCACTTCCTCCGTGGCGATCTTTGTTCCCTTCATCTCCCAGGAGCTTTTCCAGGGCGGCGAGGCGCTGTATTACGGCTTAAACGCCACCTCCGGAAACATGATTCTGGCGGACAGAAAGCAGCTAAAGACGCCCAACGGCCTGATCCTGGGTACGCCGGGCAGCGGCAAGAGCTTTTCCGCAAAGCGGGAAATCCTCAACGTGTTCCTGGTGACGAAGGACGACATTATCATCTGCGACCCGGAGGCAGAGTATTTCCCCCTGGTCCACCGCTTGGGCGGGCAGGTCATCAAGATATCCCCAACCAGCAGCCAGTATGTGAACCCGATGGATTTGAACCTCAACTACTCCGAGGACGACAACCCGCTGGCTCTGAAATCCGATTTTATCCTGTCCTTCTGTGAGCTGGCGGCAGGTGGCCGCAACGGTCTGGAGCCGGTGGAAAAGACGGTGATCGACCGGGCGGTGCGTACTGTCTACCGTCCATATCTGGCTGACCCGAAGCCGGAGAATGTCCCCATCCTGGGCGACCTCTACGACGAAATCAAGCAGCAGCCGGAGCCGGAGGCACAGCGGATCGCCGCCGCCCTGGAGCTGTATGTGCATGGCAGTCTGAATGTCTTTAACCACCGTACCAACGTAGATATCAATAATCGTCTTGTGTGCTTTGATATCAAGGAACTGGGAAAGCAGCTCAAAAACTTGGGAATGCTGGTCATTCAGGACCAGGTGTGGAACCGCGTCACCGTCAACCGGAGCGAGGGCAAAGCCACCCGCTACTATGTGGACGAGTTCCATCTTCTGTTGCGGGGAGAGGTCGGTTCCTGGAGCGTGGAGATTTGGAAACGCTTCCGCAAATGGGGCGGCATCCCCACGGGCATCACCCAGAACATCAAGGACCTGCTGGCCTCCCCAGAGATTGAGAATATCTTTGAAAACAGCGATTTTATCTATCTTCTGAACCAGGCCAGCGGCGACCGCAAAATACTCTGTGAACGCCTGAATATCTCCAACCAACAGGCGGCGCATATCAGCAACGCGGGCCCCGGCGAGGGCCTGATCTTCTTCGGGAACGTGATCCTCCCCTTTGTGGATGACTTCCCCAAGGACAATGAGCTTTACAGCATTATGACCACCAAACCCGGCGAAGTTATGAATGATTGATAATTTGAAGCTTCCATTAGTAGCTAAATATGGTATAATGACTATACTATAAGAGAAAGGGTGTTTATTGATGTACCTATTTTGGGATAATTCTAATATTCACTATTCGGGTTTGGATACGGTTTTCCCAATGATTGAGCCAGGCAAACAGCGTGAACTATATCGAACATATTTCAAAAATCTATTTGAGTTAGCACGAAATGGACGCACTGTTGAAGGTGCATATGCTGCAGGTAGTGTACCACCTCCGTCGGACGATTTATGGGCTTATCTAAAAAAGCTGGGGATTGATATGACGCTATTGGATAAAACGGCGGATGGTAAAGAGCAAGACAGCGTAGATATGTCTCTTCAGACAAATATGTTCCGCGTGGCTTTGGATAACTCTCCCGGCACTATGGTTCTGTTGACAGGAGACGGTTCGGGCGGTGCCTTGGGAAAAGGGTTTTTGGCAGACTTGCAGCGTATTCATAAATTAGGATGGAATATTGAAGTGTATGCATGGGAGTCTACCTGTAATCGGTATCTCAAAGAGTTTGCTGAGCAAAACGGCGTATTTGTCCCACTTGAAAAATATTACTACTCGATTACATTCTTAAAAGGTGAGCGAGTAGTAAAACCACTATAAGTTGATATTGAGTAAAACCCGCTTCACAAACTGAAGCGGGTTTTCTTATGCCCAAAATCAGGGGGTGAACAACAATATCGAAGCTAAATTGACACATGTGAGCCTGTTTTCTGGCATAGGCGGCCTGGACTTGGCGGCGGAGGCCGCCGGGTTCCAAACCGTCTGTCAATGCGAATGGGCGGACTTTCCGTACTCCGTCTTGGAGACGCATTGGCCGGAAGTCCCCAGGTTCCGGGATATCACGACTTTCACGAAGGAGGCGTTTTTTGAGAAAACAGGACTTGAAACAGTCACCGTCATTTCCGGTGGATTTCCCTGTCAGCCCTTTTCCACCGCAGGAAAACGGAAGGGTTTTGCGGATGCCCGCTACTTGTGGCCGGAAATGTGCAGAGTTATTACCGAGCTGCGGCCCCGTTGGGTGCTTGGGGAAAATGTTGCTGGCTTCATCAATATGGGGCTCGACAAAACGATTTTTGACTTGGCAAAAGCGGGCTACGCTGTTCTCCCATTCGTATTTCCGGCTTGCGGCGTCGGCGCATGGCATGAGCGCCAGCGAACTTTTATCGTCGCGGCTGATGTTTCCCACGCCCCTTGCCTCCGACAAGGGGACAAGCAGGGACGCGGCCAACCTGGATGTGTTTCTGTCCGACAATGGGATTTTCCGCAAGAGAAACAAGAACGGTTCCATCTGGAGCCTGTCCCTGTCAGCAGCGGTGTTTTATCTGACTCCGGCAGCGTCGGAGGGCTACCGTTCCACCTTGAAGCCAACGGCATTTCGGAACCAATCTCCGTCCTCCAACCTGTCAGCACAGGTGATCCGTCAGGAGCGACCGTTGTCGGACACGGCAGCGCTGAACCCGGATTGGGTGGAATGGCTGATGGGCTTCCCCCAGGGATGGACGGACGTATCCTCTGGGACCGGGAGCCCGATGGCATCCCCCGCATGACCGAGCGCATGGATGGGAGGGCATTGCGGCTCAAAACCCTGGGGAACGCGGTCTGCCCTCCCCAGGCGTACCCGATCTTTCAATATATTGCTGCGATTGAGACCGGGAACTGTTACGAGATTTGCCCTTATGGAAAGGCAGGTGATCCACGATGAAGGAAATGAAAGCGCCGGATAAGGTCACGCAGAAAATGACCCATGACGGCGCTGTGACAAAAAACCTTGCTACGGGTGAGATTACAAATATCAGCGGCCGGGAGGCGGAAGTTGATCTCTCCGCTTCCGAAGAACCAACCGCTACGGCGGAGGCCGTGGCGGAGCGTGTTGCTTCTGGGCATGGGCGGCACAAAGCGAGAAAGGCTGTTAAGGCCGATACCCAAACCATCCGGGAAGGTTCGAACGTAAGACAACGCCCTTCCTCCCGTCTGCAATTCACCGATGAAGAACGGGCGGCCCCGGATTTGCAGAAAGCTATCCGACGATCTGAGCGGGCGGCGGATCAACTGGACGCGGCGAAGGCCGCCATTCCGACAAAGAAGGTTCTGAAAACCGAGCGGGGCTTTGACGAGACAGCGGGTAAAGGCAAAACCAAGCTTCACTTTGAGGATGTGGAGAAAAAGCCCAATGGTCACCTGCGGCACAATCCTCTTTCCCGGCCGGTGCAGGAATTAAAAGCCACCGTCCACGGCGAGGTCCACAAGGTGGAGCATGAAAATGTGGGTGTGGAGGCTGGGCATAAAGGCGAGGAACTGGCGGAGCAAGGCATAGCTTATGGCGGCAATAAGGTCCGCTCCGCTGTCCGGAAGCACCGCATGAAGCCCTGGCGGGACGCGGTTAAGGCGGAGCAGGCCTCCATCAAGGCCAACGCGGATTTCCTCTACCAAAAGGCGCTCCATGACGATCCAGCCCTGGCCGCCTCCAACCCGGTCTCCCGGTATCTGCAAAAGAAGCGTATCCAGAGGAACTACGCAAAGGAGATCCGCCAGGCCGAAAAAACGGCGAAGAATACCGCCGCCGCCACAAAGAGCGCGGCGCAGAAGGCGAAGGACGCCTTCAAGGAGACTTTCCTCTATGTGAAGAACCACAGCCGGGCGGTCCTGCTGATAGTGGGTATCGGTGCTTGCGTGGGGCTACTGTTTGGCGGGATGTCCTCCTGCTCCATGATGGGCGGCTCTGGCGTCAGCGGCGTGTTCCTGTCCTCCTATCTTTCGGAGGACGCGGATATGCTGGCGGCGGAGGCAGCATATGCGGATATGGAGGCAGAACTTCAAAATGAGCTGGACAATTATGAGTCCTACCATCCAGGCTATGATGAATACCGCTTCGATCTGGACGAGATCGGCCATGACCCCTATGTGCTGATCTCCATTCTGTCAGCTTTCCATGAAGGAGAATTTACTATCGGTGACGTACAGGCAGAGCTTCAGATGCTCTTTGACCGGCAATACACCCTGACCCAGACCGTGACAGTGGAGGTCCGCTATCGGACGGAAACCAGAACGGACAGCGAGGGCAATGAGTACGACGTGGAGGTGCCCTATAACTATTACATCTGCAACATGACCCTGGAGAATTTCGACCTGTCCCACCTGCCGGTCTACATGATGAATGAGGACCAGCTTTCCCTGTACGCCACCTATATGTCTACTCTGGGGAACCGGTCGGACCTGTTCGGTACAGCGGAGTACCCCAACGCTTCCACTTTGCAGGAGCCCACCTATTACGATATTCCCCCGGATGCCCTGGAGGACGAAACCTTTGCGGCCATGATAGCCGAGGCGGAAAAGTACCTGGGATATCCGTATGTGTGGGGCGGTTCGTCCCCCTCCACATCCTTTGACTGCTCCGGGTTCGTGTCCTGGGTCATCAATCACAGCGGATGGAATGTGGGGCGGCTGGGCGCCCAAGGGCTATACAACATCTGCACTCCGGTATCCAGTTCCCAGGCAAAGCCCGGCGACCTGATTTTCTTTGTAGGGACCTATGACACCCCCGGCGTCTCCCATGTGGGTATCTATGTGGGCGGTGGAATGATGATCCATTGTGGATCGCCGATTTCCTATGCGAATATCAATACGACCTATTGGCAGACCCATTATTACAGTTTTGGGCATCTGCCCTAAAAATGAAAGGAGTTTTGCACACATGGCAACTGTTGAGAAAATCCGCAATGATATTGCGAAAAAGAAGGACAAGATAGCAGAGCTGCAGAAAAAGCAGCGGGCATTGGAGGCGCAGCTTGCAGAGGAAGAAAACCTGGAGATTGTCCGCATGGTGAAAGCCGTGAAGATGGATAACCGGGAGCTGACCGTTTTCCTGAAAGCCTATGCCAGCGGCCTGATCACGCTGCCGGAGGATATGATGGCGGCGGACAGCGACGCGGAGGTTGAGAATGAGGAAACGGAGGATTTTGAACATGAGGAATAAAACCATGCTGCGGCTGACCGCCGCTTTTCTGGCGCTTATGTTGTGCGTGGGTGCCTTTTCCGTGACCGCTTTTGCCTATGGCGGCGACACGGAGAATGAGATCACGGGAGGTCTGGAGCCGGATACAGAGACCACCGAAGTGGAGAATCAGGACACGGACCTTTCCGCTTTGACGGAGGATGATATCGCCACCCTGTTTTCCGCTCTGGCCGGCGCCCAGGCGAATATCACTGTGACTGAGGACGGTATCGAGATCACTTCCAGCGACACGGAGGGAGCGAACCGGACCGGCACCGTGACCACCAACGGCGGCAGACTGAATGTCCGTACCGGGGCAGGGCTTGACCATACCGCCTTTACCCAGCTTCCCAACGGGACAACGGTGGAGGTCATCGGGAAGGATGGCGACTGGATCAAAGTGCTTCTGCCGGAGCGTGTGGGCTATGTCCACTCCGACTATCTGACCGTCACCGAAGCGGAGGATACCGATGAGGACAGCTTCTCCCTCTCCATCAGCGAGAATGAAATTGCTTCTCTACTGGAGCTGTTCACAGGCGGCGGGGGCAGCGCCGCCCTGACCCCGGACGGGAACCTGACGCTGATTGACGATATCGGCAGCGCTACCGGAAGCGGCAAACAGTTTATCACCGTGGAGACCAAAAGCGGCAATGTGTTTTATCTGATTATTGACCGGGACGACAAGGGAGAAGAAACCGTCCACTTCCTGAACCAGGTGGATGAAGCCGACCTTCTGGCACTCATGGATGGGGAACAGGCGGCGGAGACGCCCATTGTCTGCACCTGCACGGATAAATGTGTGACCGGGGCCGTGGATACCTCCTGCCCGGTGTGCAAAAACAATATGAGCGAGTGTACCGGGAAAGAGGCTGTCACCGACACCGAACCGGAGCCTGACGTGCCGGAAGAACCTGTGGACGAAAAGAAGGGCGGGGCCGGTGCGCTTCTGGCGGTGCTGCTGATCCTGGCGGCTGGTGGCGGTGCGGCGGCCTATTTCCTGGTGCTGAAACCGAAGCAGGGAAAGAAAGTACCGTCTGATTTGGATGATCTCGACCTGGAGGATGAAGAAGAATATCTGAATGAAGATGAAACGGAGGAAACGGAATGAAGCTGATTATCGCGGAAAAACCGAGTGTAGCAAAAAGTATCGCGTCGGCCCTGGGTGCGAAATCCAGGGCCGATGGCTTTTATGAGGGAAACGGTTTGATCGTTTCCTGGTGTGTAGGCCACCTGGTATCCCCGCTGGATGCGGCGGGTTATGACGAGGCGTTTAAGAAATGGCGCTATGACGACCTCCCGATCCTGCCGGAGCCCTTCCGGTATGTGATCGCCCCCGGCAAGGAGGATGCCTTTGAAAACCTCCGCTCCCTGATGGGCCGCCCGGATGTGGAGGCGGTGGTGAACGCCTGTGACGCAGGCCGTGAAGGGGAGCTGATCCTCCGGCTGGTGTATGAAATGGCGGGCTGCCATAAGCCCATCTACCGTCTTTGGATTTCCTCTATGGAGGATACGGCGATCCGGGAGGGCTTTTCCGGCCTCCGGCCCGGCGTGGAGTACGAGACCCTGTATCAGTCTGCCCTTTGCAGGCAGAAAGCGGACTGGCTGGTGGGGATCAATGCCACCCGGCTTTTCTCCGTCCTCTACCACCGCACCCTGAACGTGGGACGCGTCCAGACACCCACCCTTGCAATGCTGGCGGACCGTGACTGGAAGATCAGCAGCTTCCAGAAGGAGAAATACCATCATGTGCGGCTGAAGGTGGACGGGGCCGAGGCGGTTTCGGAGAAGATCGCTGATCCGGCGGAGGCGGAACAGGTCAAGGCCGCCTGTGCCGGCGCTTCTGTGATCTGCACCTCCGTTTCCCATGAGCAGAAAAAAGAGCAGCCCCCGAAGCTCTATGACCTGACCACCTTGCAGCGGGAGGCGAACCGGATGTTTGGCTACACGGCGAAGCAGACCCTTGATTATGCCCAGGGCCTCTATGAAAAGAAGCTGCTGACCTATCCCCGGACGGACAGCCGGTATCTCACCTCCGACATGGCGGAAACGGCCTCCTGTGTGATCCACCTGGCGGCGAAGGTGCCGCCCTTTGACGGGTGCAGTTCCTTCTTCCCGCTGGTAGAGACCATGATTCCAGACAAGGACGTATCCGACCATCACGCCATCATCCCCACAATGGAGATGGAAAAGGCGGATATCAAGGGGCTGCCTGTGGGTGAGAGGAACCTTCTTTTGCTGGTCTGCTGCAAGCTGCTTTGCGCGGCGGCGGAGCCCTATGTGTATGAAACGGTTACGGCCACATTTGAGTGCGGCGGCCATTCCTTCACGGCGAGGGGGAAACATATCCTTTCCGAAGGCTGGCTGGAGATCGACCGGGTTTTCCGTTCCTCCCTGAAGGAAAAGCAGACGGACGAGGACAGCGGCAGTGATCTGCCTGACTTTGCCGAGGGACAGACCTTTGAGAGTGCGGAGGCTGTCATCACGGAGCATTTCACTTCCCCGCCCAAAGCCTTTACGGAAGATATATGCTGTGAAAGGGGGATAAGAAATCACCTATAGAAAGGAGCGTTCCCATGAAACCCAAGAAATTAGGCAACGGTAAAATCACCGCCCTTTATGAGAGATTGAGCCG